>NZ_SNUT01000002.1:300000-425530 GCF_012027615.1 Thermococcus sp. 21S7
CTCCAAGATGGCCTCCGTGCCAAAAGTCGGCTCGAACTCGCCGGGAATCATGACGGAAACCTTGGCATTATCGGGGACCTCGATCCTGCCCTCGGTCGGCCTAAAACGCTCTTCCCACCATCCGTTGGCGGAGCCGAGAATCAGTCTCAGCAGGGTCGTCTTTCCGGAACCGCTCGCGCCTACAACTGCCACAAGCTCGCCCGGCTGGATATCAAAGCTGAGGTTTCTCAGGACGGGCCTCTGGATAACGCGGTGCCTAACCCCGAAGGCCTTCAGCAGTTCCTGAATTTCGTCCGGCAATCCCTTGATGTTAAGCTCGCTCTCGAAGACCTTGGAGACGTTCACGAAGCGTATCGAGCCGTTCAAAGGCTCAACCTTTCCGTAGCTGGGTTTCCAGAGCCTTCCGTCCTCCGGTGCGTGTGGGTCTTCTCTCAGGAACCTCTCGATGTATTCCCGGGCCTCTTCACTCAGCGGATAGAAGAGGACCGGTCTTCCGCTCGCGGTCTCCCAGAGGAACTTGAAGCCAACCTTCTCGAAGAACGGGTTGTAGCGGGCCATCTGCGCTATGGTTTCAACGACCTGCTTTCTCTTCCTCATCTCCGGAACCCTGCGCTCGGCTATCCACTCAAGGGCGGCTTTAACGCTCAGCTGGCCGAGTCCGTCGGAGCGGTAGTCGGGGTGAACGACGACGCGCGCAATCCTCGCTCCGGCGGTGTTCGTCTCGGCCAGGGCCCTCCACTTTGCCCGCTCCCAGAGGTAGGAGCGGGCTATTCTTCTCTTTCCGTACTTCCTCTTCAGCTCCTCGTAGAGTTCCTTCATTATGCGCTCCGGCCAGAAGGCTGGATGGAACCAGTTCTCCGGAAAGACCTTCTCGCGGATGTTTCTCTCAACCTCACCGTTGGGCAGTCTGCGGTGCATCAGCGGTATCGGCGGGTCAACGCGGACGTAGCTCAGAATCCTCGGCTCGTACTCCTCCCTCTCGACGAGCTCCAATATTAGAAAGCGCGACGCCGGGGTTGAGCCTTTGATTTCGAGGATGTGGCTCTCAGCGCCGCAGATTGGGCACTTCTCCTTCGTATTGGCCTCGAAGATGTGCCCGTTCTCGCAGCGCCATAAAGCCACCTTGTCCTTCTGGCTCGCGTAGTGGTACTGCTCAAGCTCCGCTATGGCTTCAAAATCGCTCTCGTACTTTGCTTCCCTCGCCCGGATTTTGTAGGCGTAGAGAAGCCCGCCGGTTAAAGGCGAGTAGCGCTTGGCCTCGACTTCATTCTCGAAGAGGGGCCACACTGGAATCCTGTCACCATCGTGAAACTTCCAGAGCTTGTATCCGTCGAAATCGAGGATCTTGCCATTTTCTTTCTCTCTCGGCTTCTGAAGGATTTCAACCTCGACTTCATCCCCGCTGAGAAACCACTGGGCAACGTTGCCCGTCATGTAGAGCGAATACTTCTCCCCATCTGTCTCGACCTCAAGAACCCCAAACCAGCGGTGCCTGAAGCGAGGGATTTCGCTACCGACAACCCTTCCCCGTATGGGCATGGAATCACCGAGGGAGTATGGGCGTTAGGTTTAATAACCATTGCTTCCAACGGCTGGTGGTATGGAAGTGAGAATCGAGGCGTTTATGGAGCTTCCATCCATTGAGGAGTGCATAAAGCGGGCCGCACTGGAGGCCATCGTGGACGAAATGGTCAGGCGCAAGGGCAGTTTCGTGAGCGAACTCTTCCACCCGGGACCATGGGAGCGGTTTAGGGAGTGCACCCGGCCAAAGGCAAGGGTTGAGCTCTCCGCAGGGGGACTTTTCATCGCGAGGGGAGACGAAGATTACCTGAACTTCGCCGAGGCCATTCTGAGTATTGGAGCCCTCATCAGAGGGGAGTCCAGAAGGGCCGCTAAGCTGGCGGAGCTGACTGGGATGCGCCTCCTAGCAGAGCCCAGAGACGGGGGGATAAGGCTATCGTTTGCCGGCTTCTACGGTGTGGTAAAGCTCTCCAAAGACAGAATAGTGTTCTCAACCGACGGCTCAACTCTGACTGTCCCCATCGGGAGTTTTCTCGAGGCTGAGGGGCACTTCTTGAATTCCCTCGCCTTCGACCTCGAAGAGCTTTTTGAGGCCTGCTCAAGGCACGGGCTTGGGAGGGCTTTCCTTGAGAACACCGGGCCCATAAGGCTCCTCCTCAAGGTGATTGGGTATGAGAACGGGCTGGGACGTTGGGGTGAGTGAAGGGTCGCTCCTTGAACGCCTCGCGGAGCTGGCCAAAACTGGAGACGTTCTTGGATACCTCGGTTTCGAGTGGGACGACTACGGGATTCTGAGCCTCTGGAAGGATGAACTCCTCGTCTTTGGCGCCGATGTATTTCTCGGAAGTGCCCTCGAGGAGCTTGCGTTGCTGAACTTTCACCTTCTCGAAGTCACGCCACCCCTTGACCTCGGCGAGCTGAGGACCGGAAAGCTGATGGACGACCCCTACCGGAGGGCCCTCGCGGGAGAAAATTTTGACGCCTTCATGGAGGAGCACGTTATCGTTAGCCTCGGCTCCTACGACCCATGGATTGACCTCCACATCGCTAAAGAGGGCGAAACTCTGAAGGTCCTCTCCCTCGAATGGTACGGGAGGAGTCAGGAGCTGTACTTTGAAGTTCCCCTCGACGAGTGGCTCGACTCGACTGTGAGACTTTTCGCGATGGTTGTCAGGGACTTCGAGAGAATGAAAGAGACTCTCCTGAGATACGGCTTTTCAGATGCTCCGCGGAGAATCGGAAAGTACCGGGCCCTGCTGCGCCTCCTGCTCGATGCCCACCCGATTGACGTTGACGCACTCCCGCCGGCCTACGCCCCCTGGGAGGTTGAAGGAGTCGCCAGAACGGCCTCGGAGCTGTTGTTCATGGGGGGCGCTGAAGGGGCAAGGTGCGTCCTCGACACGCTCAGGAACCCCAACCACTACAGGCTGACCCTGTTCAGAATTTACGGCAAGCTGGAAGTCCTTGAGGGACTCTACCGCGCCCTTGATGAGCCCTACCGCTCCGAAATGCTCGCCCACCTGAGCTACCTCTACGCCGTCGAGGGAAAGCCCGATGAGGGCCTGAAGATAGCCAGGGAAATCGGGAGCGACAGCGGCTTCCGCGCCCTTGCACTGGGTCTAATCCGGGCGGAGGATTACGAAACCGCCCTGGAAGTCGCCGGAAGAATCAAAAGCCCGTGGCTGAAAGGGGAGGTCCTCATGCGGCTCTACTCCGAGAGGCCGGAGCTCGAAGAAAGGATAAAGGAGATTGCCCCCGAGCATGCGAGGGTCTTCATCGAAGGGCGGAAGAAACGAGCGCTCTAACTCTCTCCACAACCTCTCCCGCGTCCTTCCCAAAGACCAGAACCATCGGCTCCTTGCCCCAGTCGCCGAGGTGATAAATCACGTCGGGCCTTTTTCCGGCCCTCTTTACGGCGGTCTCGATGCCCCACTCCATCGTTCCCCTCTCGGCCCTCTTCACCTCCTCCGGCTCTTCATGCCTGTCGTAGAAAGAAACCACCAGTTCGAGTTCCCGGGCGCGCTTCACGAGTTCCTCGGAATAGCGAAGGTTGAGCACCGCTCTAATCTCGGGGTAGAACTGTCTAATCTTGAGCAGTGCCCTCCTCAGGTGGTCGCTGGCGTTGAGTTCCACCGGACCGACGGGCTTTACCGTTTTTCCGTAGCGGACGATTCTGCCTTTGACTGCGAAGACCTCCCCTAAGGGCGTCACCAGTGCGAAGTTCGTCCCGACCTCGGGAACGTGGGGGTTGAGCTTTTCTCTAAACCCCATGAGTTCATCAATGGCGTTCCTGAGCTCTTCTCTGGCCCCCCAGCGGTAGGCGTCCCTCTGGAGTTCCCAGAGGGGGTTCACTGCCGTTGCCTCGGCCTTCGAGAAGGTTATGGCACCTTCGACGAAGCGCTTCGCTTTCTCAACCGCGTCGGGAAGCTCAAGGCCCTTGGCAAGGAACGTCGCCAAGGCAGAGGAGAAGACACAGCCCGTCCCGTGCGCGAAGCCTTCAACCTTCATCCCCGGAAACTCGTAGAACCTTCCCCTCCAGTAGAGGACGTCTGTAATGGTAAGGTGGCCGCCCGTAACCACGACCGCCGCAGCGCCGAGGTCTTCGGCGATTGCCTTCGCAGATTCCCTCATGTCGTTCACCGAACGGATTTCGAGGCCGCTAAGTGCTTCCGCCTCCGGAACGTTCGGGGTGACTATCGAACCCTCCACGAGGATTTTGATGGATTCGATGGAATCTATGAGTTTGGCGCCGGTGCTTGAGGACATCACGGGGTCGAAGATCCTCGTCAAGCCGTCGGTTTCTTCCCTCACGACCCTGGCGACTCCACCGCTCCCGAGCATTCCCACCTTAACGGTTCTGATTTTGAAGTGCTCCTTAACTGCCCGTATCTGGTTTCTCACGACCTCCGGCGGAATGGGGTGATAGCCCCCGACTCCCAGAGGGTTTTGATATGTGATGGCGGTGAGAATGGGGAGCGGGTGCTCGCCCAGGGCAGAGACCGTCTCAATGTCGGCCTTTAGACCCGCTCCGCCCCCGGTATCAAGGCCGGCAAGAATCAAAACGGCCATTCCATCACCTCAGCTTTTCGAGAATTTCGAAGGCCGCCTTCCTTCCGCTCAGGAACATGCCGCCGAATATCGGGCCCATCCTTGGGGCACCGGCTATTGCGTTCGCGGCCATTCCCGTGACGTAGAGGCCCGGGAAAACCTCCTTCGTGTGCTTAACAGTCAGCTCCTCGCCCTTTTCGGCCCACATCGGCCCCTCTCCGGGAACTTCAAGAAGACCGCGCTTGACGAGGTGCTGACTTATCTGCGCCCCGTGACCCGTCGAATCGATTACAAACTTCGCCTCGATGGTAAGGGGATCCACGTGGAGGCCCGTCATGAGGACCGGCGTCCAGTTGATTACAACCCCGGCAACGCGGTCGTCCTTCAGGACCAAATCCTCAACCTCGACCATGTTGAAGAACTTCACTCCGGCCTTCACAGCTTTGCTTGCTATCGTCGTTGCCGTTTCGATAGAATCGGCGACGTAGAGGCCGTTTTTAAAGGGTCTGTAGCTTATCCCGAACTCGTCAAGGATTTCTTTGGCCGCATCCTGAACGACTATCCTGTTGAAGCCCATCGCACCGCCCCAGATTCCGCCGCCGATTGAGAGCTTCTTCTCGAATATCGCAACCTTTGCCCCGTTCTTGGCGAGGTAGTAGCCGGCGACCATTCCGGAGGGGCCGGCTCCGACTATCGCCACGTCAAGGTTCAGACCCTCAAGAAGTTCGCCCATGTAGGCCTCTATTATCGCCCTGCTTATCTCCGTCTCCCTCAGCATCACAACCACCCAAAACCTTTTAAGTTGCGTTCAAAACTAAGTTTTGAGATTTAAAAACTTTGTTATAAACGGGTTTTAAAACAGGGTGATGGACATGACCCAGCTTGAGGATGCAAGGAACGGAATAATCACCGAGGATATGAAGTTTATAGCCGAGAAAGAGGGCATAAACCCCGAAAAGCTCAGGAGGAGCGTCGCCAAAGGCCACACCGTCATATTCCGCAACGTGAGGCACGACTGGGTTAAGCCCGTTGCGGTTGGTGAAGCCGTCCGCGTCAAGGTCAACGCCAACATAGGCACCTCGCGCGACATAGTGGACGTCGAAGCTGAGATAGAGAAGGCCAAGATCGCGGTCAAATATGGCGCCGATACCATAATGGACCTCTCAACCGGTGGCGACCTCGATGAAATAAGAAAGCGCATAATGAAGGCGGTGGACGTTCCCATTGGCACCGTTCCCATCTACCAGGCCGCCGAGGAGATGCTGGCCAAAGGAAAGGCGATCATCGAGATGACCGAGGACGACATGTGGAAGGCTGTGGAGAAGCACTTCAGGGACGGCGTTGACTACGCGACGATACACGTTGGAGTTACGAAAGAGGTCGTCGAGAAGATGAAGAGAACCAAGAGGATTGTCGGCATGGTCTCCCGCGGTGGAACGTTCCTGGCAGCGTGGATACTCCACTGGGGCGAGGAGAACCCCTTCTACAAGAACTACGACTACCTCCTTGAGCTCGCGCGGGAGTACGACGTCGTCCTAAGCCTTGGCGACGGGTTGAGGCCCGGCGGACTGCCCGATGCCGGCGACGAACTGCAGATAGCCGAGCTTTACACCCTCGGAAGGCTCGTTAGGAGAGCCAGAGAGGCAGGAGTTCAGACCATGGTTGAAGGACCCGGCCACGTTCCGATAGACCAGATAGGGGCCCAGGTGAAGCTGGCCAAGATCGCCACGGATAACGCTCCTTTCTATGTGTTGGGTCCGATAGTTACCGACGTCTTCCCAGGCTACGACCACATCACCTCTGCCATAGGCGGAGCCATAGCCGCCCTAAACGGTGCCGACTTCCTCTGCTACGTGACGCCGGCGGAGCACCTTGGACTGCCGACGGTGGAGCACGTTAGAGAAGGGGTTATAGCCGCCAGGATAGCCGCCCACGCCGTAAACCTGACCCGCTTTGAGGCTGATTTTAAGAAGGACTACCTCATGAGCCTGGCAAGGGGAAGGCTGAACTGGGCGAAGCAGTTCGAGCTCAGCGAGGACAAGGAGATGTTCGTCGAGATAAGGAAGGATAGGCCGACGAAGACCGAGGCATGCTCCATGTGCGGCGATTTATGCGCGATAAAGCTCATCAACGACATGCTGAGAACAGGTGAGGCCGAGTGAGGCTCATCTACCGCGGTAAGACGAAGGACGTTTACGAGGATGGCCCGTATCTAGTCTTTTACTTCAAGGACTCCCTGCTGGGCGAAGACGGAAGGGAAGACACGGGCGGCAACGAGGTGATAGGCGAGAGATTGGGCAAGGGGAGTGCGGTTCTCAAGCAGACGGAGTTCTTCTTCAGCCTGCTGGAAAGGAACGGGATAAGGACCCACTTCATCGAGCGGATTGACGAGAGAAGGGCGCGCTTTCTGAAGGCAGGGAGGATTCCGCTGGAGACTATATACCGCCTCAAGGCTTACGGAAGCTTCCTCAGGAGATACAGCGGATGGGTGGAGTCTCTCCAAGAGCTGGGAATAGTCGAGTTCACCCTCAAGGACGACTCGCTCGGCGACCCCCTCATAACCGAAGAAGCAATATCCCGGCTCGGTATAGCGAGCGAAGGGGAGCTGGAGGAAATGAAGGAGGTAACGAAAAGGGTCGCCGAAATCCTGGCGGGGTTCTTCTCCGCAAAGGGGCTTGAGCTAATAGACTTCAAGCTGGAGTTTGGCAGGCTGAATGGGGAGCTTCTGGTGATAGACGAGCTTAGCGGCGACACGATGCGCGTTATGAAGGATGGGAGGCTTTTGAGCCAGGAAGAGCTCCTGGAGGTGGTAGAATGATAATCTCCACCATAGCTTCCCACTCCTCCCTTCAGATACTCATGGGGGCAAAGAAAGAGGGCTTCGGAACGAGGCTCTACGTTAAACCGGGTAGAAAGGCTT
This sequence comes from Thermococcus sp. 21S7, assembly GCF_012027615.1. Taxonomy (NCBI): domain Archaea; kingdom Methanobacteriati; phylum Methanobacteriota; class Thermococci; order Thermococcales; family Thermococcaceae; genus Thermococcus; species Thermococcus sp. 21S7. The sequence continues at coordinate 307,490 of NZ_SNUT01000002.1, forward strand.
TCTACTCCTCCATCCCGCTCGTCGATGAAATCGTCGTAACGGAAAACATGAGGGAAGTACTCGGTGATGACGGCATCGTCGTACCCCACGGCTCCTTCGTGGCCTACCTTGGCATAGAGGCCATCGAGAAAGCAAAGGCTAAGTTCTTCGGCAACAGACGTTTCCTCAAGTGGGAAACCAGCTTTGAGCTCCAGGATATGGCCCTTAAAAAGGCAGGCATTCCGGCGGTTGAAGTCATCGAGCCCGAAGAGGCTAAGCCAGACGAGCTTTACTTTGTTCGCCTTGAGGGACCGAGGGGTGGAAGCGGGCACTTCTTGGCCTACGGTCATGAACTGGGGGAGAAGATCAAAGGCCTGGGCGAACCCTACAGGATTGAACGCTTCACAGACGGCGTTTACCTCTACGTCCACTTCTTCTATTCGCCGATTTTAAACCGATTGGAGCTCTTTGGCGTTGATGAGCGCCTGGTCATCGCGGACGCAAACAAGAGGCGGCCCTTCAGGACCCTCCCCTACACTATAGCGGGAAACAAGGCCGTGGCGCTGAGGGAGTCGCTCCTGCCGGAGCTGTACGGTTACGGCCTGGCATTCGTCGAGGCCATGGCGGAGCTTGAACCTCCCGGCATCATAGGTCCCTTCGCCCTCCACTTCGCCTACGATGGTGAATTCCGCTGCATAGGCTTCGCCTCGCGCATAGACGGCGGCAGCAATGCCAGACACTGGTACCCGGCCCTCTACTGGGAAAGGCCGATGCTCGTGGGCGAGAGGATAGCGCGCGAGATTAGGCTCGCCCTTGAGAAGGACCGCCTTAAGGAGGTGGTAACTTGAGGTACGTCGGGAGAATGCTCGGCGTGGGCCTAAACGGCGGCAGGCTCTTCGCCTTCTACCGCCTGAACTCCCGCTCGTTCCCCAACAGGCGGGCGGTTATTCTGGGAAACGAAATTTACATAGCCAACCAGACCGAGACCAACAACCCCTACGTGAGCTATCCCGTTGTGAAGCTGCTCGAAAACTACGCGGTCGTGAGCAACGGACTGCAGACGGTCTTTATAGCCCAGGCTCTCGAAGAGGAAAGCCCGAGAAAAGCGTTAATCCATGTCCTGGATGCACTCGATTACGAGCGCGATTCCTACTCAACCCCGAGGATAGCGGGGATAATTGAACGCGGAAACAGCAAAGGCTGGCTCGGCTTCGTTGGCAGAGAAGAGCTCTGGGTTAAAGCCATTAAGCTGGAAGAAGGAAAGGCCTTCTTTACCGCGACGTACAGCGTGGATGGCATTGAAGAGCTGGAGCTGAGCTTTTCAAATGCCGAAGAACTGGCTGAGAAAGTCTTAGGGCTGGAGTTCGCCCATCCGGTGCTGGCCATAGGAGTGGTGGAAAAAGAGAGCGGTTGGGGGCTGGCCATCAGCCCTTGAGCTTTTTCATCAGGTCGGCCATCTCAAGAGCTGCCATCGCGTACTCGAAGCCCTTGTTGCTCTTTATTCCCGCCCTGTTGAGGCCCTGAAGCTCATCCTCAACTGTTATCACGCCAAAAATAACAGGGACGCCCGTCTGGAGCGAAGCGTTTGCAACCCCCTTGGCAACTTCGTTTGCAACGAGATCGAAGTGCTTGGTTTCTCCTCTAACCACAGCGCCGAGGGCCAAAACAGCGTCGTACTTCCCGCTCTCCGCCATCTTCTTCGCCACGAACGGAATCTCGAAGGAGCCAGGTACTTTAACCACGTCAACCTTCTCAACGCCGTGCCTCTCGAAGCAGTCCAAAGCACCGCTCAGGAGCTCGTCCGTGAGGAGGTCGTTGAACCTCGCCACGACTACTCCCATCCTCACGTCCTTACCCGTGAAGTCGCCCTCAACGACGCGAACCTCCATGCCTTCACCCCCGTAATACCTTTTTATCCAATTAGTGAATTAAATAATTCAGTAATTGATTAGACTTCGAAGGGAATCCTGTGGCCGAGCTTCTCGACTTTCACCTTCAGATAAAGCCTGTTGTGCTCGGTAACTTCTCCCGGAGCAGGGACCATCCCGACGACCTCCATTCCAAGCTCCTCCAGAGCCTCTGCCTTCCGCGGGTTGTTGGTGATGAGCCTAATCCTTGAAACGCCGAGGGCGCGGAGCATCTGGACGGCCGCCTCGTAGGTTCTCTCGTCCGTCCCGTATCCCAGGGCCTCGTTTGCCTCAACCGTATCCAATCCCTCCTCTTGAAGCTCGTAGGCCTTTATCTTCTCCTTCAGCCCTATGCCTCGCCCCTCCTGGTCCATGTAGAGGAGTATTCCTCCCTCCTGCGCTATCATCCTGAGGGCGTTGGCCAGCTGGCTCCCGCAGTCGCACTTGAGGGATGCCAATGCGTCTCCTGTGAGGCACTTGGAGTGCACCCTGACGAGCGGAACGTCGCCGTAGGGCTCTTTAACTATGGCAACATGCTCTTTAAAGTCCAGCTCGTTGTCGAAGCTCACTATCCTGAAGTCCCCGTAGCGCGTCGGGAGCCTAGCGCTGGCGTAGACCCTTATCAGCTGCTTCCTCCTCACGAACTCCTTCCAGAGCTCATCCATCGTAACAACGGGCAGGCCGTGCTCCTCGGCGAATGCCAGAGTGAACTCTCTGTCGTGGGAGTCGCCTTCATCGTTCAGTATCTCGATAATGAGGGCGTAGCGCCTGAAGCCCAGCATCTCCATAAGCTCCAGCGAGCCTTCGGTGTGGCCCTTTCTCCTGCTAAAACCAACACCACCTAGCACCTGGAGGTGCCCGGGATAGCGGAAGGCCTCGATGCCCAGCCCCTCGGCGAGCTTTTTAGCTGTTAAAGCCCTCTCCTCTGCCGTTATGCCCGTGAACGTCTCCCCATAATCGACCGGAATCAGGAAGTTGGTCTCACCCTCCTTGCTCGGGAGAGGGAAGAACCCCCTTTCCAGGGCCCGGTCCATGTCCATCGTGAGGCATAGCAGCCCCTTGGCCGAGAGCATGAAGCTGACGACCTCAGACGAGGCAATCTCCGCCGGAAAGACGAGGTCTGCCTCGAACTCCCTCTCATCATCTATCAGGACGATGGGCTTCCCATCGAGCACAGCTTTCCTAATCTCCCCCCAGTTCATATCCCCGCCTCCATGATGCGCTTTACGTATCTGGCCAGAACGTCAATCTCGTAGTTCACCCTCTCCCCCGGACGGAGAATGCCGAGGTTGGTGTTTTTGAGTGTGTACGGAATTACCTGAACCCAAAAGCGGCTGGCTTCTACCCTCGCAACGGTGAGGGAAACTCCGTTTAGGGCTATGGAGCCCTTCTCAGCTATTCCCCACCTCTCGGCAGGCATGTCAAAGACCATCCACGTCGTGTTCCCGCTCCTCCGCGAGGCTATAAAGCGAACCGTCCCGTCAACGTGGCCTGTAACTATGTGGCCGTCCAGACGGTTGCCGAGCTTCAAAGCCCTTTCGAGATTCACCAGTCTGGCCTCGCGCAGGTTGGTTCTCCTCAGCGTCTCCTCGCCGACGTCGAAAACGGCGGTTTTTCCATCGAATTCAACGACCGTTAGACAGGCCCCGTTCACCGCGACGCTGTCGCCCGGTTTGACATCAAAAGGGAGCTCGACGTACAGCTTTCCTGCTGAGTAGTGGGCCCTTCCGGTCCCCTCAACGATTCCACTGAACATCTCTACCACCGGGGTAAGCTGTTACGAGGAAGCTCTCACCAATCCTCTCAATTGATTCAACCCTCAGGGGAGGTGCCTTGTTGGCGTCCTCGACTTTCAGGCATTCAAAGGGCTTTATTCCCCTCCCAAAGAGCTTGGGGCCGTAGAAGAGGTAGAACTTGTCCGCAAAAGCTAGGAATTCACAGGCAATCCTCCCGCCCTCGATGAGGACACTGTCAATTCCGAGCTCCCCAAGCTTCCGGAGTATCCTCCCGGGCTCGATTATCGGGTAGGCCTCACCTACGCCCTCGAAGAGCCCCGGTCTTTCGGTGAAGAAGATGGCCCTTCCATCATTGAACAGGTTGAACCTCCTTCCCCTCCGTACTTCCTCCGCCACCCTGCCCGAGCGGTCGAGGACTACCTTAACCCTCTCCGGACAGTTATCGAGCCGGCAGTTGAGCCTCGGATTGTCCCTGAGAACAGTTCCAGAGCCAACCATAATTGCCATGTGCATCTTTCTAAGCTCCTGAACCCTTGCCCTCGCCGCCTCGCCGGTTATCCACTGGGAGGAACCGGTTTCGGTCGCGATGAAGCCGTCAAGGGTCAGGGCAAGCTTGATGGAAACGAATGGCATTCCGGTGGTCACGTACTTGATGAAAACCTCGTTGAGCTTTCTCGCCTCCTCCTCAAGAACGCCGACCTCAACCTCTATTCCTGCACTCCTCAGCTTCTCAATCCCTCTCCCGGAGACGACCGGGTTTGGGTCTACCATCGCGACGACGACGCGCTCAAGGCCCTCCTTGATAATCCTGTCCGCGCAGGGCGGCTGTTTGCCCCAGTGGGAGCACGGTTCGAGAGTCACGTACATGGTCGCCCCCTTAACGTCGTGTCCCTTTCTCCTGGCGTCCTCGATAGCGTTTACCTCCGCGTGCTTTCCTCCGAACCGTTGATGCCAGCCGACGCCGATTACCTCACCATCTTTGACCACGACCGCCCCAACCATTGGATTAGGGTTCACCAACCCGGCGCCGCGCCTCGCCAGCCCGAGGGCGATTCTCATAAAGCGCACGTCTTCCTCCCTCATGTTGGAAACTTTGTTCCAGGTTTTTTAAGATTTTGTTCCATAATTGAGACAACACAACCTTTTTATTCTTCAACCTCAACGTTTAGACGGTGGTCTTCATGGATGACCCGTACATCTGGATGGAGAACCTGCAGGACGAGCGTGTTCTTGAGATGGTCGAAAGGGAGAACGAGCGCTTTAGGGAGTTCATTGGAGAGCTGAGCGACGAACTGTTTCCGGAGGTCTGGGAGTACTACTCGATGCCAACCCTCTACGGCGCGAAGCTCACCGAAAAGGGCGTAATAGCGATGTTCAAGGAGAAAGACAGACAGATAATCAGATGGCTCGGTGGGGATGTCATAGTTGATTCCAAAGCCCTTGAGGAGGAGCTTGGCGACGAGGTTCTGCTCCAGGGCTTCACCGCCGACGGGAAGGGAAGGTTCCTCGCCTACGGCTTCTCGATAGGCGGCGCCGACGAGGGGATAACCCGAATCATAGACCTCAAAACCGGAAAGCTCATCGACGAGATGAAGCCCTCGGTCTGGAACGTGACCTTCCTTGGGGACGGCTACTACTTCTCCCGCTTCTACCGGCACGGTGAAACGCCCGACGGGGTTAAGGCTCCAGCGGTGAGGCTCTTCTGGAAGGACGGCAGTGGGGAGAGGATGGTCTTCGGCGAGGGGCTCGGCTCCGGCTACTTCATCTCGCTGAGGAAGAGCGCCGACGGGGAAACGGCGATGGTGACCGTCACCTTCGGCTGGAACAGCGCGGAAATCCACGTTGGGCCAATAGCTGAGCCGGAGAGGTGGGAGAAGGCCTATTCGGCAGAAGTGCCAGCCGAGCCGATCGATGTAATCGACGGAAAGCTCTACGTCCTCACGAGGGAAGGGAGGGGCCTCGGAAAGGTCGTGGCAGTTAAAGACGGCGAAGTTACCGAGGTTATCCCAGAAGGCGAATTCCCGCTGGAGTGGGCGGTCATCGTGGACGGAAAAATACTCGCCGGCAGGCTTGTCCACGCGAGCTACCACCTTGAGGTCTACTCCCTGGACGGTGAAAAGCTTGACGAGATGGCCTTCGACCTTCCGGGAAGTGCCCATCCCCTCGACACCGACGGGAAGAAGGCTTTACTCCGCTACGAGAGCTTCACGGTTCCGTACAGGCTCTACGAGTTCGATGGAGAGCTTAATCTCATAGAGGGGCAAGAAGTTGAAGGGAACTTCAAGGTCGAGGAGGACTTCGCGGTCTCGAAGGACGGGACGAGGGTTCACTACTTCCTTGTGAAGGGCGAGAGGAACGAGAAGAAGGCGTGGGTCTTCGGCTACGGCGGCTTCAACATAGCCCTAACCCCGAGGTTCTTCCCGCAGGCGATACCTTTCATAAAGCGCGGCGGAACCTTCGCGATGGCCAACCTCCGCGGCGGTTCCGAGTACGGCGAGGAGTGGCACCGCGCCGGAATGAGGGAGAACAAGCAGAACGTCTTCGACGATTTCATAGCGGTTCTCGGCAAGCTGAAGGCAGAAGGCTATAGAGTTGCCGCGTGGGGCAGGAGTAACGGAGGCCTTTTGGTCTCGACAACGCTCACCCAGAGGCAGGACGTGATGGATGCAGCGCTGATAGGTTATCCCGTCATAGATATGATGCGCTTCCACAAGCTATACATCGGCAGCGTGTGGGTTCCCGAATACGGAAACCCCGACGACCCGAAGGACAGGGAGTTTCTCCTAAGATACAGCCCGTACCACAACGTGAAGCCGGCAAAATATCCGTCGACGCTCATCTATACCGGCCTCCACGACGACCGCGTACATCCTGCACACGCCCTTAAGTTCTTCAAACTGCTGAAGGAAGTAGGTGCCCCCGTCTACCTCCGCGTCGAGACCAAGAGCGGCCACATGGGGGCCTCACCAGAAACGAGGGCTAGGGAACTGACAGACCTGCTCGCGTTCGTGGTGAAAACGCTTTCCTGACTTCTTCACTTCTCCATTTTTCAGTCCAACGTTTTCAGGATGGCGGCTATTTTTGGACATTTTTTTGTTGAATTCGAAACCATTATAAGCCCCCTATTGACTTAAACCTGGGTAAGGAGCCATGCCGAGCTACATCGTTGTTGGCGGTCAATGGGGAGACGAGGGCAAGGGCTCTGTTATCGCCTACCTTGCCCTGAAGGACGAACCTGAAATCATAGCTCGCGGCGGCGTTGGAACGAACGCGGGCCACAGCGTTTTTATCGAAGGCAAGAAGTACGCGGTGAGACAGCTGCCGACGGCGTTCATCCAGACGAAGGCCCGGCTTCTCGTGGGTGCGGGCGTTCTGGTTGACCCGGGGGTGTTCTTCCACGAGCTCCAGCACCTCAGGGACTTCAACGTCGCCGAGAGAGTTGGCATAGACTACCGCTGTTCCATAATCGAGGACGAGCACAAGAAGCTCGACAGGAGCAACAGCCACCTCCACGACAAGATAGGGACCACAGGAAGCGGCTGCGGGCCAGCTAATGCTGACAGGGTCATGAGGAGGGCGAGACTTGCAAGGGACGTTCCCGAGCTTGAGCCATACCTGACGGATGTGGCTCAGGAGGTCAACGATGCCCTGGATGACGGAAAGCTCGTACTCGTCGAGGGGACGCAGGGCTTTGGGCTGAGCCTCTACTACGGAACCTACCCCTACGTCACCTCGAAGGACACGACCGCTTCGGCCATAGCGAGCGACGTGGGAATAGGCCCGACGAGGGTTGACGACGTCATAGTCGTGTTCAAGAGCTTCCCGACGAGGGTTGGGGAAGGGCCGTTCCCGACCGAGATGAGCCAGGAGGAGGCGGAAAAGCTTGGCCTCGTCGAGTACGGAACCGTCACGGGAAGGCGGAGGAGGGTCGGCCGGTTCGACTTCGAGTTCGCCCGCTACTCCGCGAGGCTCAACGGCGCGACGATGATAGCCCTTACGATGCTCGACAAGTATGATAAGGATGCCTTCGGCGTCACCGACTACGACAAACTACCGAGGAAGGCCAGGGAGTTCGTGGAAGAAATAGAAGAGCGCGTCGGCGTCTCGGTCGGGCTCATAAAGACCGGGCCCGAGCTGGAGCACATAATAGACAGAAGGGAAAACATCTAGCCCTCTAGGAACTCCAAAATCATGCCCCTGACCCTTTCTTTCTTCAGTTTTGCTATCTCTTCAAAGGAGAGCGTCTCTTCAAGCCATCTGATGAACCTGTAGCCGAGATAGTAGCCGGTAAACTTCATTCCAAAGAGCTCGTACCACGAGCCAAAGAACGGGTTCAGGGGTTCGTTTTCCCGGATCCTTCTTGAGAACTCCTCCTTAATGCGCCGCTCGTTTCTCGTGCACCATTCGAACCATCCATCGTATTCGAGGTGCCACGGTCTCCCGGTTACAATGTCCTCCACCCTCTGGGCGAATCCCTCAGTATAGAGCCACATCATTCCCTCATCTTCGAACTTCTCTATGTCCTCCCCCCTCAGAACCCAGTGGACCAGGTGTCCAAACTCATGGGCGACCAGTCCTTCGAGCCTGTCGTACCAGTTGAGCTCCGCTATGGCTTCGAGGCCGAAGAGGATTGAAGGCCTCCCCATGAACTCCGTTACCCATCCTGCCCCGTTCTCAAGGCCGACGTAGATTACCACGTTGTAGCCCTCGACTTTAAAAAGCCTCTTAATCCTCTGTTCCACCCCGGGGAGGACTTCCAATAAAGCCCCATGGGCCAGATTGAGCTCTTCAGTTGTTCTCTTGGTGAGGAGCTTTAGGTACTCCCTCCAATCCGTCTCGTACCTTTCGTAGTCCCACTTGATTTTCTCGAAGAGCTCAGGGTACTCCTGAATATACCTCAACCAGCTTTCTTTGCTACCGTTCCAGTGCCTGAGGAAAGTCGAAAACGTGTCGATGAACATTGAAAAACCTCCCTACCCCCTTGCATGCTCCACCATCCACTCGACAATCGTCCCATAAAACTCGTCCGCCCACTCCGGGTCCTCGAATATCTCGTGGTAGGCTCCTTCGAATTCCCTAATTGCCTTGTCCCCCACTGTGAGCTCTTCTAGAAGTCTCCTCGAACCCTCGGGTGGTGTTATCACGTCCGCCGTGCCGACGATTAGCAGCACGGGAACTTTTATCCTTCCCGCCTCCTCATGGGCTAGCTCCATGTTCTCGAAGATGCTCCTCCCGAGTTTTGCGGAAATCCTGTCGTGAACGAGGGGGTCTTCAACGTAGCGCTTCACTGCCTCGGTGTTCCTGGAAAGCAGCTCCGGCTTCAGCCCGTTGGAGAGGACTATCCCAGGGGCAATTTTCCCGAGGAACTTCGCAAGGGCCACCATAAACCCGGACGTTTCTGGGCTCTTGGCGAGCGCCGGCGAGGACGCCGCCACGCCCCGTATCCTCTCGGGTCTCGTCTCGGCGTAGCGTATAACCGTCAGACCGCCGAGACTGTGGCCAAAGAGGAATGGCTTTTCGCTGATCTCATCTATAATGCCGTCGATTATCTCCATAGCTTCTTCAACGCTTGTATGTCCCCTCTTGCCTGGGCTCTTCCCGTGGCCGGGCCAGTCGAAGGTGTAGACGGCAAAACCCGCATCGTTGAGTTCATTAATCAGCCTCCCGTACCTTCCGCTGTGCTCGCCCAGGCCGTGGACGAGAACGACCCAGCCGAGTCTGGGTTCGCCGAAGCTGGCTTTGTGGACTTCCATAACACCCACCGCCCTAGAAAATGGATGAGAAGAGGATTTAACGTTTTCCCCGGATGAAAGAAAGGTTCACGGAGAGAAGGGGCTCTCCTTGAGCCTCTCATTAACGAAGCGCACTGCCCTCTCGATGTCCGAACCGATGGTCTCGGGTTCGGGCTTCATCTGGATGTAGAACACGTTGGTCTTCGGCGTCAGGGAGACGTGTTTAACGTTGTGGGGGTTTGAGAAGCTCTCGATGAGTGCCTTCAGGTTTTCCACGTCACGCCTCTTCTCGTAGAGTGCCTCGTACTGCCTGCCGGCTATCTCAACGACCTCCTTTTTGAGCAGTTCCTCGTTCTCTATCCTTGGCCTCATGCGGTAGTAGCCTTTCTGTATCAGGTGTGCCTCGCGCTTTATCTCCGAGAACGGCCGGACGACAACGTAGAGCTTGTCGTGTCTGCTCGTGATGAGCGCTATCGGGAAGTAGAGGATGCTCTGCCTGGGCAGGAGCGTGAGGGTGTACTCGAACTTCCTGATGTTCTCCCTGTTCACCTTGTAGTAGGCGCGAAAGCCGATGTAGCCGCCGAGCCAGACGTATTCCTTATCCTCCGGCCTGACAACGTCCTCTATCGCTCTGAGGTAGTGCTGCATGAGCTGAAGGTTGAGCTTTCGACCCTTAAAGAACTGGAGCGACGAAACGGCCGCGAGAACCATCACCGCAAGGATAAAGCCGGACGTTACCTCCATGATTAGACCTCCTCAATCGGGTAGTACCGCTGCAACGTCGTGTCATCAACTATCTCAAAGTATCCCAGTTCACTCCCTAAAACGTTTACCATGTCCCTGATTATCCTCGCCTGTAGGGGCCAGTTAACGGCCATTGAAAATGGGGTCGCGGGGGTGCTCCTCGCGAAGGCGACGTATATCGTCGTCGTGTCTTCCTCAACGACCACCCTGGTCACGAGGCCCTCGCTGACTATGTCCATCCCGGTGAAGGGATTTTTCACGTTTCTGAGCAGCTGGAGTACCTCCTCACTCCTCAAGGACTAGACCTCCAAGCCTTTCGAGCCACTTCATGCCCCTCGGCTCCTCTGCGAACATGGGTACCCTGATGACCTCCACACCCTTGAACTTCCTCCCTATCTCCGAGAGAACCTTCTCCTGGGCTTCGAGCTTGACCTTCAGCTCGGGAATCTCCTCCTTCAGCGTTATGACCTTGTTGACGACTATCAGGTTGAACGGCACCTTGAACTTCTTCAGGCTCTCGCGGGCCCTCTCCGTCTCGTAGAGCGGGAGCATCTCCGGATTCATAACCGCTATGACGCTCGTCCTCTCGGGGTCGGTGATGACCTTCTCGACGAACTCAACTTCCTTCCTGTACGCCTTGAGCTCCTTCATAACCGCGTCTTCCTCTTCGTCCTTCGGCAGCGTGAACTCCTCGCCGTCAACGACGAACTTCTGCTCTCCCTGTATCTTCGCTATGGCGCGTCTCCTGTCGAGTATCTTGCGCCTTATCTCGATCAGCTTGTCGGCCCAAATGAGCGAGATTCTCGGCAAAGCCAGGACGCGGAGTGTGAGCCCCGTCGGCGGCGTGTCGAAGACTATAACGTCCCATTCGTCTCCTCTGGCCAGTATCTCCCTTACGGCCTCAAGCGTCGCGTACTCCTCTATGCCGGGCGAGAAGCTGAGCACCTCGAAGTACTTCTCCAGATTTATGACGGTCAGGTAGCGGTACATGTGTTTGAGGTTCTTCTCAAGGTGCTTGAGGTAGTCCCGGATGAGCTTCTCCATGTCCAGCTCACTGGCGTAGAGGTTATCGGCGAGCTTCTTCGGTTTGTCATTGAGCTTGACCATGAAGACGTCGCCGAGGTTGTGCGCCGGGTCGAGTGAGACTATGAGAGTCTTGTAGCCTTTCTTCGATAGTGCCACGGCCAGGGCGGCGCTCGTGGTGGTTTTCCCAACACCGCCTTTGCCTATAACGAACACGGTTCTGAAGCCTTTCTTCGGAAGGAGGAACTCCCTCATGCTCTCACCTCAGTCTATGTCGAACATTCCCGCCACCTCGGCGAAGACGTCGTCCAAATCAACCGCCCTCTGGTGCATCACCCTGATTTCCCTCACCATGTGTGGCATGAGCCTTATGACCAGCGTCGTCGGTGGGGAGGGTATCCCCACGAAGGCCCCCATGAGCACGAGGGCGAAGACGTTCTCAAGCTCCCTCAGCTCGAACTCTATGTACTCCGTGGACTGGTGCTTGAACGACTCCATGAATCCCCTGAGAAAATGCTTCACGGGCTCCAATGTTTTCACCTCCAAAAGCGAAAGGAAAGAAGGAAAGGGTTCATGCAGCCGCGTACTCCTCTGCCGGCCTCTTCCAGGCCCCGTACCAGTCGAAGACCAGGAGCAGGTTGAGGAGCAGGCCGACGACGGTGATGAGGCTGACCCAGAACCCTGGCCTGATGACAACTAGGAACCAGACGAGCGCGGCCGTGACGGTGACCCACAGAAACAGTGCCGGAATAACGACCGCCCACTTCCAGGCTCCCGCTGGCCTCTGCACCTTGGCAACCCACAGCGATGCCGTCATCATTGCGATGCTCGCGAGCATCTGGTTCATGCCGCTGAAGGCCGGCCAGATGATGAGCCAGCTGCCGCCCCAGGCCATGTAGATACCGAAGGCGACGAGGATTATTGAGGCGATCCACTTGTTCTTGAGCACCTCCGGCCCGTGTACCATCTCCATAATCTCCTGCCAGGCGAACCTTCCGAGCCTCGTCGCCGTGTCGAGGGTCGTCAAAGCGAAGGCCGAGACCCAGAGGCTGGCGAAGACCGCTCCCGTCTTGAAGGGTATTCCGAAGGCGTCTTCGAGGCCGTAGGCGTAGCTCTTGGCAAAGATTCCGACCTTTATTCCGTGCTTGACGACCTGGATGGCGTACTGGCTTCCCCAGTTGTTGTAGTCAACGGGGATGTTCATGTTCTGGAAGACTTGGAGACCGTAGATGGCTATCGAGGCTATGACGATGGTTGAAAGGAAGCCTTCGGTGAACATGCCGCCGTAGCCGACCATCAGGCCGTGGAGTTCGTTGTCGAGCTGCTTGCTCGTTGTTCCAGAACCGACGATGGAGTGGAATCCGCTCAGCGCTCCACAGGCGATAACCAGCGGTATCGTCGGCCAGAACGGCGACGGCTGTCCGCCGACGACGTTGGCAGACCATGTGGTGAACGCCGGGGCCGTGAAGGTTCCGCCGCCCTTGATTCCGACGACTATGAAGGCCAGGCCGCCGAGTATGAGGCCGAACCAGAGGATGTAGGCGTTGAGGTAGTCCCTCGGCTGGAGCAGTATCCACACCGGAAGCGAAGAGGCAATTATGATGTAGAGTCCGAGGACTATGTACCAGGTCTGCTTGCTGGCCTCAAGCGGGAACTGGAAGCCAAGCCATATTGCGATGACGAGGAGCACTAGGCCGATTATTGTTCCGAGCTTGAAGTCTATCTGCACCTTGTAGAGCAGCCATCCAAGGATCACGGCTACACCGAGGAAGAGCAGAGAAGCGGTTGCTGCCTCAGGAGTGCCAATGAATATTCCCGCTATAACCGCCGCGAATGCCGCTATGACGAGCACGAGCGCAAACCAGACGTAGAGCTCGAAGGCCATGCTCGTCCTCCTGCTCATGAGCTTTCCTGCGATCCACTGGACGGACTTACCATCGTAGCGAACCGATGACATCAGTGATAGATAGTCGTGGACGGCGCCTATGAAGACGTTGCCGAACCAGACCCACAGGAGTCCGGGCAGCCATCCCCATGCCATCGCCACGGCCGGACCGACTATCGGCCCAGCTCCGGCTATTGAAGCGAAGTGGTGTCCGTAGAGAACCATCGGATGCGCTGGAACGTAGTCAACACCGTCGTAGAGCTTGTGGGCAGGCGTTGGTCTGTTGGGGTCGGCCCTGACGACCTTGCTCTGGAGACTTCTGCCGTAGGTAAGGTACAGTCCAACGTATATCGCCGCTGCTACCAGGATTATTACAGCAGAGTTCATAGTTGCACCCCCGTGTGGGTTTTCGGCCTAATGTAGATTTGTGTTCATATAAATGCTTTTCGGCAAAAAGCTGAAATTTTTTCGTTTTTAAACCGAATGTTTAAAACTCAGTGGCAGTTCCGTGAAAAGACTTTTTGTGCAGGGAGTTGGAAAAAAGAAGGGCGGAGAAGGTGGTTTTACTCCAGCTCCATCAGCGTTTGTCCGGTGTCGACGGTGTCGCCTTCTTTTACGAGGATTCTCTTCACCACTCCATCCTTCGGTGCCGAAACTTCGTTCTCCATCTTCATCGCTTCCAGAACGAGGAGACCCTGGCCGGTCTTGACTTCCTCCCCTTCCTTAACTAGAATCCTTAGAACCCTGCCCGGCATTGGCGCAGTGACGGCCCCCTCTCCGAAGGGAGCGGGAGCCTGAGTCGTCGGGACAACCGGAACAGGGGCAGGAGCGGCTACTGGGACGGGAGCGGCTGCCGTTTTTGGAGTGCTGGACGGAGCTGAAGCCCCTGCTATCTGGGGCAGGTATCTTAGGGCGCTCAGGTCGACGCCCTCAACGCCGACCTCGAACTCGACGCCGTCCACGTAAATCTTGAACTTCTGAACCGCCGGCGGCATCTTGGGCCTCTGCCTGCCCTCCTTTCTCGCCCTGAAGAACTCCAGCGCCACCTGAGGGAAGAGGCAGTAGGTCAGAACATCCTCCTCATTCTTCAGGTAGCCCAGCCCCTCAAGCTCCTTTCTGCATTTCTCCAGTGCTGGTTCGAGCAGCTCCCCGGGTCTTACGGTTACGGGTTCCTCCTCCCCCAGAACCTTTGCCCGTAACTCGGGGTTTATCTCCCCCGGCGGCCTTCCGTAGAGGCCCCTGATGTAGTTCTTGACCTCCTCGGTTATCCTCTCGTACCTTCCAAAGAGAACGTTGAGAACCGCCTGCGTCCCGACTATCTGGCTGGTCGGCGTTACCAGCGGCGGCCATCCGAGGTCTTCCCTGACGCGTGGAATCTCCTCCAGAACCTCCTGGAGCCGGTCGAGGGCTTTCATCTCCTTCAGCTGGGAGATTAGGTTGGAGTACATTCCGCCCGGAACCTGGTACTTCAGAACGTATGGGTTCACCATGAGGGCCTCCCTGTGGAGCATTCCGGAGTACTTCTCGTCGAGGAGCCTCTTCAGGTACCTCGAAACCTCGTGGATAAGCTCCCTGTCGAGGTGGCTCCCAACGGCCTCGGGCAGGGCGTGCCAGATGGTCTGTATGCCCGGCTGGGCCGTTCCGAAGGCGAGCGGGCTTATGGCCGTGTCTATGTAGTCCGCCCCGGCCTCGACGGCTTTGAGGTACGTTGCTACGGCCATTCCCGTTGTGGAGTGGGTGTGGACGTTTACGGGAACACCGTAGCGTTCCTTTATCTCGCTCACCAGTTCGTAAGCCTTCCGCGGCGTCAGCAGGGCCGCCATGTCCTTGATGGTTATCACATCAACATCGAGCGCCAGGAGTTCTTCGACCTTTCCCAGGTAGTACTCCAGGGTGAACACCTTTCCGGTCGTGTACGCTATAACCCCCTGCACCTCCGCCCCGACTTCCTTCGCCTTCTTAATGGCCACCTCCATGTTCCTGACGTCGTTGAGGGCGTCGAATATCCTGAATATGTCTATCCCGTTCCTGTGGGCCAGTTCGACGAACCTTTCAACCACGTCGTCGGGGTAGTGGCGGTAGCCAACGACGTTCTGCCCGCGCAGGAGCATCTGAAGCTTGGTTCTGGTGATGTTCTCCCTCAGGAGCCTCAGGCGCTCCCAGGGATCCTCGCGGAGATAGCGGATGCAGACGTCGAAGGTGGCCCCTCCCCAGACCTCCATTGAGTAGAAGCCGATTTTATCCATCTTCTCAGCCACGGCGAGCATGTCATCCGTGGTGAGGCGGGTCGCTATGAGGGACTGATGAGCGTCGCGGAAGGTCGTGTCAATTATCTCAACGCGCGTCATTCTCTCACCTCCACTCGGGGCTATGCCACGTCACTTAAAAGTCTTACGACGTTCGGTGGATAAGAATTCGACAATTGCCTAAGAAAAGCTGCAAAGATAGGAAAGAAACGTGGGGTTCAAATAAGCCCCTCCGCCTTTGCCGCTTCTTCCGGCTCCTCGTTGCGGTGTATTACCCTTATGAGGGCCTTTATAAGCGGCTCTGGGTCTTCGCGCTGGAAGATGTTCCTTCCCACGACGGCTCCGGCTCCCCCAGCCTCAACGACGTCGTAGACTACCTTCAGGAAGTCAACGGGGTTCTCGGTCTTTGCCCCGCCGCTGAGGAGAACGGGAACGCCGGCGGCGGCGTCAACGACCTTGGCGAAGGTCTCCTTCGAGCCCGTCCAGTAGGTCTTTATCATGTCCGCACCGCTCTCGACCGCAGCCCTGGCGCCGTACATGACGACGCGGTAGTCCTCTTTCTTCCCGTACTTCTCGTTTATGTACGGCCCGCGTGGGTAGGCGAACTGCACAACCGGGAAGCCGAGGTCGTGGGCGTAGCTCGCTATCTCCGCAAACTGGCGCATCATGACGTCTTCCTGAGGCGAACCCCAGTAAACGGTCGCCGCTATCGCATCGGCGCCGAGCTTGACCGCGTCCTCAACGAAGCCCAGCTGGCTCTGGAGGAGCTGGTCGTCCTTCGGGCGGAGGTTCGTCTTGCTGGTGAGCTTTATCATCAGACCCCTGTCGGGCTTCACGTCGCTTCCGGCTATTCTTACCAGGCCGGGAAGCATCATAACGCCGTCGATGCCAGCCCTCATGACCTTCCTTATGATTATCCTCGGGTCGATGTGCTCCCAGTGCTCCTCGAAGTCGGTCGGCCCGTGTTCGAAGCCGTGATCCATGGCGAAGATGAGCGCTCTTCCATCCCTTCTGAAAAACCTTCCAAGGCGCCTTTTAATGCCGACGTTCTGATATGCATCCATACTAATCACCGGGAGTGATATATGATTTGGAAGATTTAAGGTTTTCCTTGACGAAAAAGTGTTTAAGCCCCGGGTCGAATTTCGGTCGGTGGTTGGATGGCAGAGGGCAGGGAAACCACGGTAGGTATTAGGGTCATCAGTCTTGAAGAGGTCGATTCCACGAACGAATACGCGAGGAGAATCGCTTCCGATGTTCCTGAAGGCACGGTCGTCCTTGCAAAGCGGCAGACCGCCGGGAAGGGCCGGAAAGGACGCTCCTGGGCATCCCCGGAGGGCGGCATCTGGATGAGCGTCGTTCTGAAGCCTTCCGGAGTGGACCCCCGGCTCGTCTTCGTTGGCGCTCTGGCAGTCACGGATACGCTCTCTGATTTCGGCATCTCCTCGGGTATAAAATGGCCGAACGACGTCTGGGCTGCGGGCAAGAAAATCGCCGGGATTCTGACGGAGGGGAAGGCGGGTGAATACGTCGTTCTGGGGATCGGTTTAAACGTTAACAACCCAGTTCCCCCCGAGCTTCGATGGGATGCGGTTTCCATGATGGAGCTAACCGGGACTTCGCTGCCCCTGGACAGGGTTCTTGAGAGGCTGCTCTTCCATCTGAACGGCTGGTATCGGGTTTTTAGAGAACGTCCTGAACTCGTGATGGCCAAAGTTCGTGAGAGAACGTTTATCCTCGGGAGGATTGTAAAGGTTGTTGAGGATGACAATGCTCTAATCGGTCGTGCAGTGGACGTTTTAGACGATGGATCACTTCTACTTGACGTTGGCGGACAGTTAAGGAGAATCCTATACGGTGATGTTTCGTTAAGAATTGTCTAGCTTCTTTGTCATATTGCCATAATTCTACCCAGAAGATTAATATAATATCAAATGGTCTATCTATTTGCTGATGTCCAACAACCCGCTGAATGGAGGTATTGGAATGTCAAAGGGTTTGCTCAGAGCGTATTTGGACGTGCCCGTGCTTCAAAAGATTCTGGCCGGCTTGGTCCTCGGTATTATCGCCGGAGTACTGCTGCCGGGCTATGCCGGGACCCTCAAACCTCTCGGCGACCTGTTCATCCGCCTGCTGAAGATGCTAGTGATGCCCATTATACTGTTCTCACTGATAGTCGGTGCCGCCAGCATCAACCCTGCAAGGCTCGGGAGGGTCGGCGTCAAGATAATCCTTTACTACCTGGCCACTTCAGCCTTTGCGGTCTTCTTCGGCCTGCTGATGGGCAACGTCTTCAAGCCTGGAAGCGGCATCGAACTCGGAACCGGAACAGGAAAAGCCATTCAGGCCCAGGCTCCCTCCCTCGTTCAGACGCTCCTAAACATAGTGCCGACCAACCCGTTTGCCGCTTTTTCAAACGGCCAGGTGCTGCCGACGATATTCTTCGCCATAGTCTTTGGAATATCCATCAGCTACCTCATGAACAGCAAAGATGAAAGGCTCAGAACTGCCTCCGAAACCCTTTATAGGGTCGTCGATGCCGCCGCAGAAGCAATGTACAAGATAGTCGCCGGCGTCATGCAGTATGCGCCCATAGGTGTCTTCGCCCTCATCTACTACGTCGTCGGTACATTCGGACCCAACGTAGCCGGACCTCTGGTTAAGGTTGTGGCTGCCGTTTATCTCGGCCTGATTCTTCAGATATTCCTTGTCTACGGCCTCCTCCTGAGGATGTTTGGCATAGACATCATTAAGTTCCTCAAGAAGGCCAAGGATGCGATGATCACCGCTTTCGTTACCAGGAGTTCCAGCGGAACGCTTCCGGTTACCATGCGCGTCGCAGAGGAAGAGATGGGCGTCGACAGGGGAATATTCTCCTTCACGCTGCCCCTCGGCGCAACGATAAACATGGATGGAACTGCACTCTATCAGGGCGTCACGGTTCTTTTCGTGGCCTACGCTATCGGCCAGCCATTGACTATCGGGCAGCAGCTGGTTGTTATACTCACCGCCGTTCTGGCGTCCATAGGCACCGCGGGCGTTCCTGGAGCCGGTGCGATAATGCTCGCCATGGTTCTCCAGAGCGTCGGCCTCGACCTGACCGAGGGGAGCCCCGTTGCCCTCGCCTACGCCATGATACTGGGCATTGACGCCATCCTCGACATGGGCAGGACCATGGTCAACGTCACCGGCGATCTGACGGGAACTACGATAGTGGCCAAGACCGAGGGCGAGTTAGACGAATCCAAGTGGAAGGGCTGATTTTTGGTTTCTTTTACCCTCTTCTTGCCTTTTGCCAGGTTTTTCTTTCCCTACTTCTGGGATAAAGTTAAATACTCCGATGCGGCGCTAGTTACCAGTACAGATGGAATGGAGGTAGTGTGTAATGAAGAGAGTGCTTGCGGTGCTTTTCGCCGCGATTCTGCTGACGCCGCTCATCGGCCCGAACTTCGCGCTTGCCGGGGATACGGCTCCCGTGGTCTACAGGCAGGACTTCACGTTCAAGATAATCGTTCTGCCCAACGGCAGCGCCAACATAACCATGAAGACCGTCTGGCTGGGACCGAAGGAGGAGATAGATAAGCAGATAGAGAAGATTCTCAACGAGACCCAGAACGGCAACATGACGATGGAAGAGGCCATAAAGAAGTTCGAGCAGGAGCAGCTCACCAGGTACATTCAGGGCCTCACCCAGGCAGGAGTAAAGCTGGTGAACGAGAGCATGAAGTCCTACGGCATAGAGGAGGGCAACAACATAACCCTCGTCTTCAACGCGATAGCCCTCGACTACGCCAAATACTACTCCTACGACCACTACTGGGAGCTCCGGATCGACCCGACCAGGGGATACGGCTCCATGATGGTCCCCGATACGGGGTTCCCCTTTGGAATCGAGGCCAACAACACGTTCATAGTTGTCCTTCCACCCAACGCGACGCTCCTGAGCTACCCCAAACCCTTCGTCAAGCAGTACAACCAAAGCCGGTTCGCGGTCGAGTCGAGTGCTGAGGGCGATACCGTCATCGTTCGCTCCCGCATATACCTCGAGCCCTGGCTGACCCCGGACGGTTTTAAGTCCCTCTTCGGGGATTACGGAGACTACTACATCCGCTATAAGACCCCCTACGAGGGAGTCGAGCACTACGAGAAGAGCATAACCAACGAGTACATTACCATTGACGTGTACTCCAACGGCACCGTCAGGCTGCACATGAAGGACGAATACGTGGAGCCCCTCAGGGACGTCATCGCCAGAAAGGCCGAGATAGTGTCGTACGGGGTTCAGAACGTTACTGAGTACATACTCAGGACGTACTCCCTCGCGCTCGGTTACCAGGGGGCCATAGTGGACGGGGGCAAGGTCACCATCCTCGGACTCAACGAGACAACCGCGCCCCTCGTCATCGACGCGGAGTACATGCTCAGAAACTTCACGAAGTACGAGAACGGATCGTACGTCTACACCTTCGACCCAACGATGGGAATGGCCCAGAGCCTCCAGGACAGGAGCGAGTACGAGGTAAACAACACCCTGCACCTCACCCTCAACCTGGCCGACGGCGGGGAGTTCATCGAGGTGCCCGACAACATCAGCACCGAGGTCAAGGGCAACCGCTTCACCATGACCGTTGTCCGCAGGGGGAACACCCTGGAGATTGTCTCCAACGTTTACATCCGCTACGGCGCCCAGCCGGAGGACGTGAAGGCCCTCCTCGCCAACCGCACCAGCGCAACGGTCAGGTACACCCTGCCGGCCGGCGAATCCAGCGGGGGAATGAGCGACACCCAGAAGACGGCCGCGGTCATCGTTGCGGCGCTTCTCGTGGTCCTGGCGGTGGCCTTCTGGAAGAGGCGCTGAGCTTCTTTCTTCCTTTCTTCCACGTTTCGATACCCATTTAAAGGAGCGCTCCAATTTTGGTTGGTGGTCAGGATGACGCGCAAGCTCTACTACGAGGATGCCTACCTGAGGGAAGCGAAGGCAAAGGTTCTTGAGGTAAAGGAGGGTGCCCTTCTTCTCGATCAGACGATATTCTATCCAACCGGCGGCGGTCAGCCCCACGACAGGGGGACGATAAGCGGCGTTGAGGTTCTGGACGTCTACAAGGATGAGGAAGGAAACGTCTGGCATGTGGTAGCCGAGCCCGAGAAGTTCAAGCCCGGCGACGAGGTTGAGCTTAAAATCGACTGGGACTACCGCTACAAGCTCATGAGGATTCACACGGCGATGCACCTCATGGAGCACGTCCTTAACGTCGTCCTGCCCGGTGAGTGGGAGCTATACGGCAGCGGCATGAGCGTCCAGAAGGGCCGCTACGACATAACCTACCCTGAGAACGCGAACCAGTGGAAGGAGCAGATTATAGAGACCTTCAACAGGCTCGTTGACGAGGGCGGCGAGATGAAGATATGGTGGGAAGGGGAGACCCGCTACACCCAGATAAGGGACTTCGAGGTAATTCCCTGCGGCGGAACCCACGTGAGGGACATAAAGGAGATAGGGCACCTGAAGAAGTTCAAGCGCTCCAGCCTCGGAAAAGGAAAGCAGAGGCTGGAGATTTGGCTGGAGGATTGAAGACTAGATGCAGTCTTCAATTTTGGCCTTCATTTCTTTCCCATAATCCTTGATGTTCGGGGACTTGATGACCTTGAGGATAACCGTGTTCTCCCCGAACCTGACATTGAAGACCCTGCTGGCGTGCTCCCGGAATTCTTTTAGGGTTCTCTCGCTGAAAAGTTCGGTGTTTATGAAGTAGACCGTTGTCCTTCTTTCATCACCCAGATACGGCCTTATCATATAGCCGAAGAGGGATTCCAGTTCCCTCCTCTCCCCTTCGTGCATCGCCAGAACCTTATCAAAGCCAAGCACAATCCTGATCGTGTAGTCCGTGTTCACTTTCCTCAGAGCTTCTTCGTAGTGCTTTTTCCGTATCGGGAACTCTTTGCTGAGGTCGACCCTGCCGAGGACGTTTCCGGTCTTGAGCAGACCGCCGATTTTTATGACGTTGGCGGTATCGATGAGCTCCGTATCGACGTCCGCCAGTTTCATATGGGTTCTGAAAACATGGAGCTGGTCAAGTTCATCCACTATGACCACGGGAAGTCCGTTCTTTCGCAGGCACTTCAGAATGAGGTGCAGAAGTATGTGAACCGGCTCTCTGGAGGTGTATTCGATTAGAATATCCTCACCGGGCTTAATGCTCCGGAGGTATTCAACCAGAGACTCATCACCAAGGCTCGTCATGGCCATCCCCTTCTTAAAAAAGGAGGGGTTCAGTGTAAAAAGCTTTTGTTAATTTGCTAATGGAATGTCAGTCAGCCCGTTTTCTTACTCTTTAAACACGTAGAAGTACCTCTCCAGGCTTTTATGAACCCTCTGGTAGTACTTTCCTACCAGTTTGAAGCCCACCTTTTCAGCTTCCACATCTCCATCGAAGTCCGCCGGAAACGCTATCGCCAGCCTGCCGCCCTCCTCAAGGACACCGTAGATGCTTTCCAGCACCTTCCTGTACAGCTCGTCCCTCTTCCTCCCAGCGAGGGTGGCGGAGGTGCCGTAGGGCGGGTCGGTAGCAACGGCTTCAAACCGCTTGTCGAACAGCTCCCCCAGCCTCGTCGCATCGCCTAGCTTTAGCTCGTAGCCCTTTATCCCGTAGTGCCTGAGGTTCATCTCCGCACCTTCGACCATCTCCGGCCTTATGTCCACCCCGTAGACCTTCAGGCCGAGCAGTCCCGCCTCCATGAGAATTCCGCCGGCACCCATCATGGGGTCGAGGAGCTCCCTTTTGGCCTTCGTGAGGTTCACAAGCGCGCGTGAAACCCTCGGGTGGAGGGAAATCGGCCTGAAAAACGGCCTGTGATGGGCTTTTCTGCTCTCGAAGTCCTTGGGGTCGAAGAAGCGGAGCCTTATCCCGGCGTAGACCCTCTCGCCGCAGTAAACCCGGACGAGCGTGTCCGGCCTTGAGAGGTTCACCCTGAAGCCCTGGGCGTGTATGACCGCACCTAGCTTTCTGGGAAGGTCGAGAACGTTAAAGCGGCAGTTGGCCATGGTCTCGGTGTCGACCTTAAAGGTTCCTTTAATCGGCCATTCCACCTCCTCTGCCTTCCGGAGGAGCTCCTCTATGGAGTCCGCCTCCACGATAAGCTCCCCGTACTCGTGGGCCAGGCCGAGGCGGTTTAAGTATGGGAACGCCCTCTCATCGGCGTCTATCTTGAGGAAGAGATAATCTTGACCGGCTATCCTTCCGCCGGCCAGTTCCAGCATGGCCTTTACCTCGTCCCTCGCCATCTCCGGCAGGTTTCCGAGTATCTCAACGTAGAGCATGGTTGGAGCTTTTCGGAGGGGTTTTTAAGTTTGTTCCCCCTCCAGCAGTTCCTTCAGGAACTCGTTAACGTCCCCCACGTCCCGCCCCACCATGACGAAGTCGAACTTCCTCCCGTATCTCTTCCTGTAGTTCTCCACGAAGAGCTCGTCGTTGAGTGTATCTCCGACGTAAACTCCGGACTCTCCCTTCACGAGCTCCCACAGTGCCCTTGGGTCTGGCTTCAGGTAAAGCTCCCTGGTGACTGCGTTTTCGAACTTGAACCCGATTATCCTCTCGGCGAGCTCCATCTCCAGGACACTCCGTCCCGTGATGACCCCCACCTTGAAGCGCTCCGACGCCCTTTTCAGGAGCTCCCTCCTCACGATGGGGCGCTCCTTCCTCCACAGCCCGGAAAAGTCGAATATCCTTTCGGGGTATTCCCTGCCGAGGTAGAAGGTGTTGAAAACCCTCTCGATACTCCCGCCGAAGACCTGAAAGCCGAACTTCTCGCGAACCCACTCTATGGTTCCCCCCTCCGGGAACTCCGCGATGAGCTCCTCCGCCCTTCCCGAGAGTGCGAAGAGTATCAGCGCCTCGCTGACCTTGAAGTCATCTCCAAAGGAGCCTTTCCTTCTGAGCTCCCTGACCCATTCCGGCTTTATCTCCCTCTCCACTCCAAATGACCCTAGAAAGTACTCGGCGGTGAGCTTCGTGGCTTTATCGTAGCTCTCGCTCACGTCTATGAGGACACTGTCAACGTCGAAAACTATCCACATCCTTCCACCTCCAGGTATTCACTGAGGGCCTCCACCAGCTTCCGGTTCTCCCACTTCCTCCCCACGGTGACCCGTATGTGGCCGTCGAGCCTTCCCGAGAGCTTTCTGACCACTATGCCCTTCTCCAGGAGGAACTCGTAGGCGTTCAGCCTCATCAGGAGGAAGTTCGCGTCGCTCGGGTAGGTGAACTCCCGGAAGGCCTTCCTTATCTTCTCCCGCTCCTCGATTATCTTTGCCACGCGCCTCTCCACGAGGTCGTAGTGCCTGAGCACAACCTTCACGGCCGCCATGGTCATTATTCCAACGCTGAACGGCGACTTTACCCGGTAGAGCGCATCGACAACCTCCTCGTTCGCCAGGATGTAGCCCGTTCTGACCCCAGCCAGACTGAAGGCCTTGGAGAAGGTCCTCAGCACTATGAGGTTTGGGTACTCCTCGATGAGCCTCCAGAGGCTCTTCCCTGCGAACTCCGCGTAGGCCTCGTCGAGGACGACGGCCCTTCCAGTATCGAGAACCTTGACTATCTCCTCCTCCGGCTGGAGGTTTCCGGTGGGGTTGTTGGGTGAGGCTATGAAGGTTACCCTCGCGTTTCTGGCCTTCTCCGCTATTGCCCCGCCGTCTATCGTGAAGTCCTCCCTCAGGGGCACCTCAACGACCGGGATACCGTTCAGCTTCGCGTAGAAGTCGTACATGCCGAAGGTCGGCGGCGTCGTGACTATGTAGTCCCCCTCGAAGAGCCAGACGAGGTAGCCTATCAGCTCGTCCCCGCCGTTCCCGACGGCAACGTTCTCCGGGGAGATTCCGTAAAACTCGGCTATTGCCTTCCTCATGGGCATGGAGGTTATGTGGGGATAGCGGTTGAAGCTCAGCTCCCTCAGCTCCTCGAATATCTTCTCCTTTACCCAGCCTGGTAAATCGTAGGGGTTTTCGTTCTTATCGAGCCTTATCGGGTAGTCCCCCTCCATGACGCGGTACGGTTCGAACGACTTAACGAGTTCCCGGATCCTCATCCCCGCCGCCTCCTCAGCTCGGCCATCACCTCGCCGAGGGAAACGTCGTTGTAGGCGAGAAGGACAAGCAGGTGGTAGAGCATGTCGGCGGTTTCGTAGATCAGACGCTCTCTGGTTTCCGCGACGAGAACCTCGACGGCTTCCTCGCCGAACTTCTTGTATATTCTCTCCCTGCCCTCCTGGAACAGCCTTGAGGTGTATGAGCCCTCAACGGGCTTCCCCTTCCTCTTCCTTATCAGCTCCTCAAGCTCCCGCAGGATGGTCAGCGAGTAGTCCATGGGCAGAACCCTCTCCGGCTCGCCCAGCTTCCTGTAGAAGCAGGAGTAGTTCCCCGTGTGGCATGCCGGGCCTTTCTGCTCGACGATTAGGAGAAGTGCATCGTCGTCGCAGTCAACCTTTATCTCCCTAACGCGCTGAACGTTCCCGCTCACCTCGCCCTTCATCCTGACTCTTCCCTGCGAGCGGGAGTAGTAGTGGGCGTAGCCGGTCTGGAGGGTTCTCCTTAACGCTTCCCTGTCCATGTACGCCAGGGTGAGAACCTCTCCCCCTGTGTCCTGAACGACGACCGGAACAATCCCGCCGTTCTTCTCCCAGTTGACCTTTTCGATCAGTTCCTCCATGCTACCACCTCAGTAGTCCAGCCTCACGGGGATTCCCCTCTCGGCAAGGAATCCCTTCAGCTCGCCGACGGTGTATTCTCCGTAGTGGAAGATTGACGCAGCCAAAGCCGCCTCCGCCCCGGCTTTGAAGGCCTCGTAGAAGTGCTCGGGTTTTCCCGCTCCCCCCGAGGCTATCACGGGAATCTCAACTGCCTCTGCAACGGCCCTCGTAAGGGGTATGTCGAAGCCCTCCTTCGTCCCGTCCGTGTCCATGCTCGTGAGCAGTATCTCGCCGGCGCCGAGCTCCTCAACACGCCTAGCCCACTCAACTGCATCAATTCCCCTCGCCTTCCTCCCGCCGTGGGTGTAGACCTCCCAGAAGGAGCCGTTCCACTTGGCGTCTATAGCCACCACGAGGTTTGCACTGCCTATGAGCTCAGCTATCTCCCTCACGAGCTCGGGCCTTTCAACGGCGGCGGTGTTGATGAAGACCTTATCGGCACCGCGCTTGAGTATCTCCCTCGCCTCTTCAACCGTCCTTATGCCCCCTCCCACCGTGAAGGGGACGTATATCTCCCCGGCTATTCTCTCGACGAGTTCCAGCAGGATTCCCCTCTTCTCATAGGACGCCGTTATGTCGAGGAAGACTATCTCGTCTATCCCCTCGCTCTCGTAGCGCTTTGCCAGCTCGACCGGGTCACCCGCATCGCGAATATTCCTGAACTTTATTCCCTTGACGACCCTTCCGTCCTTTATGTCCAGCGCCGCGATTATCCTTTTCGCGAGCATTTCGCCACCTCCAGAAGCTCCTCAAGTGAGACGAGCCCTTCATACAGCGCTTTTCCGACTATGGTCCCTGAAAATCCTATTTCGGCGAGCCTTCTCAGGTCACCGGCGCTCGAAACTCCTCCGGCGTAGATGAACTCCTCGCTTTCCCAAAACATCTCTATCTCCTCTATCCCGGTCAGCGTCCCGTCCCTCTCGACCGAGGTGTAAACGAACCTGTTCACATAGCTCCTCAGCAGTTCGTAGGCCTCTTTGACTTCCATCCCGCTCTCAAGCCAGCCCCTGACGGCAACATTTCCGCCCATTGAGTCCAGGCTGACGGTTATCCCATCGAAGTCGTCGGTTATCCTCCTGAGGAACTCCAGGTCGAACGCCTTCGTGCCTATTATGACGTTCTCCACCCCGGCTTCGTAGGCTTTGGCCACGGCCTCGTAGCTCCTGAGGCCACCTCCGAGCTGGACTCTCAGCCCGGTCTCCCGGATTATCCTTTCGACGACGTGGAGGTTCTTCGGGAAGCCCTCGAAGGCACCGTCGAGGTCAACGATGTGGATTTTGTCAACCAGCTCGGCGAAGCGCTCCGCTATCTCAACGGGATCGCCGTAGACCTTAACGTCCTTTCTCCTCCCCTTGTAGAGCCTCACCGCCTTTCCTCCCATGAGGTCTATGGCCGGATAAACCTCCATCTCAGAGCCCCCTGAAGTTTCTCATCACTGCCAGCCCGTTCCTCCCGCTCTTCTCCGGGTGGAACTGGACGGCGTAGACGTTATCCCTGCAGACCGCTGATGTGAAGACTACCTCCTTCCCCTTCGACCCGTAGTCGGTAACGCCCGCGATTATCTCCTCCTCGCTCGGCCGGGCATAGTAAGAGTGGACGAAGTAGAAGTACGCCCCATTCCTGATTCCCTCGAAGAGCGGGCAGTCCTTCTTCTTCCACAGCTGGTTCCAGCCGATGTGCGGGGTCCTAACTCCCAGGAACCTGACCACATCTCCCCTGAAAACCCCGAGGCCGGGCTTTCCAGGGCTCTCCTCGCTCCCTTCGAAGAGGAGCTGGAGGCCGAGGCATATCCCGAGGAAGGGCTTCCCCTCGTTTATCGCGTCGAGTATGACCCCCCTCAGCGGTTTGAGCCTCTCCATGACCGCCCCGAAGTTGCCGACGCCGGGGAGGACGAGCTTTTCTGCTTTTTCAATCTCGTAGGGGTCGCTCGTGATGACTCCCCCTAAAGCCTTCCTCACGTTGGCGAGGTTTCCTATACCTAAATCCACTATCGCTATCACCCTCACACCTCCAGCAGGCCCTTCGTGCTCTCCAGCTTCTCACTCTCCCCGATGGCCTTGCCGAAGGCCACACCGAGCCCCTTGAAGACCGCCTCGATAACGTGGTGCGCGTTAACCCCGCTCAGCGTTTTCACGTGGATCGTTGCCCTCAGCGAACGCGCCAGCCCCCAGAGGAACTCCCTAACCAGAGCCTTCTCGAAGCCCTCCTCTTCCTCTTGGAACTCCAGTTCGACGCTCACGTAGGGCCTTCCCGATATGTCCACCGCGACCAGGACTAAAGCGTCGTCCATCGGCATTATTGCGCTTCCGAAGCGGGCGAACCTCTCCGGGAGCTTTGAGCGCAGCTCCTCACCGAGGGTTATCCCGACGTCCTCCCACAGGTGGTGTCTGAGGTCGTAGCTGGCCCTAACCTTCGCCTCCCGGCCCATGTAGAAAAAGAGGACCGTGAGGAGGTGGTCGAGCACCTTATCGCCCGTCCTTATCCCTCCGGCCGCATCGAGCTCCACGGTTACGTCGGTTTCCCTCGTTTTCCTGTTCATTTCCTCACCTCCATGCTCCTCCTGTGGAAGGCCATCCCCTCTATCTCCGCCAGCCTCAGTCCAAGCTCCCTCTCGGCGAGGAACTCCTCCCTGCTCACCTGGGCGATGCTTATCGGCTTGAGGAAGTCCCTAACCGTCAGGACACCGCTGAACTTCGCCGCTCCTCCGGTCGGCAGGACGTGGTTGACGCCGAGGAAGTAGTCCGCTGCCGGAACGGGCGTGTATGGGCCGAGATAGATTGCACCGGCGTTCTCGATCAGGTCAACGAGCTCCATGGGCCGGGCGGTGATTATCTCAAGGTGCTCCGGTGCTATCTCGTTGGCCTTCTCGGCGCACTCCTCAAGGCTCTCGCAGAGTACGACCTCTATCCCCTCGCGCGAGCAGTATTCGGCAAGTTCTTTTGAAGTGGTCAGGAGCCACGCCCTGCTGTCCTTCCCGTGCTCAAGCTGACTGAGGAGGTCGGCCAGGACGTAGTCTTTCTCCGCCGTCCCGTCCGCTATCACCGCTATCTCCGACGGCCCGGCGAGGCTGTCTATTCCAACAGCTCCAAAGACCTGCCTCTTGGCCTCGTTGACGAACCTGTTTCCGGGCCCGAATATCTTGTCCACCTTCTTCATGCCGATGCCGTAGGCCATCGCCCCTATGGCCTGAACGCCGCCCAGCTTGTAGACCTCATCGATACCGAGAAGCCTGGCCACGTAGAGCACGTAGGGGTTCACCTTACCGTCTTTCGGCGGAATTGCCACCGCTATCTCCCTGACGCCCGCTATCTTTGCCGGCACCCCCACCATCATCAGCGTCGATGGCAGCGGCTTCCCGCCGGGGACGTAGATTCCTATCCTCCTTATCGGACGGTATATCAGGCCGTATAGGGAGCCGTTCTTGAGGAACAGTCTCTCCCTCTCCATCTGCCTCTCGTGGTACTCCCACAGACGCTCTATTGTGCGGAGGATTATCTCACGGTCTTTTTCTGGTATGCTTTCCACGGCCTCCTCGAATTCCTCTTCGGTTACGCGGAAAGGCCCTTCATAGCCGTCGAACTTCTTCGAGTACTCCCTGACGGCTTCGATACCCCTCTCGCGGATGTCCTTCAGCATTCCGGCGACGTAGCTCTCAAGGTCAAAATCCATTCCTAATCACCTCCTTTATTGCGAAGACAAGCTCGTTTATCTCCTCAAACTTTGTTTTCTGGGCTATCCTGTTCACGAAGAGCAGGGCGGAAACGTCCATTATCTTCTCCACCTCTGCGAGCCCGTTGGCGCGGAGCGTGTTTCCGGTCTCGACGATGTCCACTATCGCGTCGGCTATTCCTATCTTCGGCGCCAGCTCAATGCTCCCGTGGAGCTTCAGGACCTCCACCTCCACGTTAAGGCCCTCAAAGAAGCGCCTCGTTATCCTGGGGTACTTGGTGGCTATCCTGTAACCGTCCATCTCCTCGGGCTCAACGACCCTTTCCGCCGGCATGGCCAGGCTCAGCCGACACTTTCCGAATGGGAGCTCAAGGGGTATGAGGACGTCGCTTCCGCGCTCCTCCACGACATCGCTCCCGGAGATGCCGACATCGATTCCGTACTCAACGTAAACCGGAACGTCAAAAGCTCTCGCAAGGAGAACCTCGTAGTTGCCGACCCTCTCGATGAGCCTCCTCTCAGCCGGAACCCTCAGCTCGATCCCGGCCTTTCTGAGGACTTCCAGAGAACCCTGAAGGAGCCTTCCCTTGGGGAGGACGAACCTTATTGGGGAGCCGTTGGAACGCTTCATTCACTCCACCTCCACCGGAATGCCCATCCTCACGAGCCTCTTGGCTTCTGCAAAGACTTCCTTGGGTTCTCCGCTCAGCTTTTTCCGGTTCCTGTCCCCCTTTTTCTTAAAGAGCTTCGAGAGCGCCCCCATATCGAAGGCAAAGCCAAACGCCGGTTTCCCTTTGAACGTATACTCCCCGCCCCCGCCGAGCGGCTTTCCCAGTTCGGGCGAGTAGACCTCGAAGAGTATGTCGCGGTAGTAGGGGAGCGGCCTGACCGTGCCGAAGTCGATGAAGAGCCTCTCGTCGTTAACTGCCTCAACTATTCTGTCGAGCTTCCCGTAGCCGCTCTCCTTTCCCCAAAAGTTGAAAAGCTTCCACAGCTCCTCCTTTTTCTCTTTGCCTATCTGGAGACGCTCTATTATCTCGAAATTCCTTCTCACAAGTGCCCTGTAGATTTCCCCCCGGAACTCCTTCACGTCCTCGGTGGCCCTCTCCCAGACCTTCAGGCTTCCGATGTCTATGTAGAACTCCTCTATTCCCACGGCTTCGAGGGCAGTTATGACCGCGAGAAGAACCTCGGCGGCCATCTTCGTGACGTCCCCGCCTATGTACTCCACCCCGGCCTGCCACTGCCCCCTTATGCCGCCGTCAAGCACTTCGCTGATGTAGTAGACCTTGAGCTTCTCGGGAGGTTCCTTGGTGTTCTCAAGTATCTGCGACGTTATGTCGGGTTTTATAACGTAGAATTCGTTGTTGTACGCGAATTTTGTTCCTTTCCTCAGATTCTCGCTGTACTCCTCGATGGCGGGGAGGAAAATCTCGCGGTAGCCCCACAGCTCGAATGTTCTTCTCAGGTACTTTCCAATCTCCGACAGCTTCTCTGACTCGGCCAGTAAGCCATTTCTCACACTAACCCCTCCTGTTTTATTGACGGAATCAAGGGTGACAGAACTATTCGAGTCTAACGAAGTCCCAGAAGAGTCAATGATGGCGGTAGCTCACCAGAAGAGCCGGTACGCTAAGGTACCTCTCGTTTGGCTCCTTGAAACACGTTCCAACCGTCGCCGTTTTCCGGAACATCTTCTTTCCCTCCGTTGGTGCCCACCATAGGCTGAGGGTGTTTAAAATATTATCCCCCAACTTGTTGTCATTCAGCCGACTTTTTGCTGAATATATGTCATTATGTCCGCAACGCGATGAGGTGCTCATTTTCACTTGAAATGTTTGACTTGATATACCCAAAAGATTAATAGCCTTTCCCGGCTATAATGTAGCGGTGATTCTTGATGGAGATAACAGATAAGGAAGTTTTTGAGATTGCCATAAACGCGGAGATACGGGCCAAGGAGGCCTACGAGAAGCTGGCTTCGCTCGTCAAGAGCGACATCATACGTGATGAACTCATCTTTCTGGCTGGAGAGGAGAACAAACACCGGGAAATAATAGCCATGATGGCCGAGAAGTTTGAAGGCGACAGGGCTGAGGCAAAGAAGATTGATATCGACATCATGGGCGAGTTCAATGTTATCGCCGAGAAGATGGGCGAGGTCATCAAGAAGCCGGACGTAAACATCGACGAGATATATGAGATAGCCATGAAGGCCGAACTCGTCAGTGAAAGGCTCTACAATGAACTCGCCGGCTACGCCGCCACCGAGAAGACGCGGCTCATACTCCAGATGCTCGCCGACATGGAGCGCAACCACTACAACATCCTCCGCAAGCAGTACGAGTACATAACCCGCTATCCTGACATATACAAGGAAGAGTTCTACGACCAGCTGATGAAGGACATCAACTTCAACTTCTGACACGTTTTTACTTTTTCACGTGTTTGGACTTTCCCAGACTTAAGTGTCCTTTCCTGCTTTCTTTTCATTGTTTAATGCTAACTTTGGAACGCCGAAAGGTTAATAAATAACGTTAATGTAACATTGAGTGCAAAACCCTGTTTGAGGGGGGGCGATGCCAAGAAAGGTGTCGGTCCTATTCCTGATGGGAGTTTTGTTCTTTGCAGGAGTAGCCGTGGCACTGGACGGCAACGAGCCGGAAGCAATAACCCGGGATCCCCTTGTCCACGACGAGAACACCTACGCACCCACCGATGATGGAAGCCTCTACTGCTGGATAAGCGGGTACGCGAGCCAGAGCCAGCCCGGTTACCTCTACAACATCTACGGAGACGCTGGTTCGACTGGAGTTTGTGAGCTATGGAGTACGAAGTTCCGCCCGTCCACCGCAACCCCGCCGGCCGGATACGCTTGGGACTCTGCCCAGATAGCCGCCACCGGCTGGTGCCCCTTCTGGCCCAAGACCATCTACGCCGAGATAACTTGGGTTTCGGGAACTACCTACACAAGTACAACTGAAGAAAGTTGAGTGAATCGTAATCGGAGGGAATCACATGAAGAGGATTTCCAGGTTTTTTGTTCTCTTCTTTTTCGTTCTTTTGATCCTAAGCCCGCTCGTCTCGGCAACGCCCTACTGGTTCAAGGAGGGGATATACGCCAAGTATGTCGCCAGAGGTTGGCTCTCAATCGACCTGAACACCTCCATGGGGAACGTCTCCTATTACTGCCCCCGAGTGGAGTTCACGTGGCGTGTCCTCAGGGTTTCCGGCGATAAAGCCCAGGTGTCTCTTTTGCTCAGGGGGGTCAACTGCACCCGGGAGGCGTATTCCACCCTCAGCCTGGATGAAGCGAGAACCCTTCTCCTGAAATACCAGAAGCGCTACAACTTCACGGGCGGGGGCTGCCTTGATGTCTCCATCACAGGGGGCGACGTTACCGTGTGCGAGAACAGCTACTCTGAACGGACGGCACAGCGGGCCGTTAACCTGATGATCATGGAGGGAGAAGGCAGGCTGGCCAACAAGTCCTACGTGTCGGAGAACTTCAGCAGGGCCGGAGTCGTTGAGATTGACCTGACCACGGGGGAAATCCACGTGAACGGCACCCCCGCTGGAGGGAACTTCCTCTGGGTCGAAAATCCCGCCAACATCACGGGACTTGAAATCCTACCAGGGCTGGAGGTTGAGACGGTCAAGATGATAAACTCGACCGCGATGACATACTACGGCGACTTCAACGCCCCGGTTTACATGGCCCACACGAACATGATGAGCCTCGACAATCGGACTATGGGAAAGGACGTTATCCTCTACGACGGCTCGAGCGGTCTGGCGATAGCCTTCTTCACGCCTTTCAGCCCGCTGTGGAAGGCCCTCGGTGTGAGTAGTACTATGATTCAGGACACGGAGTTCGCGAGGGAGCACGAGAGGGAGATCAAGGAGAACAACAAGATGCCTCCCTTTGGACTGGTCTTGGCCGAGACCAACATAGACTTTACCAAGCCAGCGGAGCTTCCGGAGGAGGGACCGTCGAGGACGGCGGTCGTTGTCGTAGTTGGTATCGTCGTGGCTCTTGGTGCGCTATTCATCTGGAGGTGGAGGAAGTGAAGGAAGTCCTCCGCGGGGAGCTCCGCTCCCCCTTAAACCTGACCCTGGCTTCAGCAGGGGCCGTTCTCGTTGGGACGGTGATGAAGAGGTACTACCTGACCTGGAGCGCCGGTTCCAGTGGTGGACCTCATGGGGTTGAGATGCTTGGTTCGGTTTTCAGGGACGCCTTCACCGGCGACGTTTACCTGCTCCTCGCGATACTGGTTCCCTTCATAATAACCCTGGCCGTGAGGCTGGAAAGGGACGAGGGCGTTGCCCTCTCGGTGTACTCCCTTCCGGTTTCGAGGGTTAAAATACTCCTCGCCAAGTTCTTGGCGGCTTTCCTCACGCTCTTCATCTTCGTCTTCTCGGTGCACCTGCTGCTCTTCTACCTCCACTTCGCAGACACCCCCAAAGCCGTCATCGAGGTGCTGAAGGTCCAGACCGTACCAATGGCGTTCTTCTACCTCTCGGCCCTTCTCTTCATGGTCTCAGTCGCGGCAGTGGTTGCGATAACCTCGCCCAACACCTATGTCTCCATCTTCGGGGGCTTCATAGCTCTCTACCTCCCCGAATTTTTGGGGACGACCTGGTACGGGCCGGTGCCGTGGAGGAGTTTCCTGACAAGGCACTATTTCGCCACCATTTCGATTCGAATGGATCCGCTGTTCTCGTGGGCCTTCGTGAAGATAACCCTCCTTCCGGCGCTGGTGTTACTTGCCCTATACCTGCTCATCGGCAACTGGAGGGACGTGAGATGAGGCTCTTCCGGGCGCTCCTCCTTGTCCTCATGCTGGTCTCGCTTGTAAGCCTCGGTCTGCAGTCCAACCTCAAGCCGAGCGACGTTCACTACAAAACGGCCTTCGTGTCCGGGATGGACGCAACAGCCGTTTACATCTCCTCCATGGCGTCGGTGAAGCTCTACGCCGTCGGCACCGGGGAGTTCTGGATAGAAGACCTGCAGACGGGGGAGACTATATTCACCGGCGAAGTGGAGGGCAACGGGGCCTTCGCGCTCGTCTTTCCCCACCCCGGATACTACGAGTTCGGCGGGAACTCCACTCAGGGCATCACGATAACGATAACGCCCGTTGATGTTGGCTTCCCAGGGAAGCAGAAATCCACCCACCTGTGGGCATCGGCGTTGTTCGGCGGGCTTCTGGCGCTGACGCTCCTAGGGGGTGGCAGGAAATGAGCGCGGTAATCGAGGCAAGGGATTTGCACAAGTACTTTGGGCCGATAAAGGCCCTTAATGGTGTTACCGTTGAGATACCTGAGGGCCTGACGCTCATCCTCGGACCCAACGGTGGTGGGAAGAGCACGTTCATGAAGGTCTCGCTGGGCCTCTACAAGCCGACTAAGGGAACCGTGAAGCTTCTCGGAGAGGACCCCTGGAAGCACCCAGAAACGAGAAAATCCGTTGGCGTGGCCTTCGACCCAGGAAGGTTCCCAAAGCTGACGACGGGGCGGGAGTGGCTGGAGTTCATTGCGCGAACGCGGGGCGCTAATTTGAACGATGTTGAAAAGGCCGCCAAGCTCTTCGGCATCGAAGACGCCCTCGACAGGAGGATAGACGGCTACTCCTCGGGAATGCTGAAGAGGCTGAGCCTCGCGCAGGCTTTCGTGGGAGAGCCTGGCGTGGTGTTTCTTGACGAACCGCTGGCCAACCTTGACTTCGAGAGCGTTTCCGAAATCGTGGGCGTCATCGGGAAGTGGAAAGGCAAAGGTAAGAGCTTCGTTCTCATAAGCCACATATGGGAGCCCTTTGAAGGGCTGGCCGACTACGGAGTGGTCATCAGCGGCGGAAAGGTCTACCTGAAGGGCCAGTTCTCGGAGATACGTGAAAGGATTGAGGGCATGTTCCGGCCGCCCGCGGTAGGGGAATGAGACGTCGGCTTTTGATTTTTGAATTATTCCCTTTTGAGCACGACGAACTCCCGGTAATCCATCATCTTGACGAAGCCTTTTCTCAGGTAGTACGAATAGGCCTCAAGCTCCGGGAAGGTTATCACGTAGGGTACTTTTCCGAGCTCCCTGAGGCGCTGAATGGCAAACTCTAGGAGCTCCGAGCCGTAGCCCCTGCCCCTGTACGAGGGGTCGACCATGAAGAACTCTATGAGTCCGGTTTTCTCTCCCTTTATCTCCTCCGGCACCCACCAGACGTCCTTGCCTTCGAGGTTGTAGACGAGGGCGACCGTTCCGGCTATCCTTCCCCCATCGTCCCTCAGAACGTAGAGCTCGTCGAACTCCTTTCCAAGACGGAACTCAAGGAACGGTTCGTAAACCCTTCTGAAGCCCTCAACGTCGTCCGTTGATGGCTTGTTCTCCACCCACTCCAGGGCAGGGTATGCGCCTCCGGTTCCCTGATAGACCCTGAAGACGAAGTGAACCAGTTCATCCTTGAGTCTCAGCGGCTCATCCACCCTCTCAATCCGCATAACTGTCCACCAAAGGTTATTAGGGCCCGAAACCTAAAACGTTTTGGTGATAGCATGAATGAACTTGAAGCTCTGGCCCTGGCCCTTGAAGTTGAGAAGGCCGAGTTGAAGTTCTACATAAGGCTGGCAAAAAAGGCCGGCGACGAGAGGGCCAGGAAGATGTTTCTGTTCCTGGCAAACGAAGAGGCGGGCCACTGGGAGCTGTTCGAGGAGAAGTTCGTCGAGAAACTCATAGAGGAATGCGAACTTCCCGCCGTTGACAGGGCCGTCCTTGAGAGCCTTCAGGTGGAGGCCGACGAGAGCAAGCTGAGTGAAGTGGATGCAGTGAGGATAGGCATGGAGCAGGAAAAGAAGACCTGGGAGTTTTACGAGAGGGCCGCCAGGGAGGCGGAACACGAGGACGTCCGGCGCGTGTTTGAGGAGCTGGCGAAGGTGGAGAAGAGCCACTACGAGCTGCTCAAGGCCCAGTACGACTCGGTGATGAAGACCGGCATCTGGATGGACTATCAGGATTTCAGCCTTGAGGTGGACTGAATTCCTGCTCCCCACTGCCGGGGCGTGAACCTCGGGGTCCTATGATATCCGGCAGAACTTCGGGGGCTTCCAGTAATTGGACGTCGTGCCTTTTACGAAGCTCCCCGCGCAGCCAGTACGAATGCTCCACTCCAACCAGGACCAGCATTTTGCCGTCCTTCCTCCCCTCATTTGCCTTGAGAATCTGTTCCAGGAAATGCCGGTTCCATTCTTCCCATGCCCTGCCCTCTTTATTCCCGAACAGTGAGTTCTGGTACTTGTGCTTAATCTCAAAATGCCGATCTGTCTCGTAGGAATTGACATCAAGGACTGAACTCCACCACTGGAAAAGCACCTCATACAAAGTCTCCACGTAGAGCTTAAAATGCTCCAGAGCGTCCGGATTGTTTTCCTGTACGTTTTCCGTTGACTCCCTCGCCATCTGTATCAGTTCGGAATACTTCGGCTCGGGCGGTTCGAGTGAGATGACTCGCATTTTAGTTTATCAATCAGGGGATAGACGCTTTTCTGGTACTCCTGCTTTATCTTCTGCGGCACCCTGCCCTCAACGTCTGAAGACCTCAGTTCAACGGCGAGGATATCGGGGGAGAAGCTCCAAATTATATGCGCCAGGTCTTCATAGGTGTAGTAATCCACGTGGCCGTGGAACTGGTGCAATGTGGAGAGAACCAGAACCTTCATAATATCACGTCCTTTATAGTGTTAGAGAAACGGTACTATAAAAGACTTTGCCAGAGAATTATTTCTACGCCTCCAGACAAGGAAAAAGGGGATTAATGCGGCTATTGCACTTCATTCCACCAGAACGTTGACGAGCTTAACATCCCGGCCGATCTTCTTCCTTATCCTTTCGATTATCTCGGGGTCGTTGAAGTCGATGACCTTGCCCCCGCTTATCAGGTTGATGTGCGGCTCCGTGTTGAGCTCCACCCTCGTTTCTCCGTCCAGGGAGAAGAGTTCGAGCAGGCCAAGCTCTTTCAGCGTCAGGACGTTGGAGTAGAGCGTGGAAAAGCTCATGGTTGGGAACTCTGCTTTGATCTCACGCAGAACGTCCGTGAGTGATGGATGTTCGTTCCCGATTCTATCGAGTATCTCCATCAGTTTAAGCCTCTGCGGTGTGAGCTTGTATCCGCTCTCTTTGAGCCGTTTGAGGGCCTTTTCTTTCCACATGATTTAAGCTACACTTCCCGGCTTATAAGTCTTTCTAATTAGAACTAACTTCTAAATAGAAAAGTTTATTAGGTAGAAATGCTAACAGTTTTTGGTGAAAACTATGTCTGAACACAACCGAAGGCTTGTTGAGAAAGCCGGAATAGATGTGGAAAAACTCCTGGACATGTTGCTGAGGGCCGCAGCCGCGGAGTTTACGACCTATTACTACTACACGGTTCTGAGGAACCATGCGGCAGGTATGGAGGGCGAAACGATAAAGGAGATAGTCGAAGACGCCCGCCTTGAGGACAGGAACCACTTCGAGGCCCTCGTTCCGAGGATTTACGAGCTCGGCGGTGAGCTCCCGAGGGACATCGGTGACTTCTCCAAGATGGCCTGGTGCCGCGACGCTTACCTTCCCGGGGAGCCGACCGTTGAGAACATCCTCAAGGTTCTCTTAGAGGCGGAGCGCTGTGCAGTCGGTGTTTACACCGAGATATGCAAGTACACCTTTGGAAAAGACCCGAGAACCTACGACCTGGCTCTGGCGATACTCCACGAGGAGATCGAGCACGAGGCCTGGTTTGAGGAGCTCCTTACCGGCAAGCCGAGCGGCCACTTCAGGAGAACCAAGCCCGGAGAGAGCCCGTTCGTCTCAAAGTTCCTGAGGTGAAAAGATTATTAACCTCCGGACGTATTATGGGGTGGTGATACCATGCTCGCTGAAAAGCCCTACCTCCTCGGGAGGGAGAAGCCCCTCTCAAAGAGGGAAATAGCCCAAGCCCTTCGCTGGGCCATCGAGGCCGAGCTCGACGCCATAAGCTTCTACGAGCAGCTGGCCGAGCTGATAGAGGATGAGAGGATAAAGCACATATTCTACGACGTCGCCAACGAGGAAAAGGAGCACGTTGGGGAGTTTCTGGCGGCGCTCCTTGAGGTCGATGAGGAGCTCGTGAAGTACATGAAGGAAGGCTTTGAAGAGGTTGAGGAAGAGACCGGCATAAAGGTCGAACTGTGACCTTTTCGTTCCTCTTTTCCCTCGCTTCCTTTCGATTCTCGTGCACTAAGCAGTATGTTAATGCACCTTTTTGCTCAATGAAAAACGTTATTAAGGTTCGATGTTCATATAGTTCTGGTGATGTGCATGGTTGAACCACTTGTTAAGAGGGCCTATGAGACCGAAAAGAAGGCCGCCGCGAGCTACACCGATGGTCTCGGCCTCATAAGGGGACAGGGACTGAGGTACACCAAGGTTGAGGAAGTCGTCGGCAGGATAGCCGTGGACACGATAATACACAAGCACCTGATGAAGGCCATTCTGGAAGCCCAGAAGGAGCTGGAGAAGCTCGCGGGAGAGGGGCCAATAGAGGAGGTCAAGGAGGTTGAACTTGTACCCGAGCAGAAAGCCCTGGTCAAGCGCTTTGCCGAGATGCACCTGGACATCGAGAAGGACATGATAGAGACCTACCAGAAGATGGCGGAGAAGATGACCCACCCCCTGTTTAAGAGCCTCGCCGAGGCCCTTGTCGAGAACGAGAAGGAGCACCACAGGATTCTGGCGGAGCTGATAGCAAAGTACAGGGAATGAGCCGGTGCCCCGGCGGTGTCGTGCTCCTTCTTATCCTCTTTGTGTTGGTCCGTTCAAAATAATAAAAACCAGATTAAGGCCCCACGTGCATCATTCCGCTGTACATCTCCCAGTCGAGGAGGAGCTCGTATTCCGCGCGGAGAGTGTAGTAGTGGCCTTTCTCAATGTCGCTGAGGTAGCGCATGAGCCTTTTCCTATCCTCCGTATCGACTATACCCTCAATCTCCTCGTAGAAATGGGCGGCGATTTCCTCCGCCCTCATGGCCCACCGGATGAGGTCTATGATGTCCTGAACGCCCTTGAGTTCACGGGCAACGGGCTTGAGTTCGGGCCCTATGTGCTCCGCGGGATAGATAACCTCCTTTCCTGGGAACATTGACTCGTACATCTTCCTGAGTAGCGCCTCGTGCTTGCCCTCCTCCCCAGCGAGCCACACTATCTTGTCTTTCAGGGCCTGAATCTCTATCCTCTCGGCGAGGCTCTCATAGAACTTTCTCGCTCCGATTTCGGCCTTTATGGCCATTCCGAGAAGCTCCTCAAGGGAGAAATCCTTAACCTTTTCGAGGGGCAACCCCTCGTCCAGTTCGGGCGGAACCATAAATCATCCCTCCGCAAGCAGCAGTCCAAGTTCATTGTAGATTTTTATCCTATTAAACCCTTCCGCCTTCAGGACGTCCGCTATCTCCCTCAGTATTTTGTTTTGGACGTTTATGGCCAGCATCTGGCAGAAATGACACTCCGGCGTTGACCCGGCCATCAGAAGGAAAACTTCAACCTCGTTCCCTTTCACGGTTAGCCCGTAGAGGAGTCCCTCATCGACTATGCTGAGCCCGGTTTCGGGGTCGTGAACGTTCTCCAGAATCCGGACTACCCTGGAAACCTCGGGGGGCAGGTTCTTTTTGGGCCCTTTTTCGGGCCTCTTTTTTGCCCTGAAAATTTCAAAGAGCCCCAAGGCTCAGGCCCTCTCCGCGCTTATATCCTCGATAGTATACCCCTTCTTGTTCTCAAAAACTCCGACGGGGTTGTTCTTGAGGTCGTAGACGTAGACGTTCTGGAACTTCGCCAGGGCAAAGCGCTCGATTATGTCTCCGATTATCTTCGAGTAGGCTATAGCACTCGCTCCGGTTATGTTGTACTCGGCGTGGCTCTCGAAGTTGAGCCAGACCTTGAGCGTGTCCCCGTTTACCTCAAGCCCCGCAACCACTCCCGAGTCGAGTATGTCTCCCCCCGTGACGGGGTCGGTTATTTTGGCAAGCTCGTCCAGAACCGCTCTGTAGTGCTCCGGCCACTCCCTGTCCGGCATGTAAACCTTCATTTTTCTCACCGTGGTGAGTTTGGGGTGTCCGGTTATAAGCCTTCCTGGGCAGTTATGTGTATTCCGGGGTAGTTTGAGGATAGTTTGAAGTACGTCACCGTGAGAACTCCAACCCAGAGGAGCACCGCGGCAACGTAGGGAAGCACTATTATGGCCTTTATCATCCCATAGGTATCGTCCAGAACGTACCTGGTCCAGGAGAACAGGACGATGAGCCACGAAGAGACCACTATCAAATGTTTTTGAATCCCCGATACAATCATTATGTGGGCGTTCATCAGGAGAAGGAGGGCTAGAAATGGGCCGGCGTATGCCACATCAACGGCAACCGTTGAATAGTTCCCCGCCAGGAAGAGGCTCAAGAGTGTCAGGACGCTCTGAATCATGAGCCTCCCGGTTATCCTCTCGACACCAACGTTGGCGAGCGCATACCCGATCATCGCGGGTCCAATCAGAATGAGGGAGAGCACTGCAGCCGTCATCCCGCCGCTACCGAGAATCCCCCACGTGAATCCCAGAGAAGTCAAAAGTCCCCCCAGCAGCATAACGGTTGGGTACAGGCTTTTTTTACCGCCTCGACCCTTTTCAATCTTGCGCAGAATCATCCAGGCAAGGAAAATGCCGAAGAATATCAGCATCCCGGTGGAGCTCATCACGATTTTATACCACAGTTCGGACATCTTTCTCAGCACCTTAAACAGTTCAAACGGAAGAATTTAGTACGTCACCATAAATAAACCTTCCGGCAGGTTTGCGGCGAATCACTAAAAAAGAGGGGGTTGGGGAAATCACTCAAGCGCGACCTCGTTCTCCCAGAGGCCGTGGATGTTGCAGTAGCTGAGCGCGTAGAGCTTGCCCTTCTTCTGGGTCTTGAAGAAGAAGGCCGCCCTCGGCTCGGTGAGCGGGTCGCTGTGGTTGCTGAACTCGGCCCTGCCGACAAGAACCGGGAAGTTCTCCCCCTCGGGGTGGAAGTAAAGTTCGATCCAGGCAATGTGGTGCTCCGGGGTGTTCGGATGCGGTATCTCTTTACCGACGCTGACATCGACCCTAACGAGGTCGCCGTCCTTTTCGTACTCTATAACGGGGACGTGCTTCTCCCCCTTCCAGTCTCCACTCTTTATGGTTCCGCTTATCATCTCAACCACCTCACTCTATCTTTTCAAACATGTCCTTTGGCGCACCGCAGAGCGGGCAGACCCAGTCCTCGGGAAGGTCTTCGAACTTGGTTCCCGGGGCGATTCCAGTGTCTTCATCGCCCTCATCCTCATCGTAGATGTAGCCGCAGACCATACATTTCCATTTGGCCATAGACATCGCCTCACTCTAGTGTTATTAATTCGCCCTTATAAGGTTTGCGCCTCAAACTTGAGAAATGGAAAAGCGAAAGATTTACTCAAAGACCACGAACTTATCTCTGGGGGCACCGCATACCGGGCAGTACTCAGGGGCTTCATCGACGGCGGTGTAGCCGCACACCGGGCAGATGTAGACCTTCTTTATCTCGATGTCCCTTCCGCTCTCGACCTTTTCCTTGGCCTCGGCATAAAGCTCCGCGTGTATCTTCTCGGCCTCCAGGGCGTAGTGGGTCGTCCTTACCGCGTCCCTCTCGCCCTGGAACTCGGCGGTGTTCTTAAAGACCGGGTACATCTCCTCGACCTCGTAA
Organism: Thermococcus sp. 21S7; assembly: GCF_012027615.1. Lineage (NCBI taxonomy): Archaea > Methanobacteriati > Methanobacteriota > Thermococci > Thermococcales > Thermococcaceae > Thermococcus > Thermococcus sp. 21S7. Next base: position 348,895 of record NZ_SNUT01000002.1, read on the forward strand.
GTCTCGCCGTCTATACCCGCCTGCAGGTTCTCGGGGGTCTTTCCAAGGTGTCCAAGCGCTATGAAGTGGTTCTTGGCATGGACAAACTCAGCGTGGGCGATAGCCCTGAAGAGCTTGGCTATGTTGGGGTATCCCTCCTTCTCTGCCTGTTCGGCAAAAATCAGGTACCTCATGTGTGCCATGCTTTCGCCGGCAAAGGCATCCTCCAGAAACTTCCGGGTCATTTTTCTTTCCACTGCCATACGATATCACCAACAAACGGTGCTGCACTATCATTTTCGGGTTTGGAGTATATAACGATTTTCCAAACCAAAGGTTTGACGAAATCTGCACTTCAGTCAATAGGCAGTCCCTCTTTGATGGCTTTTTCGAGCCTGAACGCTTTCTTTACATTACCGAGGACAACGGCCCCGACGAGGCTTTCCCCTTCGTAGAAGACCTTCGTATCCTTCCCGAGCCAGCTCCCAGGCCCTTTCGTTTTTCCGATAATCGCCACACCGAAGTCGGCGAACTTGAAGAATGCATACCTGAAGGAGAAGTCGTAGCGGTCGTCAGCACCCCTCAGGAGGTTGGCGAGAACCTTTGCCTGCTCCACGGCGGCCTTTGCTGTTCCCCCAACGACGCCGCCGTGCTCGGCGCAGTCGCCTATCGCGTAGACATTCCGCGCGGAGGTTCTGAAGCGGTCGTCTATGAGTATTCCCCTGCCGGTGTGGATGCCGCTTCTCACGGCCAGCTCTTTGTTCGGCACTATCCCGAAGGCGCAGACCTTCAGCCCGCCCTTGATGTAACCTTTATCGGTTTTTAGACCCTCCTCGTCAGCCCCCAGAGCGTTCGTTTCCAGATGGAACTCAACGCCCGCTCCTTCGAGCCTCTCCATTATAATTTCGCTCAGCTCTCCATCGAGGCCGAGCAGGGCCCTCCCTCTGTGAACCACCCTCACGGTGTGGCCGGCTTTGGCAAGGTTTCCAGCGAGTTCGAGCGCTATGAAGCCCCCACCGAGAATAGTTATCTCGCCCTCCTTTTCAAGGCGCTCTTTTATCAGCTTTGCATCGTTGAGGGTTCTAAGCGTTAGGATGTGCTCCTTCCCTTTTATAGAGGGTTCTCTAGCCCTCGCTCCGGTCGCTATGACGAGGACGTCGTAGGGTATCTCGCCCTTGTCCGTCACGAGAGCATTCCGGGGTCTATCGACCAGCTTTGCCTCCGTCCCGAGGAGCAGGTTTATTCCTCTCTCCTCGTACCACTCCCTGGAATATGGGAAGAGCTTCTCCTCGGGAATGAAGCCCGCTATGTAGTGGCTCAGCATGGGCTTGGAGTAGTGGGGCAGGTTTTCCTTTTCCACGAGTGTTACATCAAACTCCCCGGCCAGGCGCTTGGCCAGCTCAACCCCACCCGGCCCGTTCCCAACGATAACGACCCTCACGGTTCAGACCTCACGGCCTAGTGTGTGGGGTAAGGTAAAGCTCCAGCTGGTTCACCACGTAGTCAACGGGGGCGTTGATATATTCTGACTCTCCATGGGTAATCTCCTCAAGATACTCCACGTGACTTTTTATTGCGGCATAGTGCGCCTTCTCTTGGGCTGCCAGAAACTTGAATATGCCTCTCTGTTCGGGGAACATCTCGGCGAGGTGCGAATAGATTCTTTCGGCGTTTCTCTCATTTTCCAGGGCTATCCTTGTAGCCTCTATGAGATTCCCAACGGTGTCTATCTTCACGGTCGTTTCCGCGAGGGGTATGTCCTGTGGGATGGGATAGTCTGTGTTCCCAAAGAGGCCCTCGTACAACTTGAGGAGTATCCTCTTGTGGCTTTCTTCCGCCTTGGCTAGATCTCTAAAGAATTCGCCGAGTAGAGATCCGCTCTTTGAAGCCAAGTGTCCGTAAAGTTCCCTCGCATCGTCTTCTGAGGCGAGGGCATACCCCAGTATCTCCTTGGGGGAGAGCTGGGCAAGTTTGTCAAGAACATCTTCCATCTGCATCACCTTTTTCATGTTCCACATTGAAGTATTTAAACCTGTATGGGTGAAAAAAGAAAAGCCCATCACGAGATCCACGCCACGAGTTTCCTCACGCCCTCCCTTAGACGCTCCTCGTCCTCCGGCCTCGGCATGCCGCGGCTCTCGACGGTGTCCACGTGGTCGAACTTGCTGCGCGTTATGAGGGTCTCTATCTTCTTGCCGGCAACTCCCGCCCAGCCGAAGGCTCCGACGATGAGAACGGGCTTCTCGTAGTTGGCCTTGTCCACTATCTCGTAGAGGGCATACCTTATGCGCGGGTGTATCTCGGCCTCGTAGGTCGAGGCGCCGATGATTATCGCCTCGCTGTCCGGGACTTCACCCAGTATGTCGCTCACCGCAGGGGCTTCCTTGTCCGTGAACCGGTAAACAACTGGGTTCAGTCCGTTCTTCCTCAGCTCGTCGAGGACTATGCCCATCCTCCGCTCAACGAAGCCGTACATGGAGTCGTAGATGACGAGAACCTTACCCTTCGTGACCTCCCCAGCCCCGACTGCCTCGTAGTGCTCGAATATCCTGGCCGGGTTCTTCCTCCATATTAGGCCGTGCCCGGGGAGTATCATCCTCGCCTCTTCGACTATTCCGAGGCTCTTGAGCTTCTTGATGTTCTGGACAATGTACTTGTGGTAGTGGCCTATGACGGTCACTATGTACTTGGTCACGTGGGGGAGGTACCTCTGAACGACCTCCTCGTCGCTGTCGTCTATGGCCGGCGGGATTGAGTAGCCGCCGCCGGCGTCGCAGCTGAATATGAGCCTGTCCTCAACCACGTAGGTTATCATCGTGTCCGGCCAGTGGAGCCAGGGAACGGTTATGAAGCGGAACGTCTTGCCCCCTATGCTCATCTCCTCGCCGTCCTTTATGGTGTAAAAGTTCTCGACCACCTTCTCGCCGTAGAAGCCCTCCAGGAAGCGCTTGGCGAAGCTCGTGCCTATGAGTTTGGCTTTGTAGCCGTTGGCCTCAAGGAAGGCCGGAAGGGCCCCGGTGTGGTCCGGCTCGGTGTGGTGGATTACGACGTGGGTTATCTCCTTTGGGTCGATCAGCTTTCCGAGGGCCTCCATGAAGAGGTCGGTGTATTCGGTTTTGCTCAGGTCGAAGAGAACCGTTGCGCCGTCGAGCTTCATCAGGTAAGCGTTGTAGGTTATCCCCTCGGGGATGTCCCATGTGGCCTCAAAGTATCTTATCCTGTCATCGTCGACCCGGATTATGTACAGCTCCGGGTCATCCAGAATACGCTCAACTTTGACCTCGGGCATTTCTATCACCGAACCTATTTGGTGCGGAAGCATAAAAAGCCTTTCTTAACCAAAAAGTTAAGGACAGAATTGGGTAGAGTTAAAATTCCGAAAGGGAACTCACCCTCCATCCAAAAGCTTGAATATCTCCTCCAGGTCGGGCACCTCCCTTATCGGATAGACCTTGAAAAAGAGAACCTTTCCGTCTTCGTCTATGAGGACGTTTGCCCTCTCTGAAAAGCCCTCCTTTTCGCGGAACAGGCCGTAGAGCTTCGCAACCTCCCCATGCGGCCAGAAATCGCTCAGAATCCTGAGCTTCTTAAGGCCGATATGCTCGGCCCAGGCCTTCTTGCTCGGCACTGGATCGACGCTTATCCCGACGGGGACGACGTTCAGGCTCTCAAAGCGTTCATGGTTTTCCTCAAGCGCCTTCATCTGCTTCTCACATATCCCCGTCCAGGCAAGCGGGTGGAAGGACAGCAGGACCTTCTTTCCCCTGAAATCGCTCAGTCTGAAATCCTCTCCGCTCTGGTCCTTCAGAACGAAATCCGGAGCATATTCTCCAATCTCCATAAGGACACACCTCCAGTGTTCTCAAATTGGAAAAATGAAAGGTTCCTCAGAGCCTCTTACTCTCGAAGAACTTCTCAACGAGGTCAAGCTTCGGCTCGCGCTTCCACAGGGGCCTCTTGTCGGTTCTGTATGCCGGAACGCTCTCCTCAAATGTCGGCCTCTCGTTGACGTAGAAGACCCCCAGCGGGAGCGGGTCGGTTTCGATGGCCCGCTTGAATGCCGCCTCCCTGTCGAAGGGGCCATCATCCATCCAGTAGGTGTGCTCCCTGTACCAGGCGTAGGTGTTCACCTTGTTGAAGCTGACGCACGGGTGGAGGACGTCGACTATGGCCAGGCCCCTGTGCCGGATTGCCTTCTTGATTATCTCGACGCTCTCCCTGAAGTAGCCCATGAAGGTTCTGGCCACAAAAGAGGCGTTCATGGCTACCGCCAGCGCGACGGGGTTGAAGGGCTCCTCAAAGACTCCCCACGGCTGGGTTGGGGTTTTCATTCCAACCATCGTCGTCGGTGACGCCTGGCCCTTCGTGAGGCCGTATATCTGGTTGTCGTGGATGAGAACCGTTATGTCCGGGTTCCTCCTTATCGCGTGGAGAAGGTGGTTGCCGCCTTCAGCGTACATGTCGCCGTCTCCGCCCTCGGCTATAACCGTCAGTTCCGGGTTTGCCGCCTTAACGCCCGTCGCTATGGGTATCGCCCTGCCGTGGAGCGTGTGGTAGCCGTTGGCGTTGATGTAGTGGGGCATCTTCGCGGCCTGGCCTATACCGCTGATTATCGCCACCTCGCTTGGCCTCAGTCCAAGTTCGGCCAGAGCTGAGATGAGTATGTTCCTTATGCCGAAGTTGCCGCAGCCAGGGCACCAGGCGACGTCCTCGCTTCCCGGCCTTCTGGCCTCAAAGGCCTCCCTGCCGGTGGGCAGATTCATTCTATCACCCCCTTCAGGGCATCAAAAACCTCTTCCACCGAAAACGGCCTCCCATCGTACTTCAGAACCCTGTGGTGGACCTCAACGTCCAGCTCCTTTCTCAGAAGGTCGGCGAACTGGCCGGGGATGTTGTTCTCGACGACGATTATCGTTTTGCCCTCGAAGAACCGCTTCGTCTCCGGGTTGAGCGGGTAGACCCAGCTGAAGTGGAGCAGGGCCACGTCATCTCTCCCGAGTTTCTCTATGGCCTCCTCAACGACATGGAGTGTTGAGCCCCACGAAACCACGAGGTATCTCGCTTTTTCACTTCCGAAGAGCCTCGGCAGGGGCGCGTTCTTTCTTATCGTTTCGAGCTTTAGTTTGGCCCTTTTCTCCTGCATCTTTCTCGTAAGCCCGGCGTCTTCCGTTATGTCCCCCCACTCGTCGTGTTCGTTGCCATTCGCTATGACAACCTCCTCGCCGTAGCCCGGAACCGCTCTGGGTGATATCCCATCTTCCGTAAGCTCGTATCTCATATAGCCGGGCTTTGCCTCGACGATGTGCCTCTCGAACCTCACCTTCCCCAGCTCGGGCTTCGGCAGGTTGTAGTAGGTGTCCACGAAGTACTGATCCGTCAGGATTATCACCGGAACCTGATATCTATCCGCTAGGTTGAAGGCCTCGGCGCTGAGGTAGAACACCTCCTCCATACTGCCGGGCGCGAGGATTATCCTCGGAAAGTCGCCGTGGCCGGCGTAGAGGACGAGGTTTAGGTCGCCCTGCATCGTTCTCGTCGGCAGGCCCGTTGCAGGGCCGGGCCTCTGGGCGAGGTGTATCACGATCGGGTTCTCCGCCATTCCGGCAAGGCTTAAAGCCTCGCTCATCAAAGCGAAGCCCCCTCCTGAAGTGCTCACCATCGCCCTCGCTCCCGCGAACCACGCTCCGAGAGCCATGTTTATCGCCGAAATCTCGTCCTCGACCTGCTCGACGATTATCCCGAACTCTTCGGCGTGCTGTGCCGCGAAGGTCGAAACGCCCGTTGAGGGACTCATCGGGTAGAAGCTGAGGAAGTTCATGCCTCCGGCTAAGGTACCTATTCCTACCGCTTCGGTCCCGCTGAGGAGGATTTCCTCCCTGACTTTCTCGTCCCTCTCAATCTCGACCCTTATCGTCCCTTCCTCGCAGAGCTTAACGCCCAGCTCGTAGCCTTTCCTCGCCGCCTCGATGTTCTTGTTCACGACGTTCTCGCCCTTGCTCCCGAAGCGCTTCCTTATGTACTCCTCGATGGCGTTAAAGTCGCCGTGGAAGAGGCCGACTATCAGGCCGGCGGCGGTTGTGTTGAGGTAGAGCTGGCTCCCCGTTTCGAGGGCAAGCTTCGTGAGGGGCACCTCGACGAGGTTCACCCTGTTGAGAAAGCTCTCCTCGACGTTCTCCCTCTCACCGAGGACGACGGTAGTGTCTGAAATCCTGTCCTCCACCCAGCTCAGAACGCCCTGCTTGAAGGGGACGAGGATATCTATCCTCCTCACGAAGGCCCTGACGCGCCTTGAAGAAACGCGTATCTCGGTGGTGTTTATCCCGCCCCTCACGCGGGACATGTACTCCTTGTTGGCATAGACGTGATAGCCCGAGCGCTTCAGCGCGTACGTCAGAATTCCTTCAACGGTCTGAATTCCCTGCCCGGCCGCTCCGCCGAGAACTATGGAAACCTCACCACGGAACTCAGACATGGGACATCACTCCCACAGGCCTTCTGCCGGGAGTCTGTGTCTCCATCAGCCTCATCAGAAGTTCGAGCACAAAACGAAAACCCTTTCGGATAGATTTTGGGACATTTTTGCCCATTTATAATCACCGATAGGTATTAGTGTGCAAAGCTATATAAAGGTTTCCGCCCAACTTTGGTTGGAGATGCGGAATGCCAAGTAGGAACTTCGAATCCCAAGCTGCAATCTTTGCAGGTGGCTGTTTCTGGTGCATGGAGGAGGCCTTCGAGAGACTGCCCGGGGTGGGTGAGGCAATAACAGGTTACACCGGCGGCTGGGTCGAGAACCCGACCTACGAGCTGGTCTCGACTGGAGAGACCGGCCACCGTGAGGCTGTCAAGGTCATCTACGACCCTTCAAAGATTTCCTACGAGAGGCTTTTAGATGTCTTCTGGAAAAACATAGACCCGACCGACCCGTACGGCCAGTTCGCAGATAGGGGCGAGCAGTACAGGACGGCGATTTTCTACCTAAATGATGAGCAGAAAGCCCTTGCTGAGGAGTCCAGGAGGAGGCTTGAGCTTTCGGGAATCTTCGAGGAACCGATAGCGACGGAGATACTGCCGGCCGGGGAGTTCTATCCTGCGGAGGACTACCATCAAGGCTACTACCTCAGCTTTTCTGAACATTACAGGCGCTACAAGACATACTCCGGGAGGCTCGGCTTCATAAAAGCCGTCTGGGAGGAGAACCGGCACTTCCGCCTGTTCCCAGAGAGGGAGCGCTACTGGCTCGGCTGGAGAAAGCCGGCCGATTCAGAGCTTAGGAAACTGCTGACGCCCCTCCAGTACGCGGTCACACAGCTCGGGGCAACCGAACCGCCCTTCCGGAACGAGTACTGGGAGAGCCACGAGGAGGGCATTTACGTCGATATAGTGTCCGGTGAGCCGCTCTTCAGCTCCCTCGACAAGTTCGACTCAGGAACGGGATGGCCGAGCTTCACCAAGCCCCTTGAGGAGTGGGCGATAGTTGAAGCCGAGGAATGCGAGGGCTTCCTCTGCGGGAGGGAGGTTAGAAGCCGCTTCGCGGGCTCTCACCTCGGCCACGTCTTTGAGGAGACAACGGCAACTGGAAAGCGGTACTGCATAAACTCGGCCTCGCTGAGGTTCATACCCGGGGAAGAACTGAGGAGGCACGGCTACATAGCCTACGAGGGACTTTTCAAATAAAAAAGAGGGGGCTCAGAGCTCCTCAATGACTCCCCTGACGACCTCAAGGGGCTCCTTGATGATCTCCAGCACGTCGTCGGCGGTGTTTATGGCGACGTAGGTCTCGCCGTCCTTCCGGTAGAAGAGCACCGGGCACGGGGCGAAGGAGCCTATCTCGTAGTCCTCCTTGGTCATCTCGTAGAATATCTTGGGGTTGCAGACCCAGAGAATTCTGTAAGGCTCCATATCGACGCCGACCTTGGACTTGACGACATCGCTCGGGGTAAACTCAAGAACAACCTTGTAGCCCTTCTCCTCCAGCTTCGCCTTAAACTTCTCCTCGGCCTCCTTGAGGCCCAGGCTGAGTTTCCTCCTGTACCTGTACATCAAACCACCTCCTCAGAGCTGTGAGAGCGATTCAAAGAGGGAACTCCAGAGTTTGAGCGGTGTGAGCTCGGTCAGCATCATCAGGCCGAGCAGGACTAGAATCACTCCGAGGGCTTGCTCCCACCTTGCCTTGCCCTTTCCGCTCAGGGAGAGCCTTCCGGAGAGGAACTTCCTGTTAACCCACTCGCCGAGGTCTTTCGATGCCGTCAGCAGGTAAACTGTGAGGCCCATTCCGAGGCCATAAGTCCCCATGACGATGACCCCGCTCAGCGTATCTCCGCTCAGAGCAGCTGTTATCACCGCGAAGCCGACGTAGGGAGCAATGCACCCCAGCCATGTTGCACCCAACGCCGAACCGAGGGCGAAGTCGTAGGCTATGCCCCTCTTTGAGGCTACCCTGTCCGTGGCCGAGAAGCTCAGCAGCCTTTCCATCCTCGTGCTTACCCTCTCGCTCACGAAGCTCGCACCGATGACCACGAAGCCGACCCCGCCGATGAGGTAGAGCGCCCCCTGTATCTGGGAGGCGTAGCCGCCGAGGCTGCCGACGAGGGCACCGAGAAGGGCAAAGGAAGCCACCATTCCGGCTATTATCGCCTCAACCTTCCTCCTGGCGAAGGTCAGGGAGAGGGTTCCGACTATGACCGGCAACACACAGGGCGAGAAGACGCTGACGATCCCGGCGGAGAATATCGGCAGGAGAACGGCCAGGCTGAGGTTGCTCCTCCCGCTGGGGGACTCTGAAACGTCCTGAGTAGAGGACTTTTGTTCACCGGGCTGGGTGGCGGTTTGGGGTTCCTCCGTGGCCTTTTCCAGGAAGTATGCCAGCCCATCGGGGTTCAGAGCCCCTACGGCCACTCCCTTCAGAACCATAGTTCCGTTAACGGCCTTGAAAACGACCATGGTTGGCGTTCCCGGGACGCCGACGCTTATCTCTTCTCCAGGACTCTTTGGATTGTAGTAGCCGGCGTTCTCCGGCTGTATGACGAGGACGGGGTCGTAGACCCTGTACCTGAGCGTCGTTATCGAGCGGCCTTTGTAAACGTCCACTGAAACGAGCACGAACCCGTTGAGTGCCTTTTCGGCGGCGGCCGTTGGGAAGACGCTCGTTTTCATGTAGTTGCATGCCGGACAGCTCTCGGAGTGGTAGAAGACGAAGAAGTACCTCCCCTCGTTCGAGGAGACCAGTTCCTGGAGTTCCTTATCGGTCGTGACGTCATGAAAAGACAGGTTCCCGTATTTGACGGTTCCCGCGCTGACCAGCGGTATGAGTAGCGATAGAATCACGAGCATCAAAAGCGCCCTGCGCACTCCTTTCACCTGAAAAAAGATTAATAGGGTGGTTAAAAAGTCTTTTTTTGAAGCTTTTTTCATCAAAACGTCATCGGAACGTAGCCTTCTTCAATTAGCTCGGCGATGATTGAGCCGACGTACTCGACTCTGGTGTGCCTTCCGAGCATGTCCACGAAGCCTTTCTCCTCCGCTATTCTCCGGCATGCCGTCGGAAGCTTCCCCAGCTCCCTGAGCCTCTCTATCCACGGGATGAAGCGCTCATCGCCCCTTGCAATCGCATCCTCGATGGGGCCGAAGAGTATCACCTCAACGTCCTCCGCCCATCCGTTCTTTATCGCGTTGACCGCCCACATGAAGCCCGGTATTGCCCTCCCGTCCGCGCTTGATATTATCACCAGCGCCTTCATCCATCCACCTCCGTCGTGCCGAGGTGAGCCCTGAGTTCCTCCATGTCCGAGGCTGAGATCTCAAGCTCTCCAGCGATGATGTTTATCCTTCCGCAGTCGTACTTGGCGCAGAGTCCTATGCAGCCCTCGACGCTTACCTCGTAACCGGCTTTCCTGAGGACGTCAACGACCTCGTCAAGCCTTTCACCGGCACAGAATTTGCACACCTTCGCTTCCATATATCCCACCGAGACTTTCTACTCTGGCCGCTTTATGGCGTTTATTTTTTGCACCTTGGAAAATTAAATGGAAGAACAGTTGACAGTGTGGAATCATTTCCAGGGTTCGCCAAAGCGGTTGAAGCTTACCTTCCCCCACTCGAAAACCTCGTCCCCGTGGGGAGGCTTTTTCTCCGCGGGGTAGCCGACCCCTATGATGCAGAGGACGCGGTAGTTCGACGGTATTCCGAGCAGTTCCCTCACGTAGTCCTCGGCGGTTCTCCTTTCATCGTGCATCCTGTTTCTTATCTGCACCCAGAAGGAGCTCAGCCCGAGATCGAACGCGGCCAGCTGGATGTGCTCGGCCGCTATGCTCGCGTCCTCCACCCAGACGTCGCTCCGGCTCCCTTCAGCGGTCACGACTATCGCCAGAGGAGCCGTTGCCAGACCTGAGGCGCCGAGCTTTGCCTTTGAGAGTGCCAGGAGCTTTTCCATATCATCCACCACGATGAAGTGCCAGGGCCTCCTGTTGAAGGAACTCGGTGAGAGAAATGCCGCCTCAAGGAGTCTCTCCACGAGTTTGCGGGGAACCGGCCTCTCCTGGAAGCGCCTCACGCTCCTCCTCTTCCTGAGGACTTCGAAGAACTCCATGCCACCACCGGGAAGGATTTCTTGAAACCGTTTAATACCTTTCCCACGGTGGTGTTTCCCAGAACTGTCCAGAACTTTTGGTTTTCAAAAGCCTTTTTTGAGGGCTTTAAAACTTCTCAATGGTGAGAGTATGGTAGGGGTGAAGATGGACTTTTCGAGGCACTTCCCAATCATAGGAATAGAGGGACAGAGAAAGCTGAGCGAGAGCACCGTGGCTGTGGTCGGGGCCGGCGCGCTGGGGAGCTGGGAGGTTTACTTCCTGCACAAGCTCGGCGTTGGAAGAATAATCGTTATCGACAGGGACTTTGTGGACGAGAGCGACCTTCCCAGGACGATATACACCAAGGAAGACGTCGGAAAGCCTAAGGTCGAGGTTCTGAAGGAGCGGTTTGGAGTCATCGGGCACTTCGAGGACCTCAACCCCGGGACGGTGAGCCTTCTCGACGAGGCGGACCTCATAATCGACGGAACGGACAACATCTACACGAGGCAGGTTGTGAACGACTACGCGATAAAGACCGGAAAGCCCTGGATTTACGTGGGTGTTCTGGCAACCTACGGCAACATAATGCCGATAATCCCCGGCAAAACCGCCTGCTTCCGCTGCCTGATGCCCAGGCTCCCGGAGAGACCCCTGCCGACCTGTGCGATAGCGGGAATAATGAGCTACGTTCCGAGCTTCGCGGCATCTCTGGCCGTTGCCCTGGCGGCAAAGATTCTGCTCGGCGAAGAAGTCGAGAATGAGCTGTTCTTTTTCGACCTCAAGAGCATGGACTTCGAGAAGGTCAAGATACCGAGGAGGGAAGACTGTCCCGCCTGTGTGAGGAAGGAACTCACGTTTCTCGAAAAGCGGATAAAGGTCGAGCGCATGTGCGACGGCTCGATACAGGTGACCCCGCCCATGCCCATGAGCATAAACCTCGACGAGTTCGTGGAGAGGCTTGAGAAGCTTGGCATCGAGTACCTGAAGACGAGCCAGTTCATCCAGTTCGAGGACGACTACGCCGAGATACTGGTGTTCAAGACGGGCAGGATGGTAATCCGCGGTGCCGAAGACGAGAAGGAAGCCAAGAACTTCTTCGCCCGCTATCTGGGTGGTTGAAGTGATAATCGTGCGCTACGGCGAGGTCGGCATCAAGGGCGGCAAAAGGAGGGAGTTCGAGAGGAAGCTCAGGGACAACGTACTCGCCGCGCTGAGGAGGAAGGGGATAAAGGGGAGGGCGAAGATAATCAGGGGGCGGATACTGGTCGATGCCCCGGACGAGGCGGCCCAAATAATCGCCAAAGTGCCAGGTGTGGTTTCGGTCTCCCCCGCGAGGGAAATGGACTACGAGGATATTCCGGCATACCTGAAGGACGTCCTGAAGGGGCTGAATCCAAAAAGCTTCAAGGTCGAAACCCAGAGGCTCGATAAAACCTTTCTCAAGACATCGATGGAGATAAACCGCGAGATCGGAGCCTTTATCGTCGAGAACTTCGGCTGGAAGGTGGACCTCAAGAACCCCGAGCTCGTCGTTGGAATAGAGATAATAGCCGGGAAGGCCTACGTATTCCTCGAAAAGCTCAGGGGCGTTGGAGGTCTGCCCGTTGGCACCCAGGGAAAGGTCGTCGTTCTGCTGAGCGGGGGCATAGACTCTCCCGTTGCCGCTTTCCTCATGCTCAAGAGGGGGGCAGAGGTCATTGCGGTGCACTTTGACCAGGGGCTGAACGCGAGAAACGTCGTCGAGAGGGTCGTTGACATACTGGAGGACTACTCCCCCGAGCCGATAGAGCTGATAGTGGAGAACCACTTTGAGATTTTGAAGCCCTACGTGAGTGCCCTCATCAAGGCTAGAAAGCAGGAGTGGACGTGCGTGGTCTGCAAAGTGGCGATGCTGAGAAGGGCCGCTGAGATAGCGAGGGAGAAGGGTGCGCTCGGGATAGTGACCGGCGACAGCCTCGGACAGGTGGCCTCGCAAACCCTCTCGAACCTGTATTTCGAGACGATGAGCGTGCGCTTCCCGGTTCACAGGCCCCTCCTCGGCATAGACAAGGAGGAGATAGTGGCGATAGCGAGAAGGATAGGTACCTACGAGGCGTTCCTTGAGTATCCCTACTGCGACTGCCCGTTCCGGCCGGAGAGGGTCGTCACGAGCGGGAAGCTTGAGGAGTTTCAGCGCGTGCTTGAGGTGCTGGAGCGGGAAGGGGTGGTATGAGGAAAGCTTTTAAAGTAACCGGGTGTAACTATATCTGGAGGTGGTTGAGATGCTGAGCGAAAAGATGCTCGAAGCCCTCAACGAGCAGCTGAACAGGGAGCTTTACTCGGCCTACCTGTACTTCTCGATGGCAGCCTATTTTGAGGACATGAACCTTGAGGGCTTCGCCAACTGGATGAAGGCCCAAGCCGAGGAGGAGCTTGGCCATGCCCTGAGGTTCTACAACTACATCTACGACAGGAACGGCAGGGTCGAGCTGAAGGAGGTCCAGAAGCCTCCGAAGGAGTGGGAGTCACCGCTCGCTGCCTTTGAGGCCGCCTACGAGCACGAGCAGTTCATAAGCAAGTGCATAAACGAGCTTGCCGCACTGGCGGAGGAGGAGAAGGACTACTCCACGAGGGCATTCCTTGAGTGGTTCATAAACGAGCAGGTCGAGGAGGAGGCGAACGTCAAAAAGATAGTCGATAAGCTCAAGTTCGCGAAGGACAGCCCGCAGGTTCTCTTCATGCTCGATCAGGAGCTCGGCCAGAGGGCGCCGAAGCTTCCGGGGCTTCTCCTTCAGGCGGGAGGCTGATTTTCTTCCTCTCTCGTTCTACTTTTGCCCCTTTGATTACCCATATTTGTGGAGAAAGGTTTTAAAAGTGTGCTTTTCTACCCAAACACGGGTAAAGAGAAACGGTGATGCTCATGCTGAAAGTGGAAAATCTCCATGTTAAGGTTGCGGGTAGGGAAATTCTGAAGGGGGCGGATTTTGAACTTAAAGGGGGCGAGCTTCACGTCGTCATGGGACCAAACGGAAGCGGAAAATCCACGCTGGCTTTAACAATAGCCGGACACCCGAGGTACAGCGTTACCGAGGGAAGGATACTCTTCGACGGCGAAGACATCACGGGGGCAAAGCCCGAAGAGAGGGCCAGGAAGGGCATCTTCCTCAGCTTCCAGCATCCGGTTGAGGTCGAGGGCGTCAAGGTTATCAACTTCCTCCAGAGGACGCTGAAGAACCTGCGGGGGATAGACGAGGTTGAAGCCTACGACAGGATTTTCCAGGCGGTGGAGGAGCTGGGCCTCGACAGTTCAATGCTCTCCAGGGAGCTCAACGTCGGCTTCTCCGGCGGCGAGAGGAAGAAGCTGGAGATGCTTCAGGCTTACCTCGTGAAGCCCAAGCTACTCATTCTGGACGAACCGGACAGCGGTGTGGACGTTGATTCCCTCAAGGTCATCGCAGGAGTTATAGCCAAGCTACACAGCGAGGGGACGGCGATACTTCTCATCACCCACTACGGAAGAATACTGGAGTACCTGAACCCGCAGAGGGTGCACGTGCTGAAGGACGGAAAGCTGGCCGTTTCCGGCGGAATGGAGCTTGTAAAGCTCATAGAGGAGAAGGGCTTCGCGGCGGTGGAGGACAATGGGGCAGCAGTCAAGGCTTGAAGAGATACTCAAGGCGGGCTCCCTTGAGGAAATCCTCGGTACCGCCGTCCCGTACCCCAAGGAGATAGAGCTCAAGGGGGAACTCACAAGGGACATGGTCGAGGAGCTTTCAAGGATAAAGAACGAGCCGGATTGGATGCTCAGGCACCGCCTTAAGGCCCTTGAGCTGTTCCGGAAACTGCCGATGCCCAAGTGGGTGGTGGGAATAGAGGAGCTAGACCTTGAGAGCCTCACCCTGTATTCCAAGCCTGAGATAGGCAATGAAGTTAAAGACTGGGACGACCTGCCCGAGAACATCAGGAGAACCTTCGAGCGCCTGAACATCCCGGAGATAGAGAAGAAGTTTCTCTCTGGCCTGACGGCAGTCTTCGACAGCGAGAGCGTCTACTCCAACCTCAAGGCCGAGTTCGAGAAGATGGGAATCATAATGCTTCCCATGGAGGAGGCGGTTCAGAAGTACCCCGACCTTGTGAAGAAGTACTTCGGCAGGGTCTTTCCGGCGGGAGAGCACAAGTTTTCCGCCTTACACCACGCCCTCTGGAGCGGTGGGGTCTTCGTTTACGTGCCGAAGGGCGTCAGAATCCCCTTCCCGGTCGAGGCGTTCTTCGTCATAGGCTCGGCCCTGGAGGGACAGTTCGAGCACACGCTTCTTGTCGCCGACGAGGGAAGCTACATCCACTTCATAGAGGGCTGCAGCGCGCCGATGTACAAGGGCTTTTCCTTCCACGACGGTATGGTCGAGATATACGCCCACAAAAACGCCACCGTTAAGTTCACCACCATACAGAACTGGAGCAGGAACGTCATCAACTTCAACAACAAGCGCGCCATCATAGAGGAGAACGCCTACGTCGAGTGGATAGAGGGCAGCATCGGCAGTCAGATAACCTACACCTACCCGTCGAGCGTCCTGAAGGGTGAGGGAGCGAGGACGGCACAGTACGTAGTCTCGCTGAGCAACGGCCCCTTCATGAAGGACACCGGGGCAAAAACCTGGCATCTGGCCCCAAACACCAGCTCGAAGATAGTCTCCAAGAGCATAAGCGCCAACGGTGGAATAAACATCTACCGCGGGCTGGTGAGGATTCTTAAAGGTGCGAGGAACTCTACAGCCACCGTTTCCTGTGACTCGCTCATCCTCGACGAGGAGAGCAAGGCCTACACATACCCGCACAACCAGAGCGACGAGCCGAGCGCGAGCATAATCCACGAGGCGACGACCGGAAAGCTCGGCGAGGACAAGCTCTTCTACATGAACCAGAGGGGCATAAGCGAGGAGGAGGCGAAGAGCCTCATAGTCCTTGGATTCATCAGCGAAATCCTCGAAGGCCTGCCATTCGAGTACGTGGAGGTTCTCAAGAAGGTCATAGAGCTTGAGTTCAGCGAGGTTGGGGGTGTTGGCTGATGGTGCTACCTTCAATCACCCGCGAGGCCCTTGAGAGGCTCACCTACCAGAAATACGGCGACAGCCCAACGATTAAGAGCTACACCAAGTGGAAGCTCTTCGAGGAAAACTCCCCGCTCAGGCTTCCAACCGAGGCGGAAGCCAAGGACGTTCCGATAAAGGGGCACGTCGTTTTATCGGGAAGCGGGGCGGACTTCAACCTTCCTGCCAACGTCCAGCTGAGCGAAGGGACCCTGGGTCTCTCCCAGCCGGAGGAATCGAGAATCCTGGGCTTCCACTTCTACGCCCTCAGGAAAGCGTACAGGCTGAGGATTACCGGGGATCTGGCGGAGCCCCTCGTTATAGTCTCCCACCTCTCCGCCAAGGCCTTTATCAGCCACCACATCAGCATCGAGGCCGAGAACGTTAAGGCCCCGATAATAATCTACGACATGGCCGAGGAAGGGACTAAGTCCCTCGTGGTCGAGCTTAAAGCCAAGAACTCCGAGCTTGAGGTTCTGACCGTTGGGAGGCACTCCTCGCTGTCCCACTACCTCCTCAGGGCGAGCCTCGGGGAAGGCACCAGGGTCAGGGCCTTCACGGTCATAAGCGCCGGGGAGATGAGCCACCACCGTGAAGACTACTCCCTTGAAGGGGCAAAAAGCGAGCTGATACTCAGGGGCATGCCGATAGCCATCGGTAAATCCGTGGACTACCTCACCAACGTCCTCCAGTACGGAGAAAAAACGGTGAGCGAGACGAGGGTTCACGGGTTCTCCTACGAGAACGGCTGGACGGTTCACAGGGGGGTTGCCAAGGTCTTTGAGAGCGCCAGGAACTCATCGAGCGGCGTCGCCTCCCAGATAACCATAATGGACGAGGGTTCACTCGGCGTCAGCGTGCCGATGCTTGAGGTCGATACGGGAGAAATCGAGTCGGCCTTCCACTCCTCGGCGGTGAGGCAGTTCGACGAGGATGCCCTCTTCTACCTCCGGTCGAGGGGCCTCGACAGTGACGAGGCGATGAGCCTCTTCGTCCACGGCATTGGGGAAGCTCTCAGCAGTCACCTCGAAAGGCTCCGCGGCAAGGCCAGGGGAAACGTCGGGGAGCTCATAGAGGGGCTACTCTGACCATTTAACGCTTTCATTTTTCATCCCAGGATTGTTTAACACTGCCGTTTTCTATTCGGGATAAAGAACTGAGATGGACTGCAGCGAACATGAGCTACAATCATCACTCGTCTGTGGGAATCGGTATGGAGCTTCCCATCTCCAGCTCTGCCTTAAAGAGGTGCCTTGTTCTGTTGGCAATCCATACAAGGCTCAGCATTATGGGTACCTCTTCGAGGACTCCAACAACGGTGGCCAGCGCTGCACCGCTCTCAAGACCGAAGAGGGCTATCGCAACGGCCACCGCCAGCTCGAAAAAGTTGCTTGCCCCTATAAACGATGCCGGAGCGGCCACTTTGTGGGGGAGTTTCCAGAACCATGACCACCCGTAGGCAATGGCGAAGATGAGGTAGGTCTGGATCGTCAGCGGGACTGCTATAAGGGCTATGTGGATGGGGTTCTCAAGGATTATACTGCCCTGGAAGGAGAATAAAAGTATCAGCGTCAGCAGGAGGCCCAGTATTGAGACGGTACCGAGCTTGGGAAGGAAATTACTCTCAAACCACTCAGGACCTTTTGTTCTAAGAATGTGCTTTCTTGATATGTAACCTGCGGTAAGGGGCACGACCACAAAGAGCACCACCGAGAGGATGAGCGTATCGTAGGGTACGGGGACCCTGTTCAGGCCCATGAGAAAGCCCACTATTGGAGCGAACGCAAAGAGAATTATAATGTCGTTCGTTGCCACCTGTACGAGCGTGTAAAGAGGGTCTCCGTCCGCGAGGTAGCTCCACACAAAGACCATTGCTGTGCATGGGGCTGCCCCGAGAAGGATTGCCCCGGCAATGTATTCCTTCGCCAGGGCAGGCTCGATAAGACCGAATTTCGATGAGAACAGCATTCCGATAAAGAACGAGCTTATAAGGAACATACTGAATGGCTTTATCAACCAGTTGGTCGTCCAGGTAACGATGAGTCCTTTAAGCATCTGTCCCTTATGCACCTTTCTTACCGCCGAGAAGTCCACCTTGACCATCATTGGATATATCATAGCCCATATCAGAATGGCTATCGGTATGTTGACGTTGGCGATTGTGAACTTTGAAAGGGTCTCTGGAAGGCTGGGGAGGAACTTTCCAATGGCTATGCCAAGCAATATGCACAAAATGACCCACAGGGAAAGGTATTTTTCGAAGAATTTCAGCCCCTGTTTACTTCCCATTGCTCTCCCCGTGTGGTATGAAGAATTATTCATATAAAAGGGTTTCCCAAAACTCTATGCGGGAATCCTCCCTTGCCGTTCCGAGAATTATCTTGATCTTCATCCTATCACCATAATTGGTTTGCTTTTAAGATATCTAAATTTGTTCTTCAGAATTGAATATCTTCGATTTTTGAACTTCTCATTTTGTTAAAGCAACCTTTTTAAATTAGGGATGCCTAATAGAAGACGGTGATGCAGAAATGGTGAAGGTTGGAGAAATCGTTCCGGACTTTGAGGCCGATGCGTACCTTCCGGAGAAGGACGACATCGGAAAGGTCAAGCTTTCGGACTACAGGGGCAAGTGGGTTGTTCTTGCCTTTTACCCGGCTGATTTCACCTTCGTCTGCCCGACGGAGCTTGAAGAGCTGGCCGACTATTACGAGGAGTTCAAGAAAGAAGGGGCTGAAATCCTCAGCGTTTCCACCGATACCGCCTACGTCCACAAGGCCTGGCACGACACTTCTCCCGCGATCAAGAAGATAAAGTACCCGATGCTCGCCGACCCTGCTGGAAAGATATGCCGCCTTTTTGGCACCTACATCGAGGACGAGGGCGTTTCATGGAGGGCGACCTTCATAATAGACCCTGACGGAAAGGTCGTCCACATGGAGATGCACGACCTCAGCATAGGAAGGAGCGCGAAGGAGATCCTCAGGAGGCTCAAGGCTTCCAAGTACGTCCGCGAGCACCCCGGTCAGGTCTGCCCGGCCAGCTGGGAGCCAGGTAAGGAGGCCCTTGAGGTCAGCCTCGACCTGGTAGGAAAGATATGATGGGTCTTTCCATTCTGTAAATTTTTCTCCCCTATTTTTGCCAAGATGGAGTCAAGCTTTCGCCCCTTTTCACAGATTTGGGAAATTCGGCAGGTTTTCATATCGGGAGATGCTCCCTTCGAACCCTGTTGGTTTGACACGTGGCATATTCCATTGGGGATATAGCATGCCTCCGTCCCTTTTACGAAACTTCGATTTGGCAAAAATAAAACCCATAAGCTGCCTGAGGAATTTTAGACTGACCTAAAAAATTGGAGGTGAACCCATGAGCGTTGGTGCTTTCCTCATAACCTTCAGGGAGGCCCTTGAGGCGGCCATAATAGTGGCGATAATAATAGCATACCTGAGAAGAACCAACCGGGCGAACCAGATAAAGGACGTCTGGATAGGCACCGCCCTGTCGGTTGGCGTCAGCGTCCTCCTTGGAATCGGCATACTGAAGTTCTACGGGGGCTTGGCCGAGAAGGAGCTCTTCGAGGGAATAGCCTCGTATCTGGCCGTGATAGTCCTGACGACCATGATATACTGGATGGCAACCAAGGGAAGGAACATCAGGGCGGAGATAGAGAGCAAGGTGAGCAGATCAATAGCCCCTCTAGCGTTAATAGGCTTCACCTTCATCGTGGCCTTCAGGGAGGGGCTTGAGACGGTTCTCTTCCTCACGCCCTTCATGACCCAGAACCTAACTGAAACGCTCCTAGGCCTCGTCGCTGGATTGGCGGGAGCGCTCGTGCTGGCCTACCTGATATACGGGGTTGGAATGCGCATAGACCTGAGGAGGTTCTTTTACTACAGCTCCATCCTGCTGGTGTTTGTGGCGGCCGGCCTTGCGGGCTACGGCACGCACGAGCTGATAGAATGGGCTGAGGAGGAGGGCTATTCCCTCGGAGTGCTCGCGGTTACCGCCTACGACCTCGGGATTCCGAGCGAGAGCATCTGGCACCACAAGGGCGCCATAGGCTCGGTCTTTGCCGTCATCTTCGGATACTCCGTGAGCATGGAGTGGGGCAGGGTATTGGTGCAGTTTGGATACCTCATAACGGCCCTCTACCTCGTGCTCAGGGCATACGGTAAGGAACCGGTGCTGAACCGCGAGAAAAAGGCCGCGGAGAGCCTCTCTTAATTACCCATTTTTGACCCGCAATGAATAAAAAGGGTGAAACAAACCTCAATCGAGGTGAGAAACGTGGAGGATGAGTTCTACTACGTCAGGCGCTTTGAGGAAGATCTGGACTTCGTATGGGAGCGCTTTAAGAAAAGGCTTGAGGAGGCGGGCTTTCTGCTCATCGGTGAGCGCATTCCGGTGGCTATAACCGAGACTGAGGAGGGAATAATAGCGGACTACCACCTTCTCTTCATCTGCCACAGCGAGCTCGTTGAGGAGCTGGTCAAGATAGACCCCAACATCGGGGCACTGCTTCCGTGCACCGGCTTCGGCTACCGCACGGAGGACGGAAACTACCTCGGTGTTACCCTGCCGAGCGTTGCCTGGAAGATCGCCGGCGAGAGGGTCGTCGAGCTGATGCGCCCAATGGAGGAACAGGTGAAGGAGATCATTGATTCGTTATAGTTTTCAATGATTGAACTTCAGTCCCCATCTTCTTTCCACATTGCCAAGAATAAGCCCCATAAGCTTTTCTTCTAAGCCCCTATTGGTGATGCGAATGACCGAAGTCGTGTTGAAGATACCGAACATGAGCTGCAAGCACTGCGTTATGAGGATAACCAAGGCTATAGAGAGCGTTGGTGCGAAGGGTGAAGTCAGCCTTGAGGAAAAGAAGGCCGTCGTCCAGTTCGACCCTGGAAGGGTCCGCCTGGAGGAGATAATCAGGGCCATAGAAAGGTACGGCTACGAAGTGGAGGCGCCGTGAGAATTATTAAAGACCGGCCTGGATGGGTATTCAAACGATTACCGCTTCTTTTATTCATCTCGTATTTGAGTGGTGGTGGAGTCCCTAAAAGGTTATACGGCCTTTTTTCCACACAGTAAATAGGCATGTGTTCATTAAGGAGGTCTCGCCATGTCCCCTGTGCCGCCACCGATAATGAGAAGACCAGACCGCTGGAGAGAACTCACTCCGGAACTTGCCGAGAGGGCGGTAGAGACAGTGAAAAACGCCCTTCCCTTCTTCACGGCTGGAACGCCGATCGTCCATCACACACCACACGGCATTCACGTTGATGTCCCCGTGATGTACCTGAGCTTTGCCGTGGACAGGGTTCACTACAACCCTGAGACGAAAACCCCCGCTCCAAAGGGCCTGCCGCCGGAGTCCGAGGCGGTCGAAGTCAACCTGGAGGAGGTTAGGGAGCGGGTTCAGGCACTCCTGGGAGAACTCAGCGTTCTCAGCGGGGCCGAGTTCCATGCAGAGGATTTCTGGGTCGTACCGGTGGCGTGGAAAAGCTTTATAATCCTGCACGTCCGCGTCTCGGCTGATGGCAAGGAGATCGTTCCGGATTACGGCCTTACAGAGGAGGTTAGGAGACACGGTAGCTGAGAGGCTGAAGGGCTTCGCAAGGCGTGAATGGTTCCTCACGGCACTCCTGGTGCTTTACCTAGCCCTGATTCTCAACGACCGTTCCCTACCACGCAGAACCCCCGACCTGGTTGACTGGGGAAGCCTCGCCCTGATAACGTCGCTCATACTCGTCTCAAAGGGCCTTGAGCTGTCGGGAATCTTCACCCGTCTTTCCATCAGACTCATATCTCTCTCCGGCGGCTCCGAGCGGAAACTGATGCTCCTACTCATACCCACCATCGCCTTCTCCTCCGCGGTGATAATGAACGACACTGCGATGCTCGTCTTCATCCCGCTGGTCATCATCACCTCCCGGCTCGCCGGGATAAACACCGCCCGTGCCGTTACGCTTTCAGCCATAGCGGCGAACGTCGGCTCGGCGCTGACGCCGATCGGCAACCCTCAGAACATCATAATCTGGAACACCTACGGGCCCTCCTTCGTGGAGTTCACGGGGGCGATGCTCCCCTTTGTCGTCCTCTGGCTCGTTATCCTCCTGCTCTTCACGGCCACCATCGGCGACCGGAGGCCCTCGGTTGAGAAGCTGCCGCCCATTGCGATTAGGAAGAGACTGCTCCTCGCTTCACTCTCACTGCTGATAGCCGATGTCGCCTTGGCGGAAATCGGGAAGTCGCTCTGGACGCTTCCCCTAACACTGGCAGTTCTTCTCGCCCTCGGAAGGGAAGCTCTGCTGGGCTTTGACTGGGCGCTGGTTCTAACTTTCGCCTTCATCTTCGCCGATTTTGGCGAGGTTGCACGTTTGATCTCAGGGCATTCAGTCCCCTCGGAGGGACTGACGCTGTTCCTTGCCTCAGCCGGATTGAGTCAGCTCATCAGCAACGTTCCGGCAACGGTGGTCTTCCTCTCATCCGGAAGGCCGGAGTGGCTCCCCCTTGCCCTCGGTGTGAACCTTGGGGGCACCGGGATAATAACCGGCTCCCTCGCGAACCTCATAGCCCTCCGCATCTCCGGAATTGGCATGAGGGACTTCCACAGGTTTTCCATTCCTTACTTTTTGGTGGCATTGGGGATTTCGATTCTGGTACTTCTAATCTGATTTTTCGACCGGTTTCGAAATGGGAAGGTTTATAAAACATTTGCACAACTGCTCAAATGTAGAGGTGATTCGTGATGACGGAAGTGTGTAAGGTGTATGAGGAACATCTGGATAAAATCCTGGAAGCCCAGGCAAAGCTGCCCGAGGAGGAGGGCATACTCGAAGCGGCCGACTTCTTCGATGCCCTTGGAAATCCTACCAGGCTTAAAATCCTGCTCGCGCTCATGGAAGCCGGAGAGCTCTGCACCTGCGACCTCTCGGCGATAACCAAACTCTCCGTTTCGGCAATCTCCCACCAGCTCCGCATTCTTAAGGATCGGAAAATCGTGACCTACCGCAAAGACGGCAAGAACGTCTTCTACCGTCTCGACGACGAACACATCATGAGGATATTGAAGACCGCTCTCGAACACCTTTCGGAGGCAAGATGATGGCAAAGAAGCTCAAACTTGAGGGTCTCGACTGCGCGAGCTGTGCCTACGAGATAGAGGAGGCCCTCAAAAAGGAGGGCTTTGAGTTCGCGCTGGTCAACTTCGCCACCAAGGAGGCGGTTATAGAGGGCGACGTTGAGAAGGCCAAGGAGATAATCAAGAGGGTCGAACCGGACGTTGAAGTCACAGAAGCGGACGAGCACGACCACGGTCACGGGCACCACCACGAGCACGGTGAAGAGGACCCCAAAAAGGCTCTCTACTTCATAATCCCGTCGCTCATGCTCTTTGGCATCGGAGTGGTACTCCGCTATTACTACGGCATGGACAACACCTTCGTCTTCGGGGTCTTCGTTGCGAGCTACCTCCTCGTTGGCTGGAAGGTGCTGAGGAGCGCCGTCGTCAACTCCATACACGGCAACGTCTTCGACGAGAACTTTCTCATTGCTGTGGCTACGCTTGGAGCCTTCGCCATCAGGGAATATCCAGAAGGAGTTGCCGTCATGCTGTTCTACGTCGTCGGCGAGTTCTTCCAGGACCTTGCTGTGGACAGGTCACGGCGCTCCATAAAGGCCCTTCTGGCCCTCAAGGCGGAGTACGCTAACCTGCTCCGGAACGGAGAGGTAGTCAGGGTGAAGCCGGAGGAGCTGAAGGTCGGCGATGCGATCCTTGTAAAGCCTGGCGAGAAGGTTCCCGTCGATGGCGTCATTATAGAGGGTGAATCCACCGTAGACACGTCCGCCCTGACGGGTGAGAGCGTTCCCAGGACGGTGAGGGAAGGGGAGGAAATCCTATCCGGCATGGTCAACCTCTCCGGCCTCCTCAAGGTTCGAGTGACAAAGGAGCTTAGCGAGTCAACGATATCGAGAATTCTGGAACTCGTCGAAAACGCGGGCGCCAGAAAGGCCAGGACCGAGAAGTTCATAACGCGCTTCGCCCGCTACTACACTCCCGCCGTCGTCGGGCTCGCGGTTCTCGTGGCCACTCTTCCGCCGCTGATTACGGGGGATCCGTTTTCAACGTGGGTTTACAGGGCGCTGGTTCTGCTCGTAATCTCGTGCCCCTGTGCGCTCGTCCTCTCAATCCCGCTCGGCTACTTCGGCGGCATCGGAAGGGCAGCGAGAGATGGAATACTCGTCAAGGGCTCCAACTACCTCGATGCACTCAGGGACGCAAGCATCGTCGCCTTCGACAAGACCGGCACGCTGACAAAGGGCGTCTTTAAGGTCACAAAGGTGGAAACCCGGAACGGATTCAGCGAGGATGAGATAATAAGGTTCGCGGCTTTGGCGGAGGCCCACTCGAACCACCCGATAGCAAAGGCCATACGCGAGGCTTACGGCGGAGAAATCAACGAGGCCGAGATAGTTGAGTACGAGGAGATAGCCGGCCACGGCGTCAGGGCGAGGATTGACGGCGTTGAGGTCATGGTCGGAAACGACAGACTGCTCCACCGGTTCAAGGTCGAGCACGACACGTGCAGGGTCAAGGGGACGGTTGCCCACGTGGTCATCAACGGAAAATATGCGGGCTACATAATAATCTCCGACGAGATAAAGGACGACGCCCCGCTCGCTGTGAAGGAGCTCAAGCGCCTCGGGGTTCAGAAGGTTGTTATGGTAACCGGTGACGGCAGGGACGTTGCCGAAGAGATAGCGGGACAGCTTGGCCTCGACGGGTTCTACGCGGAGCTGCTGCCTGAGGACAAGGTGAAAGTCATAGAGGAGCTTGAAGCAGAAACCACGGGAAAGGTCGTCTTCGTGGGAGACGGCATAAACGACGCGCCGGTGCTGGCGAGGGCCGATGTTGGTGTTGCAATGGGAGCGCTCGGAAGCGACGCAGCAATAGAGACGGCCGACGTCGTCATAATGGACGATAGGCCCTCAAAGGTGCCGCTGGGAATCAGGATAGCGAGGAAGACCCAGAGGATAGTGTGGCAGAACATAGTATTCGCCCTGGGAGTTAAGTTGGCCTTCATAAGCCTCGGAATCCTCGGGGAGGCGACCATGTGGGAGGCGGTCTTTGCCGACGTGGGCGTCGCCCTGATAGCGGTCTTCAACGCGATGAGGATTCTGAGGTGAAGGCGCTGCTACACTCTCGGCGTCCTTTTACATTTTGCCCCGTTGCCCGCGAACTGGAATGATCATGGAACGGAAAGACGTCGGGCACTTGCTCCTCGCACTTCTGCCTCCAGTAGCGTTCATCATCGGTTGCCCGTCCAACGTCCGACCTGGACTGTGCCTCGGGCGCGTCTTCGATGATCGAGTCACTTGGGATTTCCGAGAAGGGGGAACAACCCATAAATAATTCTTTGGAATAAACTTTCACCGGGGAGCCCCATGGATTCAGAAGTATCGCGGGTGTGCCGAACCCAGGAGGAAGCAAGGAGACTTTACGACAGAATCAGCGGATTCTACGATCTGTTTGCTTTTCCGGAGGGAAAATACAGAGATAGGGCGCTGGAGCTCCTCAATATCATGGAAGGGGAAACAGTTCTGGAGATCGGCTTTGGAACCGGTCATGCTCTGGTGAAGATGGCCGAGCTTGTTGGTGAAGAGGGGAAGGTTTACGGCATTGACATTTCTTCCGGGATGTTAGAGGTCAGCAAAAGAAGACTCCAAAAAGCTGGTCTGCTGGATAGAGTCGAACTGCACCTCGGGGATGCAGCAGACCTGCCCTATGAGGATGAAAAGTTCGATGCCGTCTTCATGAGCTTTACCCTTGAGCTCTTTGATACGCCCCAAATTCCGAAGGTCCTGGCCGAGGTTGAGCGGGTTCTGAAGCCCGGCGGAAGGCTCGGTGTGGTCAGCATGTCGAAGGGTGAAGGGCTGGCGGTGAGGGTCTATGAATGGCTCCACGAGAGGTTTCCCAGGTGCCTGGACTGCCGGCCGATTTATCTTTCTGATACCGTGAGGAACGCGGGTTTTGTGGTGGTGCACGAGGAGAAGGGGAGGATTTTCGGGCTCCCCCTTGAAATTGTCATCGCATTGAAGCCCCGGAGGAAGAAACCCCGGTTTGATGCCGATGTTCAGGTGGTGCTGGCCACATAGACACCGCTTTGGGCCCTTCTCAGGAGCAGTTGTTGACCTCAAGGGGCTGCAGTTTCTAAACTCGCTCGGATGTTTGCTTTACATTCTGACAACGACAAGCCTATTAGAGTTTTAATTCGATACTAAGAATGGGTGAATGCGGTGAAGAAAGAAACCGGTTGGCGCGATGGTCATGAGATGAACGGGAAGGAACACGCAGGTCACGAAAGCATGAAGCGCGAGAAGCACCAACACGAAGGAGGTTCCCACGCAAAGCACCACGAGATGATGATGGAGGACTACAAGAAGAGGTTCATCGTTTCCCTGATACTGACGATTCCAATCCTGATTCTGTCCCCTCTGATACAGAACTTCTTCGGGTTTGAGCTGACTTTTCCCGGTGATCACTACGTTCTCTTCGGACTTTCCGCGGTGGTGTACTTCTACGGCGGCTGGCCCTTCCTGAAGGGCATGAGAGACGAGCTGAAGAAAAAGCTGCCGGGAATGATGACGCTGATAGCGCTGGCAATAACGGTTGCCTTCTTCTACAGCGTTGCGGTGACCTTTGGCCTGCCGGGTAAGACCTTCTACTGGGAGCTGGCGACGCTTATCGACATCATGCTCATAGGTCACTACATCGAGATGCGCTCCGTCCTCGGTGCTTCAAGGGCGCTTGAGGAGCTGATAAAGCTCATGCCCACAGAGGCCCACCTCGTAACGCCAGAGGGAATAAAGGACGTCCAGGTCAGCGAGCTGAAGAAGGGCGACGTGGTTCTTGTCAAACCGGGCGAGAAGATACCCTCCGACGGGGTCATAGTCGAGGGGGAAACGAGTGTAAACGAGGCCATGCTGACGGGTGAGTCAAAGCCCGTCTACAAGAAGCCCGGGGATACCGTTATCGGCGGCTCCATAAACCTTGAGGGTGCGATAAAGGTCAGGATAGAGAAGACAGGAAAGGACACCTACCTGATGCAGGTCGTCGAACTCGTCAGACAGGCGCAGGAGACCCGCTCAAGGACGCAGGACTTAGCTAACAGGGCTGCCTTCTACCTCACGCTCATAGCCATAACCGCCGGAACGATAACCCTGGGGACGTGGCTCTACCTCGGCAAGCCCTTCGTCTTCGCCCTGGAGAGAATGGTGACCGTCATGGTCATCACGTGTCCCCACGCCCTGGGATTGGCAGTTCCGCTGGTCGTTTCGGTCTCGACCTCAATCTCGGCCAAGAAGGGAATCCTCATCAGAAACAGGGAGGCCTTTGAGAGGGCCAAGGATGTGGGGGTGGTCGTCTTCGATAAGACCGGAACGCTGACCGGAGGCAAGTTCGAAGTAACCGACGTAATAGCGCTGGACGAGCTCGGCGAGGAGGAGATCCTGAAATACGCTGCCGCCCTAGAGTCCCGTTCAAGCCACCCGATAGCCCAGGGAATAGTCGAGAAGGCCAAGGAGCTCGGCCTTGAGTCCTATGAGGTCAGTGAGTCTAAGGTTCTTCCGGGCAAGGGTGTCCAGGGAGTTATCAACGGCAAAGAAGTCCTCGTTGTGAGCCCCGGCTTCCTGAAGGAAAACGGCCTGTGGAAGGAGGACGAGCGCGTCAATAAGGTCCTGGAGCAGGGCAAGACCGTTGTATTTTTGGTCATCGATGGAAAGCTCGTTGGTGCTCTGGCGCTGGCGGACAAGATAAGGCCCGAATCGAGGGAGGCCGTTGAAAAGCTCCATGAGATGGGCATAAAGGCCTACATGCTCACCGGCGACAACGCCAAGGTTGCAAAGTGGGTGGCTGAGGAGCTCGGCCTCGACGGCTTCTTCGCCGAGGTTCTGCCGCACCAGAAGTCGGAGAAGGTCAAGGAGCTCCAGGAGAACTATGTCGTGGCAATGGTCGGCGACGGCATAAACGACGCCCCGGCTTTGATTCAGGCCGATGTTGGAATAGCCATTGGAGCAGGAACGGACGTGGCGATAGAGAGTGCCGACATAATCCTCGTCAAGAACGACCCGAGGGACGTCATAACGGGGATACACCTGGCCAAGGCAACCTACAGGAAGATGGTGCAGAATCTCGCCTGGGCGACCGGATACAACACCTTCGCCATCCCCCTAGCGGCGGGCGTGCTCTACAGCTACGGAATCCTTCTCAGCCCCGCCCTCGGTGCCCTGCTGATGAGCATGAGCACGGTGATAGTGGCCATAAACGCGAGGTTCCTGAAGGTTTGACCGCCTCTTTACTTTATCTTTTGTCAAGATTTGGCACTACCCCTTTCTCTTTTGCCAATAATAAGCCCTATAGTCTTTACCACTGAGTAGTATTCGAGGAGATCAAAATGATGTTTGAAAGTTTAGGAGGAGAGTTCCTGACCCACGTTGGAGAAGGAGAATGGGGGTGGCACGACATGATGGGATTCGGCTGGTTTGGCTGGTTCGGGGCAGTCTTCATGCTCCTGTTCTGGGTGCTGATAATAGTCGGAATAGTCTGGTTCATTAAATGGCTGGTTGAGCAGAGCTCAAACGGCACGTCAAAGAAGAGCGCTCTGGAGATACTCGATGAGACGTACGCGCGGGGCGAGATAGACGACGAGGAGTATGAGAGGAGAAGGAGAACCCTGCTCGGGCAATGATGTCTTCAATGTTTAATCCTTCCGCCCGGCCAAGGTTTCTTTTTTGAAAATTTCCGGCGGGTGGGTTTCCAGAATGCCAACAATAAGCCCTATATCCCTTCGGACAAATGAATACATGGAGACAAAACCGAGAGGTGATGCGGAATGGAGTGGAAGTCCCTGCTTGCAGGACTCCTCATAGGAGCGCTCATGGCTCTCCCACTCGGAATGGCCACAGGAGTATTCAAGACAACTTGGACGGGAGGCCCCCACTGGGGCTTTGGTCCCGGAAGGATGGCCCATGGCTACGCGGACGGAGACATGTACGCGGAGATGGAGGAGCACATGGTGGGGGACAACTTCACCCAGATGCACGAGGAGATGGGGCAGGTCATGGAGGGCTACATGGCCAAGTACATGGGCGCTGGCTGGGAGGAGAGGCACGAGTACTGCGAGAGGCTCATGGGGATTGAGGAGGACGAGTGAGCCCTCAGCTTTCTCCCTTTTCTCCCTTCAGATCCTCTTTTAGTCGGAACTTCTCTATATTTTCCCGGGTCTTCTTGAACTCCCTAAGGCACGTTGGGCAGCAGAGGAAGTAAACCCTATTGTGGTACTTATAGACTATCGGCTCCCCAACTATCTCTTTGCCGCAGTAGTCGCACTTGAACGGCACCTTGACCTTGGGTGGGCTGGTGCGCTCGACGCTTTCAAGAATGGGCATTATCTCTATGACCTCAAAGCCGGCACCCTCTATAACTTTCTGGAGTTCCTCCATACTCTCGACGGCTATCTTTATCAGGTACTTCCTGCTCGTGAAGCGGTTTATCTCGATTATCTCCTCGAACGCCTTTATCCCCTCGGGCTCGTCGGTTTTGACTATGAGGGCAACGACGTTGTGGGCCCTCATGAACTCGGGGTTGAGCTTTATGGTGTATCCCTGGATAACACCCTCCCTCTCAAGCTTCTCCAGCCGCGACTTGACCGTCGGCCTGCTGACGCCAAGCCTTTCTGCAAGCTCCGAGATGCTCAGGCGTGAATTGTCCATGAGGAGGTATATAAGCTTCAAATCCAGTTCATCAAGCCTCATTTCTTTCACCACCCCAGTTTGGCCTCCAAAGTATAAAAATTCTCTGGTCGAGCTTTTCAAATTGTAAAAAATAATGCCCATAAGCTGGCCCGTATAGTAAGTAACAGGTGAGTAAAAATGGAGCTTGTGCTCAAGGTCAACGGCATGACGTGCGCAATGTGCGTTAAAACCATAGAGACCGCCCTGATGGACCTTCCCGGGGTGAAGGAGGCGACTGCAAACCTGAATTCGGAAAGCGTCCACGTTAAATTCGACGAGTCCGAGGTCGGGCTTAACAGGATCATAGCCACCATCGAGGAGCTGGGCTATGAGGTCGTTAGAGAAAGGAGGGATGCGGTGGTTAAGATAGAGGGAATGACGTGCGCGATGTGCGTCAGGACCATAGAAGAGGCGCTGGAAAACCTCCCCGGGGTTTTGGAGGCGAGCGTAAACCTCGGCACCGAGACTGCGAGGGTGAGCTACGATCCCAATCTAGTGACCCTCGAAGACATCAGGGAGACCATCGAGGGGGTCGGCTACAGGTTCATAGGAGTCGAGGGAGAGGAGACCCACGATCTGGAGAGGGAAATCCGGGAGAAGCACCTCCGCGACATGAAGAGAAAGCTCGCCGTTGCGTGGAGTATCGGAACAGCCCTTTTCGCCGCGATGCAGGTTGGGCGCTTCGGCGTCGAGGTTCCCTACCTCATGTCCGTTCAGTTCATTCTGGCCACCGTTGCGATAGTCTACGCTGGTAGGGGGATATTCGGCAAGGCCTGGGGTTCCCTCAGGCACGGGGCCCTCAGCATGGAGGTCATGTACTCCCTCGGCATAGGCTCGGCATATCTGGCGAGCGTCCTCGCGACGGTGGGAATCATTCCCGAAGACTTCAACTTCTACGAGGCCAGCGTTCTGCTGATGGCGTTCCTGCTCCTCGGTAGGTACCTTGAAACAAGGGCCAAGGGGAGGACCAGCGAGGCCATCAAGAAGCTCATGGGGCTCCAGGCGAAGAAGGCTACCGTTGTAAGGGGTGGAACGGAGATTGAGGTGCCGATAAGCGACGTTAAAGCTGGGGACGTCGTCATAGTTAAGCCCGGAGAGAGGATTCCCGTGGATGGGATTGTGCTCGATGGCGAGAGCTACGTGGACGAGTCCATGATAACCGGCGAACCCGTCCCCAACCTCAAGAAATCCGGGGATGAGGTTATCGGCGGTACCATAAACAAGAACTCAGTGCTCAGAATAGAGGCAAAGCGCGTCGGAAGGGACACCGTTTTAGCACAGATTATAAGGCTCGTTGAGGAGGCCCAGAACACGAAGCCGCCGATACAGAAGCTGGCGGACACGATAGTTACCTACTTCATACCCGCCGTCCTAACGATAGCGCTCCTGTCCTTCGCCTACTGGTACTTTGTGGCAGGGGAGCCTTTGCTCTTCGCCTTTACGACCCTTCTCAGCGTTCTGGTGATAGCCTGTCCCTGCGCCTTCGGCCTCGCAACTCCCACCGCCCTGACCGTGGGAATGGGAAAGGGCGCGGAGATGGGAATACTCATCAAGAACGGTGAAGTGCTGGAGATAGCGAGAAAGGCGACGGTTGTGCTCTTCGACAAGACGGGAACTCTCACAAAGGGTAAGCCCGAGGTGACGGACGTAATAACCTTCGGAATGGACGAGAAGGAACTGCTGAGGCTCGTTGCCTCAGCCGAGAAGCGCTCCGAGCACCCGCTTGGAGATGCCATCGTGAGGAAGGCCCAGGAGATGGGTCTTGAGCTTGAGGAGCCGGAGGAGTTCGAGGCCATAACCGGTAAAGGTGTCAGAGCCGTCGTTGGGGGGAGGGAGATTCTAGCGGGCAACAGGAAGCTCATGACGGAGAACGGCTATTCGGTGGGGAGCCTTGAGGAGACGCTCCAGGAGCTTGAAGACGAGGCGAAGACCGCCGTAATCGCCGCCGTAGACGGCAGGATAGCCGGAGTGATAGCCATAGCCGACACGATAAAGGAAGGGGCAGCGGAGGCCATCGGGGAGCTCCACAGAATGGGGAAGAAGGTCGGCATTATCACCGGCGACAACGGGAGAACGGCCAATGCCATAGCAAGGCAGCTCAAGGTAGATTACGTCCTCGCGGAAGTTCTGCCGGGAGATAAAGCGAGCGAGGTCAAAAAACTCCAGGAGAACGGTGAGATAGTAATCTTTGTCGGAGATGGCATAAACGACGCCCCGGCACTGGCACAGGCGGACATAGGTGTAGCCGTTGGCAACGCGACGGACATAGCGATGGAGAGCGGCGACGTTGTCCTCATAAGGAACGACCCGCGGGACGTGGTCAGGGCGATAAAGCTGAGCCAGAAGACGCTGGCGAAGATAAAGCAGAACATCTTCTGGGCGATGTTCTACAACACGATGCTGATACCCTTCGCGGCTGGACTGGCCTTCGTGCTCTTCGGTGTGGAGTTCCAGCCAGAGTGGGCCGCTGGGGCAATGAGCATAAGCAGCGTGAGCGTCGTCACAAACTCGCTCCTGCTGAAGAGGGCCAGAATCTGACCACCATTTTTATTTCCAGGAGGTGCGAATGTGATAGTCGAATACGACGGAAAGTTTGAGTTTGAGTCTGGAAAAACCGTCCTGTGGTTTTCCATCCCGGGCTGTCCCCCGTGCAGGATAGTTGAGAACTTCATGGAGGAGCTCAGCAGGGAGTTCCCGGAGATAAAGGTCGTTCACATCAACGCCGAGGAATGGAACGACCTCGTGAACCGCTTTGACGTCCTCAACGTCCCGACGCTGGTTTATCTCAAGGACGGAAAAGAGGTCGAAAGGCAGAACCTCATAAGGAGAAAGGAGGAGGTTCTCATAAGGTTCGAAAACCTCAGAAGGCTCTGACTACCCCTCCGGAACACCCAGCGGAAAGACATAGAGCGGTTCGCCCGGCACTTCCAGCACCTTTTTTACCTCCTCGTCCCTGAATGCCCCAACCGCAACGGTGCCGATGCCGAGGGCCGTTGCCTGCAGGTAAATGTTCTGACCCATGTGGCCGGCGTCGATGTGGACGTACCTTATTCCCCTCTCGCCGTACCGCCTTGTGGTTCTCTCGTAGTGGGCGACGATGACGATGTTGACGGGAGCCGTGGCGACGCACCGCTGGTTCAGGCATGCCTCGGCGAGGGCCTTTCCAAAGTGCCCCTCCCCCACCCTTTCCAGCGCGTGGGCCTTTCCGTCGTAGCGGTAGATTCCCGGGGAGAGGCCCTCAACGTTCTCGGCCACGATGTAAACCTCGAAGGGATAGCATGCCCCGGCGCTCGGTGAGGTTCTCTTCCCCCATCTGTTGGTTCCATAGGCCGCCCACAGGACTTGAGAAACCTTTTCCAGGGTTAAGGGCTCGTCCTTATACCTCCTTATGCTCTTTCTCCTGTCTATTGCCTCTTCCAGGCTCATCCTCCCCTCGCGCTTGGGGACAGGCAGGTCAATTTTCATATTCGCCACCACAACCCATGATGTGTTTTTCATACATTAGCCTTTTGGTATCAGAACAACAGACGCCGGGAATAATTGCGATGTACTTTAGGAAATGTTTAAATACTATCCCACTGGTCAATGGTACGGTGAGCTGGATGAAAAAGCTCGCATCCGTCGTTCTGATATTCCTCGTGGTGCTGGCGAGCGGATGCGTGGGGACTGCGGACGAAAAGGTCCAAACGGGCGAAACGAAGAGCCCAACGACCACCGCTGTGCAGGAACACGAACTCGTGCCGGCCTCAATCTCGCTTTCGGACCGCATCTACGTGGAGATAGACCCCCGGATAGAGCTGGTGACAATAATCTACAGGCTCTCGAACCCGGAGTGGTACAGAGAAAACGTCGACCCCACACGGGTGGGCGCAGATTCGAGGAATTACGGATACCTGCGCGACGTGGACGAGTACTTCGGCCCCTACAGGGACATGAAGGCCGTCAAAATGGTGCCCGAGATGATAAGAGAGGGCATCGAATACGACGCGATTCCGGAGTTCGCCATTCACCTGAGTCTGACGAACTTCTCAAAGGCTGCCCCCTGGGATGATATGCTGGAGCTACGGCCCGACCTGGACACGGAAAAGCTTGATGAGTTCGCAGAGGCTGTTGCTGAGTTCGCGGAGAAGACGAATTTCTGGAGGTTCTACCGCGAGCACGGGGAGTTCTACAACCGGACGCTTGAGGAGTTCGCAAAGGACAACCCTGGACTGGTCGATCTGGTTGGGTTCGAGGAGAATTTCTTCGGGAAGAACGCATCGTCGTGGCGCGTCGTGCCGATGCCCCTCTTCTGCTGCCACGGCTTTGGGTACCATACGGAGAACGGGGAGAACGTTACGGTTTACGCGTTCCTGGGCTTCGGGAAAGTCGACGGTGGGGTGCCACACCTCTACGCAACCGCCGGCGGCTCAACTTTCCTGGCCCACGAGTTCGCCCACAGCTTCGTCAATCCCGCGGTCGACAGGCACTATGAGCTGTTTAAGCCCTACGAGGCGCTCTTCAATCCAGTCGCGGAGAAGCTGAAGGAGATGGCGTACCCCAACTTCAGGATTATGCTCTACGAGACTCTTGTGAGGGCTTTCGAGGCCTACTACCTCAACGCCACGGGCAACCCGGATATGGCCATGCTGTCCCTGAGCCGCAACAAGGTCTTCTACTTCGTAGACGATGTTTATCGGGCCTATGGGTATTATGCGGCCCACAGGGACAGGTACAGAACCTTCGACGACTTCATGCCTGAACTCGCCAGGGTCATTGAGAGGGTTTACAATGAAACAGACGGAGGAAAGAACGTTGTTATCAATCCGACGGTAGACGATTTCTTAAAGGCCGCGAAGACCGGCGGTGCCGTTGTGGCCTACGGGGGAAGTCGCTCCGCCGAGACGCTTGCCCGGTTCGTGTACAGCTCGTTCAAAAGGGCAGGCATCGACGCGGAGCTGAAGCCCGTATCGGACTTAACCGCTCAGGACAGGGAGGGGAACCTCGCCTTGATACTGTTATCAAACAGCACACTCCTCCAGGAGCTTCAGAAAAAGGCCCCCGTCCTCATCAACGGCACGACGGTCTACAGCAGAGAAAGCGGGAAAACTTATTCCGGGTCGCTGCGGGTTTTGGAGGTCATCGAGAATCCCTGGAACCCCGGGGCACTGGTGTTCATCGTCGTCGGCACCGATGAACGGGCGCTGAACAGAATACACGCCTACCGGCACTTAACGTACAGCATCAGGGACTCCTTCGACAACCTGCTTGAGAGCGGCTGATTCCATTTCATTTTTCCGAAATTCCCATAAGGTTCGAGGTCAAGTCTTTGTCATGAAGCGCCTGAAGATTGCAATACCCTACACCAAAGAACTTTCTGGGAGCTTTGAGTGGCTCATCGAAGCGATGGAATGGGCCTACGGGGACACGTACTTCACCATAGGCACCGACGTCGTTAAGCTGGTGGAGGTCAAGTTCAAAGATGGCGTAAACCCCGGGGAGATACTTGAGCGGCTGAAATCGCTTCCGCAAACGAAGGACGTCAAGGCATTCCCTCGCAACGAGCACTACCTCATATACCTGCGGGCCTCCTTCGAACCCCAGAAGGAGCAGGCGGAAAGGCTTTTTGAACTCCAGAAGAAAGGGCTGGTTGTTTTTGAGAGCGGAACCTTTGTCGGGGGCGAGAGCGTTCTCTCTGTTCTCTGCGAGGAGGGACTCGTAGGAGAGGTCGTGAGGACCTTCCGGGAAACCTACGGCGCGAGGGTAATCAGCGTTGAGGATGCCGAACCGGAGAAGAGCCCCATTTCAAAGCTCACGAAGAGGCAGGCGGAAGTTCTTCTCCTCGCCTACAAGAGCGGCTACTTCGACGAGCCCCGGAAGGTCACTTTGCGGGAGCTGGCGGAGATGCTGAACCTCAGCCCCTCGACCGTGAAGGAGCACCTGAGGAAGGGACTGAAGAGGCTCCTCGATGAAACCCTCAAATAACCGCACATGTGCGGGGTTACCTATAACTATCCCAAACGCCTATCTTTAGCAGGTGAAACCATGCCCGTCATAGAGGTTGAGAACGTTAGGAAGTACTACGGCGAAGTCAGGGGCGTTGATGGACTGAGCTTCTCCGTGGAGAAGGGCGAGATCTACGGCTTTCTCGGACCGAACGGGGCAGGAAAGACGACAACCGTTAAAATCCTGGTGAAAATCCTGAGGGACTATGAAGGAGCCGTAAAAATCCTAGGAAAAGACCTCAGGGAATGGGGGAAGGATTATTACAACAAAATCGGTGTTTCCTTCGAGTTTCCGGCAGTCTATTCAAAGCTCACCGCCCTGGAAAACCTTGAGTTCTTTGCGAGCTTTTACAGAAAGCACCTTGATCCTCTAGAAGTCCTCAAGGTTGTCGGGCTTGAAAGCGATGCCCATAAGCTCGTCTCCGGCTTTTCCAAGGGAATGAAGAAGAAGCTCGATCTGGCGAGGGCTCTGCTCCCGGATCCGGAAATCCTCTTCCTTGACGAGCCCCTCGAAGGCCTCGACCCGGCGAGCGCGAGGAGGATAAAGGACCTGCTCCTTGAGATGCGTGAAAGCGGGAAGACCGTCTTCTTAACCACCCACAACATGTACGTCGCCGACGAGCTCTGCGACAGGGTTGCCTTCATTGTGGACGGAAAAATAGTCCTCGTCGGAAACCCGGGCGAGCTGAAGGTGAGGATGGGTAAGCGGGTCATAAAAGTCGAGTACGTGGCCAGCGGCGATGTGAGGGCCGCCGAGTTCCCGCTCGAAGGAATAGGCCGGAACGAGGAGTTCCTCGACATTCTAAGAAACTACGAGGTCGTGAGGATAAACACCGAGGAACCGACTCTGGAGGAGATATTCCTCAAGGTGACAGGGAGGAGGCTAGTATGATAGGCGAACTGGTACGGCTCGACTTAAAGGTCGGAACGAGGGGCTACGTCTACCCGATATACCTGCTGGTGGCTTTGGCCTACGGCCTCATGGTCATGGCGTTTCCCGAGGAGTATCGTTCAGTGGTGGTTCCAATATTCCTTCTCCTGGAACCGGGTTTGGTTGGCACCTTCGTCGGCACGATCATCTTCGCGGAGAAGAAGGACGGGACAATAGGTGCTCTGGCCGTTACTCCTCTCGACTGGAGGGCCTACATCCTTGCCAAAACGCTCCTCATGGCGCTGGTTTCCCTCCTCGCGGGGGCCATTATATTCCTCATCGGCACCCGCTCCCTTGACGGGCTGCCCTACGTTCTGGCAGGCACGTTGCTGGTTTCGACCGTTTATACCCTCCTGGGGATCGCGATTTCAGCCAAATACCGCGACCTGGATGATTACTTCGTCCCCCTGCTAGGGGTCATGGTGGTATCCCTTCTTCCCTTCGCCCACTACCACGGCTATCTGACGGGTGGGATATGGAAGGTTCTCTACGCCGTCCCCAGTTATCCATCCATCTACTTCTTCAGCGCCCCCTTCGAGAGTGTTTCGGCGGGAGCCCTGCTCCGGTCGGCGTTGGGGCTGGTGATATGGGGGGTTCTGGCGTATTACTTCGCCAAAGTTCGCTTTTACAGATATGCTGTGGAGGGGTTGAGATGAGCTTTGTAAGAAAATTTGCCGCCATTTACAAGACGGACCTCAAGCTACTCCGCAGGGACCCGATGCTCCTCTACAGTGCTGCCATGACGCTAATCCTGCTCTTCGTCGTCCGCTACTTCAAAGACCGCATGGGGGAGCTTTACTATGCCGTTGCCCTCTTCGTCCTGATATTCATCCCGATGATATTCGGCATGATTCCAGGCTTCATGATGGCCGACGAGAAGGAGGAGAAGACGATTCAGGCTCTGCAGGTCATACCGATTTCCAGCGAGGCGTTTCTGGTTTACCGCCTTACTTGGGCTTCGCTGGTGACGATGCTCTTCACGGTAATAGCGCCGGGCATCCTTGGCTTGGAGATTCCCCGGAGGGGAGTTCTGGCTCTGGCCGTTCTCTTCCTGCTGGAGGTCTGGATTTATGGACTGCTCATTACCGTCTTCGCCGAATCGAGAATGCAGGCACTTACGGCATCCAAGGTTATCGGCTGGTTCCTGATTCTGCCGGTGGCGATAAAGCTCGTCGTCCTCTGGAGGAACCTCCCAACGGACTGGAGCAGGCTTACCGCCTTCCTGCCGACGTACTGGACGTACAGGGTCTTCGAGGCCATAGCAGTCAACGATTACGGCGACTTTCCGGCCGCTGTGGTCGTGCATCTGGTTTGGCTCGTTCCGCTGGTGGTGCTCTTCAGGAGAAGGGTGCTTTGATATTTTCTTTTTGTTTGTTATGGTCAAAAAAGAATAGAGGAGTTCATGAACCCGGGTTAGTGGAATCCGGGCATATCCCCGTTCTTGGGTCGCATGGAGGGTTTCCTCCGCCGTCGCCGGGGATGAAAATGTCGCCGTAGATTCCCGAAAGATGGTATCTCTTCCCCTTGTAGTAAAACTTGACCTTGCTGGTGTAGAACTTGCCGGTGACCGAATACGACTCATCCTTGAGGTTGACATCGATGATGACTATGGAATGGCCGTACTTGTTTTCAGTAAGTCCAACGCCTATTGCCACCACAAAGGGTGCAAATTCCCACTGCCCCGTTCCCAGGGTTGCAAGTGCCGCCATTGATGCGGAAAACAGGGAGATTGTATTGTGCCGTCTTACAAACTCAAAATCTTCGACCAGTATTCCAAAGTTTTTAGAGACGGTCAGTGAGGGTTCCCAGTACCTGTGAATAAATGACATGGTTCTCTGGAAGGTACCGCCGT
This sequence comes from Thermococcus sp. 21S7, assembly GCF_012027615.1. NCBI lineage: Archaea > Methanobacteriati > Methanobacteriota > Thermococci > Thermococcales > Thermococcaceae > Thermococcus > Thermococcus sp. 21S7. The sequence continues at coordinate 387,075 of NZ_SNUT01000002.1, forward strand.
ACATGCTGCTTGGCCCCGGTTCGACGACCAGCCTGGGCTTCATGTCAGTCTCGTCGGGCTTTCCCACTATAACATATGCCACGTCATCAAGTTTTTTGTCAATGAATGAGTTTCTGGAATAGTACAGGTAGTGCAGCCTGTACTTTGCCAGGGCAACGTTTCCCTTCACGCCTGCTCCTACCACAGAGGGGCTGGGTACCTTATCCCCCGCGAGTCTAAGTTCCGGATACGAGAGAGTTAGTTCCCTTGTGTCGATTGTGTATGAGAAACCAAGTATCTGCGCGTCCTTCGATATGCTCCCCCCGCTTTTTTTCTCGACGACCCCTGCCGCTGAAAATGCAAGTTCAACTGCACTTATGTCTAGATAACCATAGCTCACTTTAATGACAACGGAATGAAGCCTTTCTGTATCCCCAGTAATCTCAAGGGCGGCAAGTGGTATGAGAGTACCGGATTTTGAAGCTATGACTTCTTCGAGCTTCCAGTAATAGCAGGCGTAACCATCCCTGGATACTGGAACACAGTCCTCAGGTCTGAAGTCCTGGTCGGGTACCCAGGAGTTTTGTGCAGAGACCGGGGTACTTGATGCATGTTTCGTGACTTCAAAAAACAGTTCCTTGGATTCGGAGGTTGTATGTAGGGATTTCACATTTTCTTTAGGAATCCTTGTTTTGACAGTCTTCTTTTCAAGGATCCTTTTTACGTTCAGCGGGATTGACTGCATGAAGTAGTCCACATCACCATCATTCGTATGTACGGTGCCAACGAGTATCACTGCAGGGTTCACGCCCGCGGGATCCAAGCTGGCACCCCTTAGATATGACATCCACTCTTTCATACCGGCCAGCACTCGTCCGTAGTTAATTTTAACCCTGTCCTTTCCTGAGAATGTCCCCAGCTTCACAAGCGAGCCGTTTGGAAGAAGGAGGGACGCCGTAACTATTCCGTATCCCTTCTCTGGAAGCTCGACCTCAAGGCTTGGGCCGAAGAGAAAGCTCCGCTTGTACTCAATTTTGGTCCCAAGGTACTCCTTGGACTCTACGGGGATGCTGTACACTGCTGCCCCCGAGACTACACTCCCCAGAAACAAAACTACTGTCAGCACAACAATGATTTTTTTCATCGCATCACCTCAGTTTTATGAGTAAATATAGTCATTATAAGCCTTTTGGATAGTGGAAAACGAAGGTGCTTAATACGAAAGCAATAACTTCCAACTCTAGTACTGTGAATACCATACCAACAAACCGGAAAAGCGTGAAGGATACGGTGAGAATAGTACAAGAACCGCAACGTCAAGGAAAAGGGGAAAGAAGCTCAGTCAAGCTTCTTGTGGCAGAACCACCAGTCGTAGCACTCGATCTCTCCGCGGGCCTTGGCCTCCTCGCGCTCCTTGATGGCGTCGACTGTCCCCGCCGGCGGAACGATGGCGCGGTCGCCGATGAGCTCGTTGTTGGGCCACTTGTGCGGCAGGGCAACACCCTTCTCGGTGCTGGTCTTAAGGGCCTTGACGAGCCTGAGTATCTCGTCCCAGTCCCTGCCGACCTCGGCCGGGTAGTAGACTATCGCGCGAATGACGCCCTTGTCGTCGACGATGAAGACCGCCCTGGCGGTTATCGTTGCACCGCTCGGGATCATGCCGAGGGTCTCAGCGAGGTCGCCGCGGTCGTCGGCGATGACCGGGAAGGTTATCTCCTCACCGAGGTTCTCCTTTATCCACTCCATCCACTTCAGGTGGCTGAAGACCTGGTCAACGCTAAGCCCGATCGGCTCAACGCCGAGCTTCCTGAACTCCTCGGCGCGCTTCTGCATCGCGTAGAACTCGGTCGTACAAACCGGGGTGAAGTCAGCCGGGTGGCTGAAGAGAACGAACCACTTGCCCTTCTCAGTGAAGTAGTCGGGCAGCTTTATCCTGCCGTGGGTGGTGTTGACCTCAACCTCTGGGAACTTTTCTCCTATCACTACCATCTCCCATCACCTCATTTTTCTATGTTTTCTTCACTATAAACCTGTTTGGTTCGGATATATAAACCTTTCGGTTCGTCTTACGGCACTAACTTTGTCGAATATCCAATAATCTTAAGGGGTCGGGGGATATGTGTGCAAAGAATGCCCCTCGTTCGTTGTCATAGTGGGGGACAGAACAGAAATGCATTGTCAAAAAGCTTGAAGAAAAAGTTCATTTTTGCCTTAAACCTTCCTGACATCAACCCATGTTGAATGGTACGCCGAAGCGTTCCCGTACTTTTCGACGGTTTCATCAGCCGCCAGGAAGTTGGCGTTCCATCCGAGAATCCTGGCCCAGAAGGCCTTGTAGAGCATCACAACTCCCCGCGGGACGTCTTCCGTGAGCCTAGCCTCCGTTCTGATGCTTCCATTGCCGTTGAAGACCTCGACGGTGTCCCCATCTTCAATGCCCCTCCATCCGGCGTCGGCAGGATTGATGTAGAGGTTCGGGTCGATCATCCAGTATGTGTTGTGGTACTGGCTCGTTATCGTCATTCTGTAAGTCGGCGTGAGGAGCCGGAGTGGGTACTTTCCTTTAAACTTCCGGTACTCGGGAAACGGGCTTAGACCCCTCTCCACTGCCCTCTGGGAGTAGAACTCGATCCTTCCGCTCGGCGTTTCCCAGGTTCTCGGTTTCTCCGGAACCCTGACGAAACCCCCAGCCTTCAGCTCTTCCCAGCTTATGCCGTTGCTCTCCAGGACCTTTCTGATAACCTCCTCGTCGCTCTCATAGAGGTGTGGGTTATCGATGCCGAGGGCCTTCGCCAAAAGTCTCGTTACCTCGCTGTTGCTCTTTCCGTGAAGCCCTGCGACCGGCTCGTTTAGAGCTATGTAACGGTGGTAATAGCTATCCGCTATATCCAGCCTCTCGAAAAAGGTGTTCGCAGGCAGGACGACGTCGGAGTAGAGCGCGGTATCCGTCAGGAATATATCATGCGTGACCACGAAAACGTCGTTTTCGAGCAAAGCTTTCCTCAGCCGGTTCTGGTTCGGCAGGCTCGCGAGGGGGTTGGAGTTGTAGACGTAGAGGAACTTTATCTCTCCCCTCTCGATGTACTCGGCAAGCTTCATCTGGGGGATTCTCTTGGCAGGCTTCGTTCTCAGGAATGCGCCCTCTGCATAGGACTTGTCTATCGTCTTCATGTCGTAGATGAAGCCGAAGCGATGGCCCACCAATGCCGGAAGGATTGCTATCGCCCTGACCGCCTCTCCGCCGGCCAGGGAGCGCTGGAAGCCGTAGCCTATGTGGATTACTCCCCTCTTTTCGGCGAACTCCCTCGCGAAGGTCCTTATCTCATCAGTCCCTATCCCCGTCTCCCTGCTCACATAGTCAAGTGATAATGTTTTTACATAATTCGTGAATTCTTCAAAACCATAAACGTTCCCGCGGACGAAGGCTTCCTCGTAGAGCCCTTCCTCGATTATAACCTTCGCAACTCCGAGGGCAAAGAGGACGTCGGTATCGGGTCTTATCCTGAAGAACCTATCTGAGCGCTTGGCCGTTTCCGTTCTGATGACGTCAACCGTCCAGATTTCGAGACCGTATTTCCTCGCCAGCGTGAAGCCGTGCAGGTTCGTCCAGGAGGCGTTTATTCCCCAATATACAAGCAGTTTCTGGTTCTTCAGCCCCTCGGGGTCCATCCCGACTGCCGTTCCGTAAACGTCCCTCAGGGCCTCCTGCCCGGCCCTGTCGCAGATGCCGTAGTCGAGCATAGCCGTGTTGAGGTAGTGGAAGAGCCTCAGCGGGAAGGCATAGTTGACCACGCCTCTATCGCCGGCGTACTGGTAGACTAAGACGCTTTCGCTCCCATGCCCTTCAATGGTCTCCCTAAGCTTTTTGGCAACCAGCCCAATCGCCTCATCCCAGTCCGTTTCCCTGAACTTGCCGCTTCCCCTCTCGCCCGTTCTAACGAGCGGTTTTTTGAGCCTGTCCTCCGCGTGGAACCATTTTGGGAGAAGCGCGCCCTTCGGGCAGAGGAAGCCGGCCGTTATTGGGTGTTCAGGGTTGCCCTTAACCCTGAGCCGGCCGTCCCTGAACTCACTCAGGATCGAGCATGTGTCGTAGCAGTCACGGGTGCAGACTGAGAAGGGCATTATAACCCCCTAAAGATGGGCGATGTGAAATATAAAAAACCTTTGTTTCGCTTGGAAGGATTATGTTGGCAAACTATTGTCCATCACACTACCCATGATGCGAAACGCTGAACCGATAGATATTTTATACTTCTATTTATAACTTTGAGTTTACGAAATTTTTTTAAGTCTGGATTATTCATCCTAATTGAAACCTTCCGGGAGTGGTAAGATTGAACCGCCGGTGGGTTGGAGCGTTAATTCTCCTGCTCGTGTTGACGTTGCCCGGAGCCGCGGCTCTCCCCCTGCCGTGGTCCGGGCTTCCTGTAATGGGAACAAATTCGGGAGCGTATCCAATCCGCCTCGACGGCGTTGAGCAGAGCGGCAACATCGCAGTCGTTACCTGGGACGTCCCACCGAACTGCATCTCCGGCTATGGGACTGTCCTTATAAGTAAAGACGGCAGGAGCGTCACCGAGCGCGTCAGCCTTGGCCGGCTGAAGCCCTGGGGCAAGAAGGTAGCGGTTTTCCTGAACGTCAGGGATCCGGTTTACGTTAAACTGCGCATCACCTCCGGAAACGGCATCTTCATGAGTTCATGGGTAAGGCTAACACCACAATCCACACCGAGGTTCTTCCCAACCGACTACACGGTAACCTATCCAGCACAGAAAGGAGAGATAAGACCACAGTTCATTCAAATCCCGATCCTTATCGGAGCAATAATCTCAGTAGGTTTTGCGCTCTGGGACGCGTACGACGCGTACAACGTGTGCTCCGACTACGGTGGTGACTCCATAAAGTGTACCGTTGCCGCGGGTTCCGTGTTTGTTTTCAGCCTGGCAATAGAAGGCGATGAGATTGTTAGCATATTCAGGCACGGTGATGAGCTTGTCGAAGTTCCTGGAAGAGTGTACTCCATATTGAAGCGCCTCGACATTGTTGAGGAGATTGACCAGGGGCTTCAAAAGGCCAGGTTCGTAAATGAGAGGTTCGCCCACATCTTTGACGACATAGCTAAGCACGGTGATGACGCCGCAAAGGCTCTTGATAATCTCGTTAGCAAAGGGGTTTCAACGGAGGCAGTTGAAGAGGCCGTCAAGCACGGAGCAACGATAAAAGGAGTCAAGGAAGGGGTTGAGAGGTTTGCAGAGAAGTCTTCATCCTTCATAGTCAAGAACAGCGGAAAGGAGTATACAGTCGTCCTTGAGAGGGGAACCGAGAGGAGCGGACTGCTTCATGCATTCCTCAGGCACGTTTGGGGGTACGAGATGGAGGGCGCAGGGATAACAACCTTCTGGCCAATGGGTCAGAAGATTGTCGTGAACGGTCAGGCGAAGCAGTTGCCTAAGGTATTCAGGAACGAGCGCGAGCTCAGAGAGTTCCTTGATGAAGTACTGGAGAGAGCACTCCAGAAGGAGAAGTATGTGAAGAAGTTCAAGAAGGGTAGTGTTACCTTAACTGTCGAACTCTCGGACGTTGGTATTTACAAGGAAGGAATAACATCAATAGAGTTCGCATTCGAATACAAAAACGGTGTCCACTACCTGAAGACTGCTTATCCAAAAACAGGATACAATGTTTGGGCTTACAAACCGTGGAAAAGAGCTATAGAGCCTGTGGGGTGAAGGACATGAAAGAAGTAATCCTCCAAGGAAAGCACATTTCACTGAAGATATACCTTAAAAAAGCCCTTGATTTAGTCTTTCCTTTTCCAGTTCTTCTTTTCATTGACGGTAATCTAATCGCCGGAACCTGCTGGATTAGAGATGATGGAAATAAAAAGCTGTATCCAATTCAAGGAGACCCTACAGGAATTATTCAGGAGTTTCTCTACTGCTGCGATTTCCTTATTAACAGTGAAGAACTTGAGGGAGGAGGTTTTATAGGCAACCTCAGGGAGTATGCGGGAAAACTCGGCTTTCCTATAAAGAAAAATACAAAGCTGTACTTTACAAGCTTAGTGATATACATGGGCGAGTACATCTTTGAACTTGATGGAAATACCGTAAATGTTCATTACAACAACATTCCGCTAAAGGATACAAACTGCACAGAATTTATAGGACACTGGAAGGGAACAGTATCTATTCCCCTAAATGATCTCGTGGAAGATGTACTAAGCCTCTCCAAAAAGTATATCGAAGAGATAGCCCCAATAGAGACTAAAATGTTGGTAGAGTTGGGAGAAAAAGAAGAGGATATTGCCGCCAAATTGGCTCTCCTTAGGAAGTTAAGAAGAAGAGTAGAATTCAGCACGATATAACGAGTTTTGGGGAGACAATGGGCGAAGCCAAAGTGAACATATTTACCGAAGACGTGCTTGGGATTTCGGGAAGTATCTTAGGTTCAAGTTTGAACTCGTGGGAAACGAGTACAGGCTAGTGAGCGCATATCCGGCAAGGGGGAGCAAGGTATGGGCGTATAACAAGAAGAAGGGCTTCTTTATACAGGGGTGATTTAATGACGGTAAAACTTGAGGGACAGAAGGTAACCATAGAAGGCAAGTTGATAAGGCTGGAGTCTGACCTTAGGAAGGTTATTGGAGATGTAGTCCAGCCTTTTCCCCTTTCTTTATCAAAGATAACCCTCTAACAGTTACATGCTGGCTTGTGGACGGTAAACCTTCCGTGGATTACACTCTTGAGGGGTCTCCCTATGGTGTCTTTCAGGAGTTGTTGGAGTGCTGTTTGTTCCTTCTGGGTTTGGATGAGTACACTGAGGAGGAGGTTAGAAAGATTAGTTCCTTTGCCAAGGAAGACGCCCAGTATTGGGGGGTCAGCGTTAAAGAGGATACTATAGTGTTTTACACAAACCTTCTCATATCATGGATGCACTTCTTTTTTGAACTCGACGGAGATATCTTAAAAATCCATTATTACAATGACATCTTAGCGCACACCGACTGCCCAGAATTCAAGGGCAGGCACAGGGGTGTTGTTGAAGTTCCTCTCAAGGAGTTCATTGAGGATGCTGTGAGTTTGGCCGAGGAGTATTTGGAGAAAGTATTCCCCCTCGAGACAGAGATTGTGATTACCAAACTCAAGCCAGAATCTGACTTCCCTAACTGGAAAGAAAAATTGAAACACAAACTTAATTTGATTAAAGAGGCCTTGTACCGGCCGGAATGAAGGAGAATAAGGGTAAGGGTCTTATTCACATGCTCCTGAGGCACGTTTGGGGTTACAAGATGGAGAAGGTGGGGAGGACGGACTTCTGGCCTTTGGGTCAGAAAATCGTTGATCCCAAAACTGGAAGGGTTGTCCAGCTTCCAAAAGTCTTCAGGAACGAGCGCGAGCTCAGAGAGTTCCTTGATGACGTGGTGAAGAGGGCGCTTAAAGACCCCGACTATGTTAAAAAGTTCAATGGTGGTGGCAAGGTTATACTGACGATCAATCTTAAAAAGCTCGGCATAAGAAAAGAGGGGATAGACGTCGTGGAATTCGTGTTTCTGAGAGAAGGGAACAGTTACTGCCTAAAAACTGTTTATCCCAAGGCAGGTTCAGCAGTTGCAAAGTATGTCTCAACAATTGGCAGGTGGGTGGGTTAAGCATGAGAACCATGGCTAGTCCTATAACTCTTCGAGGAGACTGTGTTGAGATACACATAGATCTCTCAACTTTTAACACAGCTGAGCCAGCCTTCCCCTTTCCAATTATTTTGAGAGTAAATGGACAAATTTTGGCCGGATTATGCTGGAGCACGGAAGGTGGGAAACTAACCGGACAGCCGGGAGATCCTTACGGGGTACTTCAAGAACTCCTAAACGTGTCGAAGGCAATGTTACAAAAACAAACTGAGTATGATACGACATTGTTTATATACTTTGGTAATTATGTGTTTAAATGCAAAAACAGCAATAGTTTATTAATATATTATGAGAATGAGCTCCTATCTTATACTGACTGTCCTGAATTCAAGGGTAGGCATAGGGGTGTTGTCGAACTTCCCCGTAAAGAGTTCGTTGAGGATGTTTTGAAAATCAGCAGGGAGTACCTAGAAAAGTACGCTTCAGTTATCGAAAAAATCAGGCTTGAGCACGGGGAAGAGCCGGACGATTATGACTTCCTCTGGGGGCTTTACCGGGAAGTTAAAGAACTGTACGGGAAGAAGTTTGGATCAAAAAATCGTCGAGCCTAAAACCGGGAGAGTTGTTCAGCTTCCAAAAGTCTTCAGGAACGAGAAAGAGCTCAGAGAGTTCCGTGATGACGTGGTGAAGAAGGCGCTTGAAAATCCCGAGTACAGGGAGGAGTTCCTCACTCATATAGGAGAGGGTAAGAGCTTTGGAATCTTAGTGGACCTTAAGAAGCTTGGAATGCATGTTGATGGGATTGATGTGGTTAGGCTGGAGTTCAAGTTCGAGGATGGGGAGTTTGTGCTTAAGACGGCGTATCCAGAGAAGGGTAGTGCTGTGTGGTCGTACAGGTATGTTAACAGGTATGAACGTGGATGGGTCAGGGAGGGTTAAACAGTGTGGGTCACACTGAAGGGGAAGCACTTAACAGTGAATATAGACCTTGAGAGGTATATCAGCACTCCCTACCCTTTCTTTTTGATTTTTATGATAGACGAGCATTTACTCTTGGGAGCCTGCTGGGAGGGAGAATTCGAAGGAGCCAACGCGGACGTTTACGGGTTTTTTGAGAGTTTGTTAACTGCCTGCTATTACTTTTTACAGCCAGAACACCCGCACGTTCAGGAGATAACCAAATACGACCAGGGAGAAGCAACTCCCGGCAGGGTTCAAAATTAACCACTAGCAATTACCTTTTCCACAACAGGGAAGACATGCGTGTTCTATAAAGCTCCCCAATAAAGATCCTTCAAAAAACTTATGGTGAGATTCTTATCCTCTCGGCCGCGTCCCTCTCGACGAGAACCTTTCCAAGGCTCCTGGGAATGATGACGAGGTCGCCCGCCCTGAAGGGTCCGTATTCCCTCAGCTCGGGGTCGAGTATCTTCGGCAGGCCAACCTTGATTATGTATGCCTCCCTGGGAGCCCTCCTCTGTGGAACCTCCCTCTCCGGAGCCTTCTCGCTCGCCTCGACGGTCTCCTCGGGAACTTCCGGCAGCTCTTCGCGTTCTATGAACGCCCTGAGTATCGTGAAAATCCGCCTCTCCTCGGAGGTCAACCCGTATGGGACGCCCTCAACGGCGAGGTCAACGATTTTATGGAGCCTGATTTTGATTATCTCACGCATGAGCCTCTCCGCTATCCCCAGCTGGGCAAGGTAAAGCCTCTCCTCGATGTCCTCACCCCTCTCGCGGGAGCTCTCCGCGCTGAGCTTTAGGGCCTTAATCAGGCTGTCGAATTCCTCGTAGAACTCCCCGTCCAGCTCCGCCAGCTCCGGCGATGAAAGCTCCGCCTCAAGCAGTTCCCTGAGCCTGACTATGTCCACGCTCCCACCAGCCTAGAAATTAGAGAAAAAGAAATCAGTCCTCGACGCGCGGGGCGAGGAGGAATATCAGCTTGCCTTCATCCCTTATTGGGTACTCCATCTGGAGGGGCATCTCGTTGCCGAACCGGATTATGACCTCGTCGGCCTTGCCGATGCCCTTTATCATGTCGGCGAGGTAGCTGATTCCGTAGGCGCTCCTAGTTTCCTCCTCAACCTCAAGGTCGAGAAGTCCCTCATCCTCAAGGGTGAGCTTTATCTCAACTTCGTTGGTCTCCCCCTCGGCGCGCATTATGAACTCGTTTTCGCTGGCGATGAACTTGAGAGCGTCGCTGACGAGGGAGGCATCCTTAACGGCCTCCTTGAGGACCTCGCCGAGGACGACGACCTTGGCCGTGAACGGAAGCTCCGGAAGGTCGAGTTCGAGCTCCTCCACCTCGATGAGCGGGAGTTTGAAGGTTCTCTTGGCGGTGCCTTCAAAGATGACTTCGAGGAAGTTCTCGTCGCCCTTTCTGAGGATGAGCGTGTCCTTGTTCTTGCCGCGCTTGAGTATCTTCTTGAAGTGGTCCATGTTGATTCCTATAGTTTCTTCTTCCTCCACCTCGTACTTGGAGAAGATGCTATTCGGGAGGTTGAGGTCAATGAGAACGACCCTGCTCGGATCCATCGCGCGCATCCCAATCCCTTTTCCGGTTATCTTGAAGGCAGCCTCATCGATGAGGTTGCTTGCGGTGGCTATTAGATCCGCGAAATCCTTGGCACCATCAAAAACTATCTCGAACGGCATATTTACCCCTCCTTTAATATATCGAGCATCAGCCTAACCCTTTCTTTGCCGCGGAATAAATAAGCTTTTCCGTTGTCGGTGTCGGGTATCCTCCTGTAGGCCTCCTCAAGCTCCTTCAGCGCTTTCTCAGCTAGCTTTCTGAGGGTTTCGCGTTCCAGTTCGTTCACTCGTACGACCTCCAGACGTGGCCGCACTTGGTGCACCTGTAGAATATGGTGCTCGGCTCATCGCCGGCCCTCGTCTGCATCTCCCACCAGTAGGCGGTATCGTTGCCGCACTTCGGGCAGGTGACCTTCGTCGTCGGCAGGGTCTTGACGTCCTGTTCAACGACGATTATTCCCTCGTCCGGCTTGTGCTCGACCTTCTGCTTTATAACGGTCTTCTCCCTGTCCTTCTGCTCGTCAAAGGGCTCCTCGTAACCACATGAGCGGCAGACCCAGATCTTCCGTTTCCTGTCCGGAAGCATGAGGTTACCGCACTTTGGACAGAACTTCATCTTTCTCACCCCTTTAGCCGAGGGTTCGGTATGTGGAAGGAGAATAAAAAGTTTTGCCAAAGCTAACCCACCACCTCGAACCTGGCCGAAAGGGTTATTTCATCACTCCGACTCCCGCAGCGCCCCCCGTCGATGATAACGGTTTTCTCTATGTGGTATCTGCCGGGTGGAAGGGGTTCAAGCTTCCCGTTCCTCCCACCATCAGTGGAATCGTCTGGGTCCAGCTCTGACCGCCCTATCCGGTATCCTATGGCTGTGAAGCTGAAGCCGATGGGTATTTCGTGCCATCTTCCATCATCAAAGCGGTAGAGCCTATGACCTCCTCCCCGCCCTGAAGGGCGGGGCTTGAAGAAGAGAAAAATGTCAGATGAAAGAGAAAAGAAGGCATCACTCCCTGAGCGGGAGTCCGTAGTCGAAGGAGTAGTAGACCTTCTGGAAGTTCTGCCTGAAGTAGAAGACGTCGCGCTCGACCTTCTTCGGATCCTCCTTGTCGATGAGGACGCGCTTGATGAAGTGTGCTATCTCCTTCATGTCGTCTTCGAGCATACCGACGCGGGTCATCTCCTGGACGCCTATGCGCAGGCCGCTCGGCTCGTTGACCTTTTCAAGCGGGTCCCAGGGCAGGAGGTTCTTGTTGAGGATTATGCCGGCCTCTTCGAGGAGCGGGGCCGCCCAGCCGCCAGCGGCCTCGTGGAGGTCGCTGACATCGACGATGACCTGATGGCTCTCGGTGTAGCCCTTGTCCTCGCCGATGACCTTAAAGCCCTCCTCGGCCATAGCCTCCGCGAGTGCCTTCGCGTTCTTGACGACCTGCTCCGCGTACTTCTGGCCGTACTCAAGCATCTCCGCGGCGGTGACCACCTTTCCGGCCATGTGGTGGAGGTGGTGGTTGCTGAGAACTCCCGGGAAGATGGCCCACTGGAACCTGGCTATCTCCTCGGTTTCTCCGAAGCGCTTGTAGAGGATTATTCCGCCCTGCGGTCCCGGGAACGTCTTGTGGGTTGAGGCGGTAATCAGGTCGGCGCCCTCGCGGAGCGGGTCCTGGAACTGCTTCCCGGCGATGAGACCGAGAACGTGGGCGGCGTCGTACATGACGTACGCTCCAACCTCCTTGGCGACCGGGGCAAGCTCCTTGACCGGGTGCGGGAACGGGAAGAGCGAGCCGCCGAAGACGACTATCTTTGGCTCAAGCTCGCGGATGAGCTTCTCCGCCTTGTCAACGTCGATGTTGAACTCCTCGTTGTCAAAGGGCCAGGTGTGAACTTCCAGACCGCGCATTCCGGCGGCACCGAAGGGCATGTGGCTTATGTGGCCGCCGTGGCTGGTGTGGAGAACGATGGCCTTGTCGCCAGCGTTGGTGAGCCCAAAGAAAGCGGCCTGGTTGGCGTTGGTTCCGGAAATCGGTCTGAGGTCAGCAAAATCGCTCCCGAAGAGCTTGGTGAACAGCTCGACACCGATGAGCTCAACCTCGTCAACGTACTTGCAGCCCTGGTAGTAGCGCTGCCTCGGCCAGCCCTCGGCGTACTTGTGCATGAACCCGCTCGCAACGGCGCGGGTGACACTTGGGGAAGTTATGTTCTCACTTGCGATGAGGTTTATGGTGTGGCTCCTCCACTTCTCATGCTCCTCAACAAAATTCAGAACCCTGTCACGGTAGTCCTTGTATCCTTCAGCCATGGGAAACACCTCGATGGGGATTTGAACGCGGGAAATATAAACCTTACCGAGGAAGGAAAAATTGAAGGGTCAGCGGCGGAGCTTCGCCGCGAGCCACATCAGGATTGGGAGCACTATGAAGGCCAGCATATCTCCCGTGTCGCCCGCGAACGCCAGCACATCGGCGAAGTTCCTGACGCCCGCGAAGTACAGAACCGCCGGCGGAACCACCGTGAGCGCCCAGGAGGCCTTCCTGTCAAGCTTCACGAACTCCTCGTTGTTGCTCTGCTGTGCAAGCGCGAGGCCTATGTAGCTCGTGGTTATCGCAAGGAGCGGGATGAGGTTGCCAACGATTCTGCCGAGGTGGCCGTAGAGCAGCTCAAGCCCCTGCGTGGCTATCTCGGGGGTCTCCTTTCCGAAGACCAGCAGGAACGCGGCCATGAAGACCGCGTAGATGACCGTCGGGATGAGGAAGGCAAGCACGATGACCTTCTTGGTCTCCTCGTAGCTTCCGAGCCCCTTGTAGACGTCGGGGATTATCGTGTGGCAGCCGAGGGCGAAGATGGCGACGCCGGTTATACTGAGCAGTCCCGAGAGGTCGGTGTAGAGGCCGTTGCTGAGTTCTGCGTGGGGTGCGAGCATGACCGTCACAGCTATGAACAGCGCGAGCATCAGGTAGCTCATCGCAAGTTCGGTCTTTCCGCTTGCCTCAAGCCCGCGGTAGACGACGAAGGATGCCAGCACCCAGAATATCGCCGCTCCCAATGTGTCGCTGACCCCAAAGAGGCTCGCGAAGACGCTTCCCATTCCGGCAATGTACGCCAGTATGGCACCGAAGCTCATTATGAAGATGCTGAGGTACATCAGCCAGCCGCCGGCCTTTCCAAGGGTCCTGTTGGCGATGGTGCTCATCTGGGCCCCGCCCATCTCTGCCGAGAACTTGAGGATTATGAACGCCGTCGCGAGCATCAGGAGCATAACACCCGTGAGAACCCCCAGCGCGGGGATGAGGCCGACCTTGCTCGCCGCGTAGGGCAGGCCGAGAACACCCGCCCCTATCTGGGTTCCAACCAGTATTGCTAGCGCCTCGTTTTTCGAGATGTGGGCCTTTTCAACCCGTATCGTGCTCGTCCTTATTGCAGCGACCCCTTTCCGCTTCCTCATGAGCTGTATCAGCGCCGCCTTCCTTCTCAGCTTCTTCCGTCTCGCCAGTGCCTGCCGCTCAGCGTAGTACCTTCCGTGTGATGTGGTGACCTTTTTCCTGGGGGTTCCATCAGTTATGGGCATCATCTCACCTCCTTGTTCCTGCAGATGTGTTCATGAACACAATTTAAATCCTCCCCCGGAAACATGAAGTGTATTTCAAAAATTATTCGGACGGAGGAGGGGAGTACCAAACAGTGGGAGAATTTTTAAGGATACCAAAGTAGATAAGAACATGATAGAGGAGGCAGCCAAACTGCTGGCCCGCTCAAGGTTTGCGATTGCTTTTACTGGTGCCGGAATAAGTGCAGAGAGCGGTGTTCCCACGTTCAGGGGATTCAACGGGCTGTGGAAGAGGCACCGGCCGGAGGAGCTTGCGACGCCCGAAGCCTTCAGGAGGGATCCCAACCTCGTCTGGGAGTTCTACAGGTGGCGCATGGGGTTGATACGAAAGGCCAGGCCCAACAGGGCGCACTACGCGCTGACGGAGCTTGAAGGACGTGGGATTCTGAAGGCGGTTATCACTCAGAACGTTGATGACCTCCACAGGGAGGCTGGAACGAAGAACCTCATCGAACTTCACGGCAACATCTTCCGGGTGAAGTGCACCTCCTGCGGTTACGGCGAGTACCTCAAGGAGAGCGGAAGGCTGGGGGAGTTTCTCCGGGAGAAGGGCCTTCCCAAGTGCCCGGACTGCGGCTCCCTCCTGCGGCCCGACGTCGTTTGGTTTGGAGAACCCCTTCCGAGGGGGGCCCTCGACGAGGCCTTCAGGCTCGCTGAGAGGGCAGACGTCGTCCTGGTCATAGGGACGAGCGGCGTCGTCTATCCGGCTGCGTACGTTCCGCAGATAGTCAAGGAAACCGGTGGAAAGGTTATCGAAATCAACCCGGAGGAGAGCGGGATAACACCCATAGCGGATGTTTTCCTCCGCTGCCCGGCGGGAGAGGCCATGGAGAAGCTGATGGCAAGGGTTAAGGGGCTGATAGGATGAGCGGAAAGGTTCTGCTGGTCGGATTCCTGCCCGATGAAGTCGAGAGACTGCGAAAAGCCCTTCCGGTTCCGGTTTTTGAGGTTCCCGAGTACTGCAGGGATTGGGTCGTGAGCGAGGTGGTCGATAAGGCGGAGGAGCTGAGCGGCTCGGGGTACTGGCACCTAAGGAAGTTCGTGATCATGCATGGCGTTGATAACGAAACGCTGAAGAACGTCATGCGCTCGGTCAAATCCCTCAACATGGGCAGGGTCATCTTCGCCACAACCACCGAGACCTCCCTCACCTGGAGGCTTGAAGACCTGCTCAGCGAGCTGATGGCCGAGGACGAATACTTCAAGGCCGCGCGCTGGGCGCGTGAGGAAGCGGAAAAAAGGAAGGGCCTTTTCCTCGACATTGGGAAGGGATGAACCGCCGCCCGAAAGGTTAAATATCCAGAACGAGTAGACTGCGGTGGGTGAAGGGATGATAAAGGTCGTGTTCTTTGACCTGGATGACACGCTCGTGGACACGAGCAGACTGGCGGAGATGGCGCGAAAGAACGCGATAGAGAACATGATACGACATGGTCTTCCCGTTGATTTTGATACCGCCTATCACGAGCTCCTTGAGCTGATAAACGAGTACGGGAGCAACTTCGGCAGGCACTTCGACTACCTGCTCAGACGCCTCGACCTGCCCAGCAACCCGAAATGGGTGGCCGCCGGTGTCATAGCGTACCACAACACCAAGTTCGCATACCTGAAGAGCGTCCGCGGTGCCAGGCGGCTCCTGCTTGAGCTGAAGAAGTCGGGCTATAAGCTCGGCATAATCACCGACGGCGACCCGATAAAGCAGTGGGAGAAGATAATCCGTCTCGAACTGGACGACTACTTCGACGGAGTCTTCATATCCGACTACCTGGGCGTCAAGAAGCCCCACCCCAAGATATTCCAGAAGGCCCTCAGGAAGATGGGGGTCGAGCCCGGGGAGGCGCTGATGGTGGGCGACAGGCTGTACTCCGACATCTACGGGGCAAAACAGGTCGGCATGAAGACCGCATGGTTCAAATACGGCAAGTACGCTGGCAGAGAGCTCGAATACCTGGAGTACGCCGACTTTACAGTGGGATCTCTGGAAGATGTTCTGGAGATAGTCAGGGGGCTGAGCCTTGAGGAGGAAGAGCGTCCAGATAAGGAAGTTCATGCTGATTGACTCCGCCTACAAGTCGAGGATACTCAGGGGCGACAAGGTCACCACGATTCGCTACGGGGACTACGAAGCGAAGCCGGGGAGCGAGGTCTACCTTGTAATAACGCCGAGCGACACGGCTATAGCAAAGGTTAGGATAACCCGCGTTGAAAAGAAAAAGGTCAGGGAGCTCACCAACGAGGATGCAAAACTCGACGGCTTCTCCGACGTTAGGGAGCTCCTTCGGGAGCTGAACAGAATCTACGGCGAGCTGTACGGCGACGACGAGGTTACGGTAATAGGCTTCGAGGTTCTCAAAAGATTTGACGACGGGATTCCCCTCAAGTGGCTCAAGGGCCTGAACTACCGCGAGCCGACGGAGATAGCGCGCCTCTATCTCGAAAACCGGGAAAAGCTGAACCTCAACCGCGAGACGGACTTCATAATGCGCAGGATTTACAACGAGGGGCTTGGGAGAGCCGTGAGAACCTTCGGGCCGAAGAAGGTCCAGGGAGCGCTCCTTAAGACCTACCACGCCCTCTACGCGGCGGGGATTATTTGAAGCCTCAAAGTCTACGCCCCGATTCCCCTTTTCACTGCCTGGTGGAGCCTATAGAGGACGAACGGTTCGCCGGGTCCCCTCTCGATGGTCAGTCTGTATACCCTGAGGATGTTCTTAACGACCACCTCCCAGCTGAACTCCTCCTCAACGCTTTTTCTGGCCCTCCGTCCCATGGCCCTCCTCACCTCAGGATTTTCCAGGAGGAATTCCAGGTTCCTCAGCAGTTCGGCATCGTCCTGTGAGACGAGTCCCGTTTCTCCGTGCCTGACGACCTCGCTGATGCCCCCGTGGTTGTTGGCAACAACTGGGACGCCGCATGCCAGGGCCTCAAGGGCCGCTATTCCAAAGGCCTCGTAAATGGTGGGGGAAAAGTACACGTCGGTGGCCTGCAGGTAGTCCCTCACGTTTTCCCTCGGCAGCTTTCCAACCAGTCTGACCCTGTCATCAACGCCGTACCTGCGTATCAGCCTCTCGATGTTCCCCCTTTCCGGGCCATCACCAATGATAACGAAGTTCACATCCTCCCGCGTTTCCAATCTCGCCGCTATCAATGGGATCACGTGTATCCTCTTTCTTTTGGTCAGCCGGGACGTCGTCGTTATTACGAGTCCATTCAGGCCCAGTTCTTCCTTCTTTTCCTCTCTGTTCCCGGCAGGTCTCCAGAAGCCCGTATCTATGCCGTTGGGGATGGTGTGTATCTCCCTGTCCCCGAGGCTCCTTCCCAGGATGGAACGCAGGTCGTTCTCAACGGCCCTGCTCACCGCTATGAAGCCGTCCACCTTCTGAAGGGAGAGTCTCAGGAGGGCGATGTTGATGGGGTTCATGGGGGAATCGCCGAGGAAGGAGTGGTCTGTGATGAGGCTAGGAACGCCCCTTATTCCGCTTGAGAGATTTGAAACACCCACCGCGATCGGGGAGTACACGCTGTGACCGTGGGTAATATCAAAGTTCTCCCTTTTGTAAAGCTCGTTCACCTCCTTCAGCATCCCGGTGCCGATGCTGACGTGGACGTTTTCGAGGGTCAGCCTCCCCCTGAACCTGTGAACAAAGTACGGAAGCTCATGGTCGGGAAAGTCACCCGGTCCGGTTATCACGTGGACTTCGTGACCCATCTCCACCAGACGGGTTGCCAGGTCGTGAATGTGGTACTCCACGCCTCCGACGCTCGGAAAGAACCAGTCAGAGGCTAGTGCGATTTTGAGGCTCTCCATACCTTCATCCCTCCGGAAGTTACAAGCGTCACGAACCCAACAATCGTGCTCGATACGTAGGATATGAAGCGTTCGAGCAGTGCAACTGAAACCGCGAGGGGGCCGTCTATCCCGAAGTACTTCATGGAACCGACGAGGCCTCCTTCGACGATGCCTATCCCCCCGGGAGTGAACGCCAGCAAACCGAAGAGCAGGTTTGCGAGCGAAATTACCGCCAGGAGCTCCAGCGGCGGGTTCCATTTGAAAGCCATCGTTATCAGCTTCAGCCTCGTTATGTCAAGCGCCCACACGAGGGAACTCAGTCCGACGACGGTGAGGTTGAAAGGTACGTTCTTCTTAAGTGCGACAAGTCTATCAACGTCCTCCTCGCTTATGTGGGTTTTGAAAATCCTCAGTGAAAACCTAACCGTACTCTCCCACTTCAGCCACAGCCCCACCACGAGTGCCGTTATCAGGAGGGTCGAGGCCACGAGGTGACCTGAAAAGTGGGAGAGCCCAATCGCCAGCAACAGCATTAACGGGACTACCTCGGAGATTCTTTCATAGATTATACTCCCCATTGACAGCGTTACGGGCACATCGTGCACCTTCGATATCCACGCCACCCTGAGAACCTCTCCCCCACCGCGGCTCATGGGGGTGATGTTGTTGATGAATATTGAGGAGAGGGTAACCTTAAGCAGCTCCAGGAGCGGTATCTCGCGTCCCATCTCGCTCAGAACTATCTTCCAGCGAAGGGCGTAGATTACGGTGCTCACATAGTACGTGCCCATGGCTCCAACGAAGAACCATAATGCCCTTGGATCCATCGAGCCTATGAGCGAAGTGTAGTTTCCAAAGTCCATGGTACTCACCTGTGTTTTCTGAGGATTTGAGCCTGTGATTTAACGTCGGGTGGTGGTTGATAGCGGGCAGACGGTGCCGCGGAATTCTGGCTTTCTCTGAGTTAAAAGGTCCTGTCGGCCGGCTACTCGTGTTTACCTTCACAGGAGTATATAAAGCTCTTCTGGCTCAAAATTTGAAGTGTTGGTTCAATTTTTGAAATGATGTGTTTGTCGGGTCTGGATGCTCAAAACAGGTGAGGTACTTTAAAAACCGGACCACAAAACCTTAATTAACCTATGATAACAACCCGCCAGAGATAGGCATGAAGGGCAGAGAACTCAACGAGCGAACCAAGAGAGTTCTAGAGTTCGTTAGGGAAAATCCCGGCCTGAGCTTCAACGAGATATCCCGAAGACTCGGCATTGCAAAGGGAGATTTGCAGTATCACCTCAGAAAGCTTGAAAAGCTCGAACTGGTAGTGTCGAAGAGGAGCGGCCTTAGGAGGCACTATTTCCCCTCAGGAATGTTCAGCGAGAGGGAGAAGGACGTGCTTTCAATACTCGCAAGTGAAAACATGAGGGAGATAATAATGTACCTGATCGCCAACCCCGACCCCACACAGAGTGAACTGTGCGAGGAACTCGGCCTCTCCCCCTCGTCGGCGAACTACTACATTGGGAAGCTCGGGGAGCTGGGACTGGTGAAGAGTGTGAGGGACGGGAAGTTCGTGAGGTACCACTTCACGGGGGATGTGGACCTGTTCATCAAGATGATACGGAACTATCATCCCAGCCTTCTGGACAGGTGGACCGACAGGATGCTGGACATATTCTTGGAGCTGGAGGGAAAATGAATGGTGGAGGCCGTTTGCGTTAGTATCGGAATAGAAATCATCACAATGTTCTTTGCGTTAATCCTCTCGCTGGTCTCGTTTAGGGCCTATCGGAGGAGCGGGAAACGGAGACTCCTCTTAGTATCCTTCGGATTCCTGCTGTACTTCCTCAAGGAGATTGTGCTCTGGGCATGGGCGCTGATTTTCCCCGGGTTCGAGTTCCTGGACGTCATCTCGGCCATTCTTGAGTTTGCAATGATAGCCACGTTCTTTGTGGCCATCGCAACAAAGGAGGGGAAATCCGTTGAATCACAGATGGAGTAATCGGCTCACTGTACTGACCGTCCTCGTCTTCGCCGCACTGGCTCTTCAGGGGACGGGGGCATTCTCGGGAATAAACGAGTGGGTTAACTCAAATCTCCCCCTCGTTGACACTCCCGTTATGAACTTCCTCACGATGCTCGGGGGCGACGTGTTCCTCGTCCTGTTTGGAATCTTCGCATTTCTCACAGAGAGGCGCGAAAAGGGCGGAATCTCGGCAGGTACCGCGGCCTTCCTCCTTACGGTGGCCTTCGGTCTCGCCGCCGTCGGTGTCCTCAAGTTTATCTTTGCCGAACCGAGGCCGAGGCCGGACTACGGAACCTACGCCTTCCCCTCGGGCCACGCCTTCAGGGCGGCGGTGATAGCAGCCTACGGCGCGGACAGGTGGAGGAAGTACGCTCCAGCCTTCTGGGCGTACGCCGTTGGAATAGCCCTCACGAGGCTCTTCCTCCACGTTCACTGGCTGGGCGACGTGCTATTCAGCCTGCTCTTTGCCCCCTGGCTCTACCTCCTGCTCAAATCACTCCTCGGAGGGAAGTTTGAATGAACGGCTTCCTTGAAGTCTTCCTCCTCTCGCTGATTCCAACCTTTGAGGGGCGCTATGCCATAGTCTACGGCATAGGTACGGGCTATCCCCTGTGGGAGACGCTTTTGGCCGCTTCCCTCGGCGTTCTGCTCCTCTCGCTGGTCCTTCCCGCTCTGCTCCCATACATAGACAGGCTGATGCTCTGGCTTGAGGGAACCTTCCTCAGGAAGATAGCCCATCTCTACCTCTACTACGTCGAGAGGGTCAGGAAAAAGGCCCACCCCTACGTTGAGAAGTGGGGCTTCATCGGGCTGACGATATTCGTGGCGATACCGCTCCCCGGGACGGGCGTCTGGACCGGTGCTCTGGCGGCATACATACTCGCCATAGAGAAGAGGCAGACGGTTCCGGCTTTAATCCTCGGCGGGCTTTTGAGCATGGCGATAACGCTGCTGCCCGCTTTGGGACTGTTCGGATAAAAAGGGGAAGCTCAGGTAAGGCTCTTCCCCCTCGTCTCTTCTCCTAACGCTAAGACGTCCAGCGCACCGATTATCGCCACCACCGCAATCACAAGTACCGCCAAGGCGCTCCCGCTCAGCTCCATTATCTTGCCGGCGAGAATTGGCGCTATTCCTCCGCCTATCCTCGCCATCGCCCCCGCCCAGCCGGTTCCCGTGCCCCGGACGGCCGTTGGGTAGAGCTCCGGCGTGTAGGCGTATATCGCTCCCCAGGCACCGAGGTTGAAGAAGCTGAAGGCTATCGCACTCGCGATTATCGCCGCTTCGTTCCCCGAGCTGGCCGCGAAGTAGAAGCCGACTCCGGCTATTCCCGAGAGCAGGAGGTAGCAGGAGAGGGTCTTCTTCCGGCCGATTTTCTCAAGCAGATAAGCGGCGCTCCAGTAGCCGGGCAGCTGGGCTATGGCGGTGATGATGAAGTACTGGAAGCTCCTGAAGACGGTGATTCCCAGCGTTGCCGAGAGGAACTTCGGAAGCCAGATAAAGAAGCCGTAGTAGGCGAAGGCTATGCTGAACCAGGCTATCGTGAGCATGAGGGTGGTTCTGCCGTAGCGCCTCCAGAGATCCGCGACCGAGGCTTTCTTGGCCTCCTTTTGAACCTCAAGCTTAACGCTCACGCCGAGGGTCTTCCTGATGGTCTCCTCGGCCTCCCTAACGCGTCCCTTGATGAGCAGGTAGCGGGGCGATTCGGGGAGTGTAAGGAGCAAGGGCAGAATCAGTATCACCGCGCCGCCGAAGAGCAGTATGCCCCTCCAGTCGGCCTTTACGAGGATAGCAACTACTCCTATGATTATCGTTCCTATCGCCCAGAAGCTCTCAAGGATTGAAATCATCGCACCCCTTATCGACCTTGGCATGAACTCGGCGAAGTAGGAGCTTGCAACCGGCAGCGAGCCGCCGAGGCCGAGGCCGACGATGAAGCGCAGGGCTATGAGGGCGTCCAGGCTACCCGCGAAGGAGCTGACTATCGAGCCGATGGAGAATGTTGCAACCGCGAGGGTGAGGGTTTTCTTCCGCCCAATCCTGTCGGCTAGATAGCCGAAGAGCCACGCGCCGAAGAGCATGCCGAAGAGCGCCGCCGAGCCGAGGGAGCCTAGCTTTGTGAGGCTGCCCTGGAAGGCGGGGTCGTTCTTGAGCAGGGCCATGACGAATCCGGCCGAGATTGTGTTCACGGCTATGAACGCCCACACCGTCCCCAGAATGGCCAGGAGCGTGTAGTGGAACTTATTCAACCGGGAGTTTTCGATGGCCTCCACAGCCCTCACCGGATTCCATTTGCATGAAGAAGTTTTTAAGCGTTTTCTCGGTCGTTCCGTCTTGTTACACAGGTTTGGGAAGTTATCCGGGAGTCTCGGAGAATAATGTGACTCACAGTTCTTTAATCTCCGGGATTCTTTCACCCATGCCGCTCAAAAACCTTAAATCATCCGGAGACTCAACTTCCCATCCAGGGTGGTGAGATGAACCTGCTGGGTAGGTACAGGCTCCTCTTCGTCCTCATGAACACGGGCTTCATCGGGAACCTCACGGTCATCTACTACCTCTCGAAGGGCATCACCTACGGCCAGATCGGTCTCGTGAGCGCAATTTCGGCGCTGGGCTTCTTTCTCTTTGAGGTTCCAACTGGTGTCGTGGCCGACAAGGTGAGCAGAAAGACCAGCGTGCTGATTGGAATGGCGCTCTTCGCCCTTGGCACGATCATTCTCATCATCCTCCGGAGCTTCCCCATGCTAATAGCCCACGCCGTCGTCTCTTCTTTCGGGGCGACCTTCGTGAGCGGCAGCCTGCAGGCGTGGCTCTTCGACAACTTAAGGCATCTCGGCAATGGAAAAACGGTACCGCGAGGTAATGAAGGACATCAAAACCCTGACCTTGATTTCCTCCGCGTTCTCGATTCTCATCGGTGCATTTCTGGCCCAGTTCTACGGATTCACCCTGCCCCTCACCATAACACTACTGATGGAGTTCGGCGCCCTGCTGACGGCGCTCTCGATACCCGAGTACGAGTTCAAGAAGCCCGAGGTCTCATACCACCTTCACGTTCTCCACTCGGCTAGGGAACTGTTAAGGCCCGACATTCTCCCGCTGATTCTCATTTCAATTGCAGTGACGATATCCATAAACCAGTTCCGGCAGTTCTTCGAGCCTTACCTCGGCGAGATACTGGCGACGGACCTTGGGACGGCCCTCATGGGCACCCTCGGACTGCTGGGCATCGCCGAGGTTCTGATTAAAACCCTCCCCCGGTTGGTGGGCATCAGGCTCGGTAAGAAATGGAGCACGAGGGCGTATGAACTTGCGCCCCTCGCGATTCCCGTTTTCACAGCCCTCTCGGTGCTCTTCCAGAACCCGCTCTTCATCGTCCTGCTCGGGGTTCTCGCGACGGTCGTGAATACGGCCTTCGGCTTCAACGTCTCCGTAGAGTTCCAGCACAGGATACCGAGCGAAAAGAGGGCGACGGTTCTGTCCCTCAATATGATATTCTCCGCGGTGGTGATGGCCGTCTTCTACGCCCTCTACGGGTTCGCCGTCGATAACCTCGGGCTGAATGAGGCCAGACTGCTGTTCGCGGTGGTCCTTTTCGGCATCGGTGCGGCCTTCAAGCTGGCCAGCCTCGGCCCGCTGAGGGAACCCCTGGAGCTGAGGCATCTGGCGGAGTGACATTTTTGTTTTTTACCTCTGAAAGACCCTCTTAACGACTGGATCGGGAATGTAGTACTCGCCGTAACCCGTGTGCTCAAGAAAGCCGTAATCGATGAGATTCCTTAGGTACTTCCGTATCTCCTTGCCGTCTATGTCTTTACCTTCCCTGAGCTTGAGGGCGTTGAGTATATCTTTTCTTCTCGCCCTCTCCTCCACGCCAGTTATGGTCGCCACAACTTCCATAACAGCACGATATCTTGGACTCAGTTCATCCAGCTCTTTGAATTCTGCTTCGATGTAACCTTTGGCCTCCTCCAGAACGGCCTCTATGGCGTCCCAGTGAGAGCTACCATCAACCCTGTAGGCCCCGTAATGGGTCAGCCAGCCAGGGACGCCGTCGAGGGTTTTCACCGCAGATAGGAGCTCCCTTGGAGAAACGTCCATCCCATACTCAGCAAATCCCCGCTCAAGAAACTCCAGGCTTTCTGAAGGATTGAAGCGGTTGAGCTTAATCCTGACATGGTAACGCCCGTAGAGGGGCGCGTTGTAGTCACCGAAACGGAGAAACTTCTCAAGCACTCCAACCTGTGAACCTGTCAGTATGAGGTGTATGTGTCTGAGGTTGTCATAAATCCATGCGAGAAGTATTGTGAAATCCACCTGAGCAAAGCGCAGATACTGGGCTTCGTCAAAGGCTATTATTAGTCTTTCATAGCGTTCATCCAGCTCCTTAAGGGTCTCCGGAAGATTTTTTTCAGAGGGCCTGACCTTAACACCGTAACCTTTAATGCTCACTCCCTCAAACTTGGAGATTATCCTCGACAGTTTTCCCTCAGAGAGTTTGAGGAGTTCCCGAGCGATGACTTTCTGGGGATTTCTCGTATTAACTGAGGCCACTTCCCTCGCATCAATTACGATGTATGGAACACCCTCCATGCGGTTCAATTCGTTAAGGGCAGCATAAAGAAAGGTTGTCTTCCCTATCCTCCTTGGCCCGGTGATTATGAAAAGTCTTCTTCCCTTTTCGAGCCTATCCAGAAATTCCAAGAACTCAGCTTTCCTGCCAAATACTTCATCAATAGACGTTTTGGGTTCTATACTGAACAACATAGTTCATACCCCCAAAGGGGGTAGGAACTTCAAATATAAAAAGCTTGCCTCACCACAAGAATCATCAAAAGGATATAGAGGTCCCCCCAAAGAGGGTATGAACTAAAATGTGCACCATGTATCCAACAAAAAGAAAAGGGGAAATCACTTCGTCGCCCTCGTTATCCCAACGTCCTCCACGAAGTTAATATAAATTCCACAGTAAAGACGTCGAGTTCTACCCCGGAACCTGTGGCAAGGGCGAGCCTGGACAGGGCGTCCCCGTCTGGATGGGTGGAGCACACGCGAGGCTTCGCGACATACCGCTGAGGAGGCCGTGAGGTGGTGGCGATGTTCGAGCTTAACGAGTTCATACTCAAGAAGGCCGAAGAGCTGGGCTTCGGCGACGTCGTCGTTCTGAGCTACGAAACGAACAGGAGGCAGGTGCGCTTTGCCAACAACGAGATAACCGTCGCCAAGAACTGGCACGAGAGGAAGGTGGAGCTGTTCGCCGAGCTTGAGAAGCGCGTCGCCGGAACGAGCATCACCGAGCTGAGCGAGGAGAACATCGAGAGAACCCTCAAGACCCTCCTGAGCAACATGAAGGGCATGGCGCCGAAGGAGGACTACTACGGAATCGCTGAAGGGCCGTTCCAGTATAAAGACATCCCGGAGACCTTCGATAAGGCCATAGTCGAACTCGACGAGCCGAACGAGTACGTGGAGAGGGCCATCAACGCCGCCCTTGAGGAGGGAGCGAAGAGGGTAGCGGGTGTCCTCTACACCGACCACAGCAGGCTTTACCTGACCACGAGCAACGGCGTTGAGGCCTTCGATGAGGGCACCGGGATAGAGATAAGCGTTAGGGCCTTCATCGGAGACCTTGAGAGCGGCCACGGAACGAACTCCGTGAGGGTTCTCAAGAAGTTCGACCCAGAATTGGCCGGAAGAAAGGCCGGCGAGATTGCAAAGCTCGCCCAGAACCCGGAGCAGGGCCCAGAAGGAAAGTTCGACGTCATCTTCGACCCGTTAGCGTTTGCGAACCTGCTGAGCTACATGAGCTTCATGACCTCGGCTTACGCCGCCGAGGCCGGTTTCAGCTTCCTGGTGAACAAGCTCGGCCAGAAAGTCGCCAACGACATCGTCACGATAAAGGATATAGGAAACCTCCCGAACGGCTACGGAACGAGGAAGTTCGACGACGAGGGAGTGCCCACGAGGGAAACGACGATAATCGAGAACGGGACCTTCAAGACCTTCCTGCTCAACACGAGCATGGCGAAGAAGTACGGAACAGAGACGACGGCCAACGCCGGCTTAACAATGCCCCACGCGTGGAACATCGTCCTCGAACCTGGCGACTACAGCAGGGAGGAGCTGTTCAGCGAGGTCAATAGGGGAATCTACATCACCAACGTCTGGTACACCCGCTTCCAGAACTACGTCGCCGGCGACTTCTCGACCATCCCGAGGGATGGAATATTCCTCGTCGAGAACGGCGAGCTGAGGCCGATAAAGAACATCCGCGTGAGCGACAACTTCCAGAGGATCCTTGAGGGAATCAAGGCCCTTGGAAAGGAGAGCTACCACATCCACTGGTGGGAGGTTGACACGCCGGTTTCAACGCCCTACGTTCGAAAGTTAATAACCTTTTGTTTTAAAAAAATTTATAAATTCATGGTTTTGTAATTGTACTTGAAAAACACTTGGAGGGGTGAATTGTGAAAATAGAAACACTTTACACCACAAAGGAGGAGATAACCAGCGGATGTCAGGTACCTCCGAATTTTTACGGATGTCCAAATTTGTGCATAACAATAGATGACGAGGAGTCTGAGTGAGATTTTAGATTAGAATTTTATTTTTTATATTTGATTTGAGGTAATATACAAGGTGATATACAATGAGATTAAATAAACTTGTGCACTTTATTAAAAACGATGATGGATACATTGTCATAAATCCCCTTATCGGAGAGATCGATGTCATTGACTCTGAACTATACAATATGCTAATATCAGCAAATTTCAATTTGATTCCCCAAAAAATATTTGAGATGTTAAAAGATAAATTAATTATAGTCCAAGATAATTACAATGAATTTTATGCTTATGAAAATCTTTTGAAAAAATTGAAATTTGATGTATCCTTTCAAACATTCACAATACTTGTCACTAGATCGTGTAACTTTGAATGTGTATATTGTTATGAACATACTAATCAAATTTTACTCCAAGAAAGACACATGAACAGGCGCATTGCAGATGAAGTCATTGAGTTTATCAATAGGATGTCATATAACTCAAAAAAGATAAAGGTGATATTCTATGGTGGCGAGCCACTCCTAAATATTAATGTACTCACATATCTTATGGACGAACTAGAAAGTCATCAGGGTCAAAAAATTACGTTTGAGCTGATAACTAATGGTTATCTTGTAAAGGATCTGTGGGAGAAGTATAAAAAATACTTCAAGAAATTTAAACAAATTCAAATAACGTTGGATGGTCCTCCAGAAATTCATAACAAGCTCCGCCCATTAAGAGGAGGGCTCCCTACATTTGAGACGATAATTACGGGAATCAAATTGCTGACAGATAATGGAGTTCATGTTGCTTTAAGATCTAACTTGTACCTAAAGTACATTAAGGAATATCCAAAACTGCTTGATGAGTTAGATAGATACGGGATAAACAAAAAGTATCTTCATATAGGAATAGGATTTGTTCACCCAGATGAAATTAAAAATTATCCTCTGATTTCAAAAAAATTTCTTAATTTATATTTGCAAATTAAGAGAAGAGGTTTTAGTATAACTCTCCCGTTCTATGTACAGAGAATACCCTGTGGAGCAATAACAAACAATTCATTTGTTATTGATTATAATGGAGATATTTATAAATGTTGGGCTTTAGTGGGATTAAAACAATTTAAAGTTGGGACTGTACAAAAGGGCATCTCAGAAAAAACCCACAGAAAGTTCCTTAGTCTTAATCCGCTTAATAATTTAAAATGCAGGGATTGTCCAATGTTAATGTTTTGTGGTGGTGGATGTATATACAATAACTACTTGCATTCTGGCAAATTGGATCTTGGTTTTTGTCCCTTTCAAAAATACAGTTTCAGGGAGTACCTACAACTATTCATTAAGGAGTTAGGAGACAAATATGCAAGTAGGAAACAAATTTAGCGAGTTAGGAGGCGAGACCATGAACTACGTTAATCGTTTCTACATTTCGAGTCTTCTTCATATAGTTTTCTATTCTGGTTTCTACTTAATTTATCTTCAGAGTCTTGGCCTTTCTAAAACCCAGATGGGATTTTTAATGAGTTTATCTCTAATTCTAGTTGCTTTACTTGAAGTCCCTACAGGAATCGTTGCTGACAAGATTTCAAAGAAGGTAAGTGTCTTACTTTCAAAGATCCTCACGATACCGAGCGTGCTTGCATTGTACCTTGCGCATTCCTTTCCAGGGGTTCTCCTTGCGACACTCTTCGGCGCGCTTTCAGTTGCTCTCATGACCGGGGCAGAAACTGGGTGGATTTACGAACTTCTCAGCAAGAGTGGTAGAGCCAAGGATTATCCAAAGGTTTATGGTAGGCTTAGATCTTTCGAGATGATAGGAGGTTTCGTTGGAACCATGATGGGCGGATTCCTCGCTGATTTTGTCGGCATGAGATTAACGATACTCTTAACTATACCCTTCGTCGTCGCATCCTTTCTTGTTCTCGCCACGATTCCTGGAGATGAAGCAAAGAGTGGGCTTTCTTATAGTCTCCACCTTCTTGAAAGCTTGAAATTCATAAAAAAATCTCCAGAAGTCATTTGGCTCTTCCTATATGCTAACATCATTGGACTTCCAGTTACAGCCTTCACAGCTTTTATGCAACTCTACTTTTATGGGTTCCTGGCATCCCTTATAGCAGTTTCGGCAATCTCTGCATTCCATACGGTCATCAACAGCGTCTCATGGTACCTTGACGTTGGTAAGTACAGAGATGTTTTCTACCGTCATGCGGGAATAATACTACCCCTCCTTCTTCTCCTTGCAGGGCTTAATAAATGGCTCGGTTTTGTTACCCTAATCCTTGGCACTTTCACATTTGCCCAGGCCTTCAAGGAGTGGCAAGGGAAGTTCCAAGGTGCGATTCCTGACGAAAAGAGGGCAACATTAGGGTCTCTTTACTCACTCACTGCGGCGATAACCAATGGCATCCTAAACGCTCTCCTAGGATGGCTCTTTGACTGTATCGGTATAATGCACGGGCTTATTATTATAGCCTCATTCTTCCTTGGGATAGGCTTTTTATTCTCAATTATTAGTAGGAAGCACGGCTATTAAGGTCTTTTTGGCTTTATCCTTCGAAATGGGCTTTAACGCCCTCGTCGTCGTAGAGGTAGAAGCCCCAGCTGTTTGGAATCGTTGGGTCCTCTATGACGGTGACGACCTCGCTTCCAATCCTCTCGCCGAGCATGTCCGGCTTGACGAAGCTCTCTCCGGCCTGCGCCGCCTCCCTGCCGAAAATCCTGTCCGACTCGTAGGGGTGCCCGACGCTCTCGTGAACGGCTATGCCTGCCACCTCGGGGCTTATAACCAGATCAACCTTGCCTTCGGGCGCCTTCTGGCCTTCGTAGATGAGCTTTTTGAGGGCCTGGACGTCCTTCACCGCCCAATTCCATGGCTCGTCCTTCTCGATGAGCTCCAATCCGCCGGAGAAAGCCCTCTGGACGAACGGTGCCTGCTCCATCTGGCCGTTCTCGAAGACGACGAGGTTGTACACCACAGAAACGCGCGGGATTTTGCTCTTCACGTAAGCGCCCTCGCTGTTGACGAAGACCTTCTTCCATAGTTGGTCTGAGTATGCCAAATAGCGCATCGGCACGTTCACGCCTGTTGCCTTAACCTCCTCCTCGATTTTCCTGAGGATTTCGAGCTTCTCCTCAGGTGAAATGTCGCGGAAGTCCTTTTTCATCTTGACCTTGTAGGAAACGCGGTGGAAGTCCTCATCGCTGAATCTTATGGGCTCGTTTCTAACGCGGGAGGCAGCTCTGGCCAGCTTGACGGCCTTCTTGACGGCCTCGCTCACGCTCTCCTTCGTGAGGACGTTGGTGCTTGCGAAGCCCATTCCTCCATCGACCAGAACCCTTACGCCCATTCCCCTGTCGGCGAGTATCTCAAGGCCTTCGGGATTGCCGTTCTTCATAGCCAGAGAAGTGCCGTTCTTCTCCTCAAAGCGAGCCTCGGCATAGCTTGCCCCCAGTTCGAGGGCCTTCTCAACCGCGAACTCTACGAGTTCATGCATGCACATCACCTCGATTTACTGCATAGAATAGTGCGTCCGGAAGTATAAAAGTCTTTCCGTTAAGATGATGGTCGAAAGGAGAGGAAGGTTTAAGCCTATCTGAAATTAAAAGGGAGAGGGTGAGACAATGGACGAGGCTGTGAGTCTGAAAACAAAGAAGCTCGGTGAAGAGGAGGTTAGTGAAGAAGAGCTTAGAGAACTTGAAAGACTCTCGAAGGAAACGCTGGAAAACGGAATACCCTGGAGAGAGGCTAAGAAAGCGCTGGGACTAAAAGATTAAAACTTCTCTTCACATTCGCACGGCTTCTTTCCGCAGTAGGGGCAGGCTCCGGGATATTTCTTCCTCGCCGCTTCCTCAATATCGATATCGAGTAGGTTGGCCAAACTCGCGAGCCACGCCAGAACGTCGGCGAACTCCTCCTCCATCGCCTCGCGATCCTTCTTCCTTATCGCCTCGCTCAGCTCTCCGACTTCCTCTACGAACCAGAGGAAGGTTCTCTCAACTCCCCTCTTCGAGTCCTTGTGGAAGTAGATCTCCCTAATCATCTCCTGAAACTCACGTATCTCCATGTTCTCACCTGAGGAGAGGGGAAGAAAAGGGCTTAAAAATCACTCGCTAGCTACCTCGATGAGCTTCCTCATGTGGATCTCGACGGTGTCAAAGACCTCGGCCTCAACGTCCCCCTGCTTCACTATCAGCGGGAGCTCGGTGCAGCCGAGGATGACGCCTTCGATTCCTTCCTTATCTATGTAGCGGCTGATGAGGTTGAGCACCCAGTCCCTGCCGGCGAAGTTCTCGAACATAAGCTCCTCGGTGATGATCCTGTTCAGCTCGTCCATCTCCCCTTCGCTCGGCGTGACCACCTCAAAACCGGCCTCGCGGAGGGCGTTCTTGTAAAAGTCCGCCGTCATCGTCGTCTTCGTCCCGAGGAGAAGAATCCTCTTAACGCCTCTCCTCTTCATCTCCTCGATGAGCGCGTCGATTATGCTCACCATCGGGACGTTCACCGCCGCCTGAACGTCCGGAAAGACTATGTGCGGTGTGTTGGCGGAGAGCGATATTATCTCCGCCCCGGCGCTCTCAAGGGCCCTGGCGGCCTTTATGAGTATCTCCTTCCTCCCTTCCCAGCCGTTCGGGTTGTGGATGAACTCCTTGAAGTTTATCGAGTAGATTATCAGCTCCGGGAAGACGTACGGCTCGAACTTTTCGCGGCTTATCTCCAGGTATTTCTTGTAGTAATAACACGTCGCCTCCGGGCTGGTTCCGCCTATTATTCCTATCCTCCTCATGAGAACCACCTGAGAGCATAGCACCGGAGAGGATATGAACCTTTTGGTTTAAAACGAAAGGTTAAAAGAAGCCGGAGTTTACAAAAATTTGAAAATCTCCGGCGATATCGAAAATCATTCGTTCTTCAGGTGGACGTCGAGCTGCGGGAAGGGAATCTCTATACCCTCCCTGTTGTAGAGGTCGTAGATTCCCTTTGTCAGGTCTCCCTTAACGGCCCAGTAGTCCTCCGTCCGGGCCCAAGCACGGAGCTGGAGGTTTATCGAGGAATCCGCGAGGGCGGTTATGACGACGCTCGGCTCCGGATCGTGGAGAACCTTGGGATGGCTCTTCATAAGGTCCATCGCCAGCTTTATCGCTCTGTCGAGATCCGTGCCGTAGGCAACGCCGATGTCAACGTCTACCCTTCTCGTCGGCAGCCGGGTGTAGTTGACTATTATGCTCCCCCAGACGAGTTTGTTGGGTATCGTGATGACCTTGTTATCGGGGGTCAGGAGTTCCGTGGACATTAGGCCGATTCCGTTCACCTTCCCAACCTGTCCGGAAACCTCGACGACCTCCCCCAAGTCTATCGGCCTGAGGGCGGCTATCCAGACGCCCGCGGCAAGGTTCGTGAGGGTGTCCTGAAGGCCAAAGCCCAAAATCAAACCGACAACTGCCGAGAGGCCCAGAATCAGCGGAGATACGGAAATGCCGACTGCCCCCAGGGCCACTATTATGACGACCATGTAGAGCAGTATTGCCAGGAATCTGCCGAGGAAATCAACGACGAGTGGTGGGAGCTTCGTTTTTCTCATACTCTTCTTGAAGGTTGAGATTAGGATTTTTGCCGCAATGTAGCCCACTATCAGGATTATCAGTGCCGATACCAGCTGGAACGGAGTGACCCCTATGTAGGGCAGGGGCTCATCAAAGGCCACCATACTATCACCTCGAATGGTTTTAGGATAATTGGTTAAGAGGGTAAAAAAGGTTTTTCATTTATCCGCTGAGAATCGAAGTTATTTCGTCCCAGAGCTTTTCCGCCAGCTCCCGTTTGTTCATCCTCGGCAGTTTCTTCATGGAATCCCTGCCCACGAGGATGACTTCATTCTCCTCGCTTCCGAATGCTTTGAGCGTGTTGGCCACGACGAGGTCGCTTCCGGCTCTCTCTATCTGCTTTCTGGCGGCGTTGATGAGCTCTCCCTCACTGAGGCCAGTTTCGGCCTTAAAACCCACGAGGAAAGTTCCTGGCTGAAGCTCCTTAACGCGGTCTATTATCTTCGGAGTAGGTTCGAGTTCGAGGGTCAGCCCTTTTCCGCTCTTTATCTTGGTGCTCGCCGTTTCCTTGACGCGGAAGTCGCTTACCGCGGCGGCGAGAATGACGACATCGTAATCCTTGGTCTTTAGCTCTTTCTCTATCGCCTGGAGCATCTCTTCGACGGTCTCAACCTCAATCTGGTTCTCGACGAAGCTGGGAACGCTTCCCCTCGTCCTGATGAGCGTGACCTCAGCCCCCCGGAGTTCCGCTTCCTCCGCTATGGCGACGCCCATTCTGCCACTGCTGGCGTTGGTTATGTAGCGAATCGGGTCTATGTACTCGCGCGTCGCCCCCGCCGTTACGAGAACGCGCTTTCCTTCCAGCGTTTTCGGATGGAGCTTTTTGATAACGCGGTATACTATCTCCTCTATCGAAGCAACCTTCGCCTTGCCTTCTTCGAATCTTGGGCCTATGAACTCGATGCCGAGCCTCTTGAGCTTCTCTATGTTCTCGACCACTATCGGGTGTTCGTACATGCTGGAGTGCATCGCGGGGGCGATCATTATCGGCGTGTGGGCGAAGGCTGTGGTTACAACCGTGGTGACGGGCGTATCGTCTATCCCGCAGGCGATTTTTCCTATCGTGTTGGCCGTTGCCGGGCAGACGAGGATGAGGTCGGCCTTGTTCTCGTGGTCTCCAGCGAGTTCGACGTGCTCTATGAAGCCGGTGATCTCCGTCACGACCGGGTTCCCTGTGGCGAACTCCATCGCGTATGGGTGGATTATCTTGGTGGCACTCTCGCTCATGACGGCGTGTACCTCGGCGCCGTGGCGTATCAGCTCCCTGGCAAGCTTGACGCACTCTACCGCGGCTATGCTTCCGGGGATTGCCAGAACGATTTTCTTCCCAACGAGCTTTCTGCTCTTGGTGGCGTGGATAAGCTTAACGTGATGAAGCATCGTATATCCCCCACAAAGGTGTCAACCCCAGTGTTATTAAGGATTTCTGGCGACTTCGTACTCGGTTCGGGGCTTATCCTTAGCGTTCGTTTTCAGATAGAGAAACTTAGCGTTATTTTTAGTGATAGTCTTGACTACCTCAGCATCCGCTATTGAAACCCTGCCTATACTTAAGTTGAGTACGGCATCGACGAGCTCCTTGGGGGATTTAGAGTGCAGTCCTATCGTTATCTTGGAGGGGTAGTATCTGCTCTCGTAGTACTCAAACAGAATAAAGACGGGATAATCCCCCGAGGGGTGTGAAACCGTTATCAGAAAAGCCTCGTGAATCATCCTGCTCCCATCTTCGGACTCTACGATACTGACTTCCGTTGGAATCCTAAGGACAGATGCAAGTTCGAGAAGGTACCTCATGAGCATGTGGCAGGGGACAAACACCTTCATTACAAAGCTTCCCCTCATATCGTCGAGGTATACCCATAACAACGACAAATTATTATTAACTATTGTGTCCATCACATCGTTGAACTTTATGCGGGGTGATTCAAATTCAATGGTCGGCACAGCTACCACCCCGTCACTCTTCAACACTCAACTAACACACTATGTGTTTATATAGTTTTTGAATATGCTCAAAACAGGTACAAGGGTTGGGACAACTGTGTGTACTTTTAGGAATGCTGATGCACTGCATCCTCCTCGAACTTGCTCACCTCTTCCCTCGTGCCCACCCAGACGACTATAGTCGGCTCGACCGTTATCATCCCATCCCGTATCATGGGTTTTACCTCGTTTATGGCCCGTTCAATCTTGTATCCCCTGTCAACGACTTCGATTACAATGGGCAGGTCCGTTGATAGCCTCATAACGTCCGCGGAGTGAACGCGGCTCTTCTTTCCAAAGCCGTAGATGCCGCGGTAAACGGTAGCACCCGCTATGCCCATCCCACGGAGCTTCTCCACTATCGCCTTATAGAGGGGTTTTCCCTCAAAGCGGTCGTTCTCGCCTATATAGATGCGAAGGCGAAGCGTGTTCCAGTGTTCCACTTCAACCACAAAATCACCTCCTTGCAAGGACGAACCCGAGGAATACTAGGCCTATCGTGATTATAACGTTTGCCGAGACGTTCAGGGCAGCTATGAGGTATTCCCTTTCACGGAGAAGCGAGAACGTCTCGTACGAGAACGTCGAGAACGTGCTTAACGCCCCGCAGAAGCCAGTTCCAAAGAAGAGCCTCCACTCGGTTGAAACCCCAATACCCCAGAAGAGCAGGCCGTAGAGGTATCCGAGGATGAAGCTGGCTATGCTGTTCACGAGGAGAGTTCCAACCGGGAAGTCCC
Source organism: Thermococcus sp. 21S7 (assembly GCF_012027615.1). Lineage (NCBI taxonomy): Archaea > Methanobacteriati > Methanobacteriota > Thermococci > Thermococcales > Thermococcaceae > Thermococcus > Thermococcus sp. 21S7. The sequence continues at coordinate 421,506 of NZ_SNUT01000002.1, forward strand.
TATAAACCGGCAGTATTCCGGAGATGTAGAACCTCGCAAGCGCACCGATGGCGCCGCCGAGCATTATTGCGGTCAGTATCCTGAAGTTCATTATCCCACCCCTGGACTTCCTGATTTCTGCCCTTCTCCAGCATGCATCCAGCGAACACTACTTAAGATTTTGGATACATCTGGACTGGTATCTCCCCACCGTGAACGGCTAGGCTTTCAAAAGAAGATGTAATCATCCCTTAAAGTTCAGATAGTAGTGTATTTTCTCCTCGACTTCGCTGTAGTCCCCCTTCGGAAGCCCCAGCCGCTCCCGGAGCCTCTTGTTCTCGGCTATCATTGCCGAGAGCTGTATCGCGAGGTTCTGGTTGTCCATGGCGATGTAGTAGGAGCGGAACTTCAGGGGAGACCATTTACCCTCCAGCTCGTATAGTTCCTTTTCAAGCCGGGATATCTCTTCCTTGAGCCTTTCGAACGTTTCCTCGTTGGCGCTGGAGTCGTCTTCGAGGTAGCCGTGCAGGAGTACTATCCTAACCGCCTCCTCGACCCTGAAGTCGTAGCGTTCGCAGAGCTCCCCAATCCTCTCCATGGTTTCATCCGGAATCTTGAACGTTACCCTCCGCCAGCCCCTCTTTGGTCTCACGGTAAGTTTCATCTTCTCCTGGCCTCCAGCTCCGCCCTGAGCCTCTTGTTTTCCTCGCTGAGCTTTTTCCGGAATGCCATCAGGAACTCTTTGTCGTGCTTTGCGGTCTCCTCGAACTCGGTCAGTTCGATATAGTTCGTTCTCATCTCGACGAGCCTCGTCTCAATCCTCTCCCTCTGCTCGATGAGAAAACGCAGCTTTAGAACCCTCAAAGTTCTCTCAAGCCCCTCCAAATCCCTGAATCTCTCTTCTATCTCGCGTTTGTTCCTTCGTATCCTGGCCAGCTCGTCGTTCGTGACCTCTATTTCCACGGAAAGGCCCTCCTGCCTTTTCTGTTCCGGGTTTTCCTCACCGTTACCCCCGTTTCGAGACCCTTCAGGGCTTCTATCGCCAGGGGCAGTGACGATATTTCATCCTTCGTTGGCTTCTCCTCGGCACGGTAGTCGAACTTGTCGATGAACGAGCCGAGCCGCTCCCCGAGAACCCGCAGCTTTTCCAGCTGAATGGCTTCAAGCATCTCCGCAGCATCCGGATTCGTCCGCCGGAGGATCGACAGCAGCATCCCGTAGTGTCTCCTGCAGAGCACTGATTCCGAGTTCTCATACTCAGGAAGGAGTTCCCCAATCCTCTCCGCAAGCGCCTCCACCGTGTTGGTTTCCTTCTCTTCCATCAGCTGACAGAGGAAGCATTCCCCCTCCTCCGGAATCCGGCCCCTTTCCAGCGATGCCACGTAGAACGAAAGCATGTGCTCGTAGATAATCGCCACCCCCAGCGGCCCGAGGAGGGGGTCGGAGTAGGCCTCCCCGAGGGTCTTCCACGCGTGGTAGGTGCAGAGCCCCAGGCTCTCCCTGAACTTCTCCCGTACTCCAGGGTCGTTCACGTGCTCGTAGAGGATCGTCTTTATCTCGGACTCCTCGTATCTGCGGAGTATCCTGCAGACGGGGCAACCCTCCCCCACCGCATCCCTAAGGTATACCCCTATCAGGTCCATTCGCACCACTCAGAGGAAGCGCTCCATGAAATTCAGCACGGCCAGGGCCCTGTACGTGTTCTGGAAGTTTGAGATGCCCATCTCCAGAGAGCGCCTGAAGCCGCCGTTGGGATTCTGCAGCTGGCGTATGAACCAGGCGTGCCTCCTTGGACAGCTGGGGACCTCACCCTGAAGTTCCAGACCCCTTGCCGCGTAGAAGGTCGGCTCAAGGTACGGGGGCAGACTGTAGGGAACCTCGGTGAAGCCGCCCCAGTCGCCGCAGAGTTCGCAGTTCTTGAAGTGCGGACTCCTAGGCGGCCTGTAGCCCAGGCTATAGAGCGCGTAGAGCGCCTGGTAGGTCATCGTCGTCGTGGGGCCCTTGACGCCGTAACCGTTCCCGTTTCTGAACCTCATGATGAAGGCCCTTATAGTCTCCTTTTCGTCGGTGCTGAACTCATAACCTATGGCTTTGAACGCCTTGACAACCCAGTAGGTTGCCTCCAGCGGCGTCGCCGTCCCGAACTCCTCGCTCCCACCGAGACCGACGGCAAATTTGCCCTCTGATGGGTTGTACTTGGTAAAAACGATGTCAAGGTGCTCCCTCGCAACGTCCCCTGCCCCCAGTATGGCCAGGCCTTCGAGTGCCATCGCTATCGCCACCACCGCGGTCTGAGGCTGTATCGCCTTCTCCAGGAACTCGATGGTCTTTTCCTTCTCAGGAAATTCGAGGTCGAGCAGGTTGTAAATCTTGACCGCGTAGTAGGTATCGTTGACGTTGGTGTCATCGAGGACGCTGACAAAGCAGTAGCCGCCGTCCTCGTGGCGTCTTTCCTCTATGTACCTGATGAGCGAATCAGCGTTAATGAATCGTCCAATTCTATAAAGCTTCGAGCCCATTCTACCGCCTCCTCAATGTTTCGACGGAGAACAGGCGTCATCAGCCCTTGGCGGGCGGTTCGGCTCGAAGCCCGGGCGGACGCCATCGCCCAAGGAACCATCTGAAAGACGTTTAAAAACGTTTGTGGTACAATAGCTTTTCTTTTGAACCTCCCGTTCTGGTTAGCCGTAACTTGTGTAAAGTTCGTAAGCGTCGTTACGGCTAACCTTCCCTCCTCCCATCTTCATTGGAGGGCTTTCGGGGGAAACGGAGACTCCCCACATCTTCAAGGCTTTCAAACGAACATTCCAAGAGCCAACCACATCACGGTCGGCTTCAAAACCACAATTCGAACACTTCAAAACCCTGCCCCCATTCGGGCTTAACTTACCCCCACACACCGGGCACAGGGAGGAAGTATGAGCAGGATTCACGAAAACAACCCTAACACCCTTTAATTTCGCCTTGTATTCGATAATGCTCTGAAGCTTCCGAAAACTCCACCTGTGGAGTCTCCCATTCATCTCAGCCGAATACCTGATTGAGTCCCTGATTTTCGTTAAATCTTCAAGGGCGATTCCACCATATTTTTCCGCCAACTCAACGATTTTATTAGCCAGTTTATGGTAAAGGTCGTTAAGCCTGTTCCTCTCCCTCTGTCCGTATTTTTCAAGGAGTTCTTTCCTCTTCTTTCCAGTCCTAATCTTCCGCTGGATTTTTCGTCTCTTCACGAAGTAACTCGTCCTAATCTCCCGCTCGTGAGTAATGATTTGGAGAAACTCCCCATTAGGGAGGGAAAGGGTAACGTTGTTCTCGTTCAAATCAACTCCAACAAAGGCTTTCGGCTCTTTAACCTCGACTTCTTTAGAGAAGACAATGTTGAGAAATGTCCCTTTCGGCGTTCTAACTAACCACGCTTGGCCAACCTTCCAGTCCCTGAACTTCTCGTGATACTTTGCAGGATAAAATTCCAGTTGAATCCTCCCGTTCGGAGTGGAGAGTTTTACTGTTCCCTTCTCCAAGTCGGGTTTGAACAGGTGGTCGTCCAGCATTATGACTTCCTTCTTAAAAACAGGCTTTCCCTTGGCCTTTCCCTTCTTCCTCCGCTTTCTAAAGCTTTTGAAGATTGCAGTCGCCATTTGACAACCCGTGTAAAGGTAATGGCTTGGCAGTTCTGGATATCCCCTCCGAAGGCTTTTGTAAGTCTCCTTTTTCAGCCGGTAAAAGCTGGTGATGTTGTTTTCAAAAGCATAAGTGATGAGAAAGTTCACGATTTCACGATAAGTTTCGAAAAGCTCATCTAACCCTTCGGGTGTTCCCTTGAGTTTGAATTTGGCGGTGAGTTTGATGGTTTCACTCGGCATTTTCCAGCTCCTTTTTTGTTTTCTTAATCCAATCCTTGATTGCTTCTTCAATTGCAACGCTTAGGACTCCTCTTTTGTCTCCATAACGTTTTTTGGCGAGTTTTTTGAACTCTTGGAGGGTTTCTTCGCTGATAACGAAAGTAGCCTTAGGCATTACTAACCACCACTAAAGAAATACTAAGT
>NZ_SNUT01000003.1 GCF_012027615.1 Thermococcus sp. 21S7
AGGGTTGTGAAGTGTTCGAATTGTGGGTTTGAGGCTGATAGAGATGTGGTTGGCTCTTGGAATGTTCGTTTGAGAGCCTTGAAGATGTGGGGAGTCACCGTTCCCCCCGAAAGCCCCACGATGAAGACGGGAGTGGGGAAGGTTGTCCGCTACGATTGGTTCACAAGTTCCAAAAGTAGCGGATAACCAGAACGGTCATAGACACGAACGTCCTCATCTGTGATACCTTTGAAGACACGGAGTTCCACAAAAAGGCTGAGGAAATACTTGAATCCCTTGACAGATGGTACGTTCCCGCGATAGTCGTGCAGGAGTACGTATGGTTCTTCAAAAACAGCGGCTTCTCGGCGGGGGAGGCGCTCAAAGCCCTGAAGGGGTACACGGAAGACCCAAGGTTTAAGGGCCTGAGTGAAGACCCGGGGATAATCAAAAGCGCCCTGAACTTCGTGGTGACTGAAAAGCTTTCGCTATCGCGTTTCAACGATGCGGTAATTCTCCTCCACGCGCTGGAGAAGGGAACGCTCGTTACCTTCGACGCCAAGCTGAGAAAGCTGGCAAAAAGAAGGGGGATAAATGTTCTCCCGGAGGAGCTCTAATCACTTCAAAATCCCCAAACTCCTGTTCGTCTTCTTTATGCTCTCCCACTTCTCGGCCATCTCGAACATCGCCCTTATCGCGTCGATGTTCTCCGGAACGACGTCGCTCTCCTGGTGAACCGCCTGGATGTAGAAGAGCCTGTTTCCGCGAACGCTGATGCTCTCCTTCCAGACCGCTATCTCGTAGAGGTTGTTCCACTCGCGGTGCAGGTCGCGGGCGAACTCTATGAGCTGGGCCGTGCTGTCGAAGCCCTTCTCCTTCTCGAAGAGGAGAACGCGCGTGGTGTTCTCGAATATATCAACGACGTCCTTGGCCCCGACCGGCTTCTTCAGCTCGACCATGATGCTGTGGACGTGCATGAGCGTCGTCGGGACGACAAAGGCGCTCGTCTCGATGTTGATGGGAATGACGGTCTGGACGTCCGGCCCGTGGTGTGAAGGAACCGTAACGCTCGGGGTTATGGCGTTGACCGGGCCGCGCTTGGCGTCGTTCGGGTCAGCCGCGCGGCGAATCATGACGGCGTAAACGTAGTCGATGTACTCCCCAATCGCGCTGAGCGTCCTTGTTAGGCCCGTCGTGTTGCAGGAGACGACGCGGACGTAGTCCTTTCCGAGGGCATTCTCGTAGTTGGCCTGGGCCACGAAGGAGACCTCCGCGACGTTCACCTTCTCGCCGCCCTGGAAAATCGCCTTAACGCCGGCCTTCTCGTAAAGCTCCTTGTTCTTCGCTCCCATCCCTCCAGGAGTTGCATCAACAATGACGTCAACCTCGTTGAGGAGGTCGTTCAGCGTTCCGGCAACCTCGAAGCCGGCCTTCTCGAACCTCGGCAGAAACTCCTCGCTGGCGGCGTAGACCGGGATTCCCAGTTCCTTCGCGCGGTACGCTTCAAAGTCCGGCTTCGTCTTGGTGACGCCTGTGAGCTTCATATCGTCCTGCCTCATGACCGCGTAGGCGACGCGCTTTCCTATCGTTCCGTAACCGTTAATCCCAACCTTCACCTTCATGCTACCACCGGAGAATTTTACCGTGATAAAATACTTAAACGTTGTTTTCACTCCTGGTGAAAACTGCCGTCGCAGGGGTCTGATTTTTACATTTTTGTGCAAAGGACTTCCGCTGGGGTTATAAGTCAGTCTGCCGGAAAGTCTACCGGTGGTTGTGATGTTCGCCGAGATACTGACGATTGGCGATGAACTGCTCACTGGCAACACCGTGGACAGCAACTCGTCCTTTATCGCCCAGAGGCTCACCGAGAAGGGCTACTGGGTGAGGAGAAAGACAACCGTTGGCGACGACGTTGAGGAAATCAAGACTGCCGTTCGGGAAATCATCGCGAGAAAACCGGAGATTCTGGTCATCTCCGGCGGCCTCGGCCCGACCCACGACGACGTTACGATGCTCGCCGTTGCAGAGGCCCTGGAGAAAAATTTTGTCCTCTGTGAACCCTGCCTGGAGAGGATTAAAGCCTTCTACCGCGAGCTCTACGAGAGGGGCCTGATAGACGACCCCGAGCTCAACGAGGGGAGGAAGAAGATGGCATATCTTCCTGAAGGGGCCACCCCTCTGGAAAACACCGAGGGGGCGGCGCCAGGAGCGTACATCGAGCACGAGGGGGTCAGGATATTCGTCCTTCCGGGGATGCCGCGCGAGATGAAGGCAATGCTTGAGCGGGAAGTCCTCCCCCGCCTCGGCGAGAGGAAGTTCATCCAGAGGAAGCTGCTGGCTGAGATAACCGACGAGAGCAAGCTGGCGCCGATTCTCATCGAGGCCCTCAAAAGGTTCCGCGTGAGGATACACTCATCGCCGAAGGGCTTCGGCAGGTACATCGGCATCATAATCTTCGGCGAGAGCGAGGATGAGATAGAGAGGGCCAAGGCTTTCATGGAGGAGCGGGGGGTTCGCTTCGAGGAGGGCTGGTAGCGAAACGCTGATAAGGGAAAAGGCGAATTAACCGCGTTCCGGGCCAATAACGCAAGGTGTTGCCCATGCTTCCTGCAGAGGTTCGTTCAATCATTGAGGAGATGAGGGCTGAGAGAATCAGGGGCGCCAGCTGGCTCGCCAGGAGGGGCGCCGAGGCGTACATCCTCCTCTCCGAACTGCTTGAGGGGGAAGAGCTTGAGAGCGCCCTGAGGGAGATGAAGAGGGAAATCCCTGCCGTCAACGGTACGATGGCTTCTCTCTACAACCTCGCGAGGTTCATCCCGATAACCGGAGACCCCAACGTGGTGAGAACGAAGGCCGAGGAGTTCATCAGGCTCGGGGAGGAAGCGAAGCGCGAGATAGGCAACATCGGGAGCGAGCTGATAGACGAAAACGAAGTTGTAATCACGCACTCGTTCTCCTCGGCCGTTCTTGAGGTATTCAAAGCCGCACGAAGGAAGGGCAAGCACTTCAGGGTCATCCTGACGGAGAGCGTGCCCGACTATGAGGGAATAGCCCTCGCGAGGGAGCTTGACTCCATCGGGATTCCCTTCGAGGTGATAACGGACGCACAGCTGGGTCTTTTCGCTAAGAAGGCTACCCTCGCGCTGGTCGGGGCAGACAACGTTACGCGCGATGGAGCGGTGGTCAACAAGTCCGGGACTTATCTCCTCGCCCTCTCCTGTCACGACAGCGGCGTTCCCTTCTACGTCGCCGCCGAGAGCTTCAAGCTCCATCCGAGCCTGAGTTCCGGTGAGGTTGAAATCGTTGAGAGGCCCTACGTAAGGCAGGGCTACCGGGTGAGGAACTTCCTCTTCGACGTTACGCCCTGGCGGTACATCAGAGGAATCATAACTGAGTTTGGAATTCTGGTGCCCCCGAAGGAAATCTGAAGGCCGACGCGAAAAATCAGAAAGGGAAGAAAAGAAGGTTCACTCCTGGTGAGCCAGCCAGAGAAGGACGCCTTTGATAAACGGCCAGTTGCTCGCAATGTACTTGAAGTGGTAGCTGTCGCTTAACCCCCTGCTCGAACCGTAGGCAACTATTCTGCCGGTTCCCAGGTCAACTGCGGCCGCGACGATCGGGTTGCTTCCTTTCTCAAGGATAACGTTTCCACCGGCGTCAACGGAGTATGCTGTACCGTAGGCTTTTATGAGCCAGACTGCGTTTCCGCTCAGGGCCAGGGTCTCACCGTTGTAGTAAATCGTCCAGTCCTCCGGGACAAACTTCATGGCGGGATGGTCCTTGTTGTAGATTCCAATAAACGGATAGTAGGGTCTTCCGCTGTTTCTGTCGTTGTCCATAAGTTCGTCTGGATTGAAGGTTATTCCATAATCACCGACTATCTCGTTGAAGTTATTAACGTTGGCGTACTTGTACCATTCGCCCGCTATCAGCAGACCACCGCCGTTCTCGACGTACTTTTTAATCGCGGCAATCTCCTGGGCAGTGTAGTCAGTCTTGGGATCAAGCAGCACAACGACCGTGTATCCCCTGAGCAGGTCGTAGGTAATCGGGGAGTCATAGTTAAAGGCAACCTGCCAGCCAAGCTCGTTCTGTATTTTGTTGACGAGATAGCTGATCTCGTTTTTCTCAACGTAGTACTGTCCATGGGAGGCATCTATGAGCACGGATACCTCATTTGAAGGCGTTGGAACGACTATTTGAACGCTTCCGTTGGATTCCTCTGCCGCCCTCAGGGCATCCTGAAGCACGGGGTTCCAGCCTTCAAGTCTTTCTGTGAGCTCTTTATAGAGAACGAAGGCCTCTCTAGCATGCCTGAATATTGGGTAGACCTTGAACCTGTACCGCGCGAAGTTGAAAATATCCTCCGGAACTTGGGAAAGGTGCTCGCGGTATTCCTCCATCCCTTCCCTTATCTCATCGATAGGGACATTGCCGAGGCTGACGTTGTAGCGTTTCAGTTCCGTGGTCAGGTTGGTAAAGTTGGCGTAGAGTCCTTCCAGGTAGGGGGTTCTCTTATGGAGATAGAGGGAGTAGTACAGGGAGATGCTGTAGAACGTTGAGATCGCCGTTGGGCTTTCCACAGTTTCAGTGCTTTCAAAGGTCACTACCACCTGTGTGGGGTCTTTCTTGAGCACGACTACCAGATGGCCGTCTGTGATGTAATAGTAGCCGATTTCGTCGTCAGTGGCATTTTCGTGGAGTGTTACGTTTTCCCCGTCCTTGACCACTCCGACACCGGTCACTCTGTCCCCCTGGAGGGGAATGACAAAGACTGCGGTGCCATCAGCCTCCATAGCGATGTCGATGGTTAACCTGGTTGTGGTTGTTCTGACCACCTGTCTCGCGTTTATGCGGTAGGTGGATTCTCCAACGAGTTCGGATGCATAGCCTATCATGGTCGTCTTCCAGTATGCCAGCAGTGAGGGCTTCCCTGGATTGAAGCCGGTGGCATCGATGAAAACGTTCTTGCCGGGTGTTGAAAACGCGTAGGATTCCCCATCTAGCTCCACAATGAGGGTTCCGTTCTCCGAGGAAACGTTGGCGTTTCCAATGACCGCAACGGTAACGTTCTCAAAGTTTTTAATCTTCAGTGGAATCGAGTATGTAACGTTGAGGTACGGTCTGTTGCTTGGATTCTCCCTGGATGCGATCCAGGCTATGTTGTCCATACTCTCGTTGGTCATCCTGAGGGCGACGCTGACGGTTCTGTCCCCCGATGCCTCATCCCTTACATAGTCAGTGACGTTCCAGCAGTACCATTCGCCGCTCCTCTCCATGACAGTCACGTTGATTGAATCACCGAGCTTGGGCGGCTCACTGGGTTTCTGCTCCTCGCTCCATGAATCATCCACAGCGTATACTCCAACTTCCATCGGAGATTTGACGTAGAACGCATAGACGCAGAGTTTTGCGGAAGTGACGTTGGCGATTTCGGGTATGGAGTTCAGGTCAAACTTCATGTACGCCCGTTCCATTGAGAACAGGGAACTGTTGCCGACCGCAAGCTCGTAGCGGGTGTTTTGGTAGATGTAATAGTTCCTCCAGCTGAAGTCAGTGCCTTTGTAGTAGTAGCTGTACGCATCCGCCGTGGGTTCGATGGTGCTCTTCCCGGTCGGGGAGATTCCGTACTGGGCATACACCCTCTGACCCACTTCACCAACGATGACGCCGCCATACCGTAGGGTTGCGTTTACCGTGTAGTTGCCGTAGCGCGGTGCCTTCCAGGGGATGGTGAGTCTGAGCTCCTCACCGCTCTCTAGGACGATGCTGTCGTTTGAGTAGAGCGGTTCGCCGTTGACGAGAACCGTGAAGTTCACGGTCTTTGCCGCCGAGTAGTTGTTGAACAGCGTGAAGTTGAACTCCACGGGCTCGTCCACCAGCACAACTTTCGGAATTCCATGGGACTTAAGGCCAACGCCGTAGTGGACTTCAACGTCCCTAGATTCCGTGTCAAAGAGTTCTCCATCTCTGTTCATTAAGGTGACGTTTATCGTGTAATCTCCCGGCTCAGAGGGGCTCCATTCGACGGGGATGCTCCTAATCTCGTTTCCGCCGAGAGTCAGGTTCTCCAAGCAGAGCACATCGCCGTTGACTGCAATCCTAAGTGTCACGTTCGTCGAGACTTCATAGTTGTTTCTGACGGTTACGTTGATAAGTCCCTCCCCCACGTAGTGGCGCGGCACTTCGAGGCTGACTATCTCTGGAATCTTCAAGGAAAGATCCTCCTCGCCCCTAGGCTCTATCTTAAACTCGCCGTAGGAATAGTAAACGACACCGACTATGTAGTTGAAGACCTCTCCGTTCTGGGCACTGTAGTGGTACATTAGATCATCTACCCTCACAGGACCGCTTCCATCGTCAACCTGCCATTCTCCGTAGCCGAGGTCAGGGTTCGTGACAGTGGCATTCTCAACCATGACGAGCACGCTCTCCCACTGCTCCTGGGCAACTTCACCGGTGTGGAGAACAACCGGTTCTGGAGTTTCAAGGGGGACACCCTCCGCTCTGATTATTGATGACACATGGTCAATCTCGGTCAAACCATAACTCTCAGCGACTTCTCCGGTAACTTTTACTTTATCCCCCACTGAGACTGGAGTTCCGTCATCGTATTTTGGCTCACGGGTGTAGGTGAAAACGAATATTCCCCTCCACGGCCCGGTGCCGTTTTGGATAAAGAACCCATATAAATCCCGGCCTCTGGATGTCCAGTGAGCTATCCCAGTCACAATCCCCGCGGTTGTAACTTCCCGTCCAACGTAGGCAGACTTGTCCCCATCCGTCGTGTTGCTCTGAATCTCCCGTATCGGGGTCACGGGAGGCACGTAGTAGTCAATCTCCAGGCAGGGGTAATTGTCGTACCTGCTTTCTCTTGAGTTGAAGTAGATATAATCCCTGGTGTCAACGTGGCTGAGGTTGGAGTGGAGATAAAAGCTTACAACGCCGTCCGACTCGAACTGTTCCCTGACGAAGTTCGTGACATCCCATGTGAAGTTGGCATCCGCATCCCCATCTGGCAGCGAGATGATCGTCCAGTTTAGAGGGCCGGTGGTTTCAGTGGGTTGGTTGTCCCACCTCAAAGTGGCGTCACTCCAGCTGTCGTTAAGAACACCGTAGACTGAAACGTTGTGGGAGAGGTCCCCATAGTGGCTGTAAGCATGAAGTTTTAAAACCGCCCTGACTATCACCGCATCTTCCGGGAGCTCCGAGAGATTGAACTTGAGATATGGACGCTCCTCTTTTCCGTTGTATGTCCCAACCCTGAGACGGTAGTTCCGACTGTCAACGTACCCTCCTTCGTCTATCCATGTGTCCTCCGAAGCGTAGATTCTGATACCCTGCACCGATGTCCCTTCGGGATTCGGAGATGCAGAAACTGCCGGCTTTATTGCCCACGCGGGTATCAAGCTTAGGAGCAAAATCAGGGTCACTATTAACGCCCGCCTTTTCATAGAGACCACCTAAAAAAGAAGGGTATTCGTGTATAAATAAGTTTTCCACGAAGCGTTTGTTTCAGTTATCGCCCGGAGTGTTCACAAGCGGCCATAAAGGCTAAAAAGCGCGCGGATACAATTAAAAAGGTGGTCAAAATGTCCATCACTACAAAAACAGGGGATAAGGGCATAACCGGTCTCTTCACCGGCGACCGTGTGGCAAAGTTCTCGCCGATCATGGAGGCAAACGGAAACATAGACGAGCTCGACAGTCTCCTGGGGGAGGCCAAGCATTACGTGCCTGATGAAATGGCGGAGATTCTCGAAAGGGTACAGGTTCAACTCTACGACCTGATGGCGGAGATAGCGAGCAAAGGAAAGTACGCGAAGGTCGGGGAGGAAGAGGTCAAATGGCTTGAAGGACTTGTCCATAAATATGAAGGGGAAGTTCAGCTCAAAACCTTTGTACTGCCGGGTTCGACCATCGCGAGCGCCAAGCTCGATGTCTGCCGCGCGGTAGCCAGGAGAACTGAGAGGAGCATCGCAAGGCTCGTTCTCGACTACGGGTTTGGCCAAAATGCACTCGTATATCTAAACCGGTTAAGCGACTTGCTCTTCATAATGGCGAGGGCGATAGAGAAGAGGGCGGGGAAGCTGAAGGAGGTCAAGTAGCCGCTTCAACGTCGGCCAGGAGAACGTCACGGTATCTCAGCCAGTAGTAGGCAACGACGACGGCCATGCCTGCCCAGATGCCAAGGGCGACCAGCCACGCGGGGTACATGTTCAGGAGGGGGCCAACGAGGACTAGTCCGGCCGGTGTCGCAATCCTCGTGAGGATTCCAAGGGCCGAGAAGACTCTGCCGCGAACCTCGCTCGGAACGGCTCTCTGGAGTTTGGACTCAATGGGAATGTCTATGAAAGCCTCGGTTATGCCCCAAGTCATTGCAACGGCCGTGAGCATGATGAAGGCCTTGTTCCTTTCAAGCCCGGCAATGGGGGATATCAACCATATGAATGCAATCATCACGAGACCGTTGATGAGCATTGCCTTGAAGAGGAGCTTCCCAGCCTTTTTACCGAACCGAACGGCTATGAGAATGTTCCCAATCAGCGCTCCGCCCATGAAGAAGGTCTCCATGAGGCCGAACTGAAAGCTCGTGAACTTGAGCACCTCTCTCATCGCGTAGGGGAGAAGCACAGCACCGAAAGGTGCACCGAAGATCCCCATGAATATCGCGAAGGTCATCAAGGTCCTGAGGAAGCCGTGGGCGAAGATGAAGCGGACGCCCTCCTTTATGTCGCTGAAGACCTGACCGAGTCCCTCTATCGGCCTCGCCTTCCACTCGTATCTTATCAGCATTTCAAACAGTCCCGAGCCGAAGAAGCTGACCGCGTTTATCAAGATGGCGAGCTTTATCCCACCGATGCCGTAAATCAGCCCGCCGAGGGCCGGACCGACGAGACGCGCCGCGATAGTGAACGACGCGACTGTGGAGTTTGCCTTTTCGAGGAGTTCCTGCTCCACTAAATCCGGAAACATCGCGCCAGTTCCGGCAGAGAAGAAGGAGCCCAGAATCGCCATTACGATTTGAACTGCTAGGAGCTGGTATATCCCGAGAAAATTGAATGCAATGACCGCGAAGAGCAGAATCCCCCTGATTAGATCGAAGCCGACCATGAGCCACTTGCGGTTGTACCTGTCCCCAACAACCCCGGCGAAGGGCATGACAATGATTGAGGGGATTATCTCGGCGAGGATAAACAGGGTCATCATCGAGCCGCTGTGGGTCTGGTCAAGGACGTAGAGGGGCAGTGCAACGTCCTGCACTGCCCATCCAAGCTGGGAAACGAACCTTCCCACAGCAAAGAGCCAGAAGTTTCTGCCGAGACTCACGGCACCACCTCCGCAGTTTCTGAACCGATGTTTATAACGGTTTCCCTAAAGCGGAGGTAATAGTACAGGGTTATCAGCACGCTCGGAACGGTGAGGGCCAGGATTATCACAGTGGTTCCAGCGGCGTCGAGGAGGGGTCCAACGAGGGCCATACCCAGCGGCGTCGTTGCCATCATCACCGTCTCAAAAGCCGTGAAAAATCTGGAGCGAACCTCATCTGGAACCGCCTTCTGGAGCTTTGTGAAGAGCGGGATGTTAACCAGGGTGTTGAAGAACCCTATCAGGCCGATTATTCCCAGCAGGGAAGGATAGGCGAATCCACCGAGTGCAGGGTGCGTCACGAAAGCCAGACACATGATGCTGAAGAGCTGCACAAAGATTGCATGGAACAGAAAGTCCTCCGACCTCTCCCCGAGCTTGAGCGCTATGAGGAGGTTTCCGGCCAGCGCCCCCAGGGTTGCCGTCGTCTCGACGCTGCCGAACTTGACCGCGGAGAGGCCCAGCTCGATCCTGGCGAGGTAGGGAATGACCACCGCGAACACCGGGTTGAGGAGGGTGTTGAGCAGTATCCCAAAGCTCACGAACACCATGAGGTTTTTTGAGTTCCTCATGAAGCGGAAGCCTTCGAGCATGTCGTCCCAGACCTCGCGGATGTTTGAGAGCTCCCGCGTTTCCCTGCGGTACTCGATCAGGATTTCGAAGAGGCCGGAGCCGAAGAAGCTGACCGCGTTTATCAGGATAGCCAGCTTAATGCCCCCGAAGGCGTAGATTAGCCCGCCGAGGATGGGGCCGAGTATCCTGAGTACCTGTCCCCCGCTCTGCAGTATCGAGTTCGCCCTCGCAAGCTGTTCCCTCCCCACCAGGTCGGGAAACATTCCGACTATGCCGGCCGAGAAGAACGCCCCCATAACGCTCATCGCCATCTGGACTGCCAGGAGCTGGTATATTCCCAGCAGGTTGAACCCTATGACCGCGAAGAGGAGGACTCCCCTCGCTATATCGAGGCCGTACATGAGCTTCTTCCTGTCGTAGCGGTCGCCTATCACTCCGGCTATGGGGTTCACCAGCAGTCTCGGAACCAGCTCGGCCATTATGAATAGGCTCATCATCGCCCCGCTGCCCGTCTTGTCGAGCACGTAGAGCGGAACGGCCACATCCTGCACGACCCATCCGGCCTGTGAGATCCACCTGCCCACGGTGTAGAGCCAGAAGTTCCGGCCCATCCCCCGGAAATCCTCGAACATCTCCACTAACCCCCGTATATTTCTCACTTAATTACCGAATTAAGTAATTGAAGAATTAAAGAATTAAATCAGCTCGACCCTCACGTCGCCGTTCACGGTGCTGGCCCTGACCTCGAACTCGCCCGTTCCTATAACGGGGTCGTCTGGGTCTATGCCGACCAGCCTAACATCTCCGTTGACCCTCTTGCTGACTATCCTGGCATCGCAGAACTCGGTCAGGCGAAGCACGATATCGCCGTTGACGCAGCTTACCTCGACGTCCCCCTCCAGCTCCTCGATGGTAAGCTCGATTTCCCCGTTCACGGTGGAGGCCTTCAGAGGGCCGGCGACCGTTAGGTGGGCCCGTATCTCGCCGTTCACGGTGCTGAGCTTCTCAGCCTCGCAGTCCTTCAGGTCTATCTCGCCGTTTACCGTCGTGACGTCCTCAAAGCGCACGCCCCTGGCCTTAAGCTCGCCGTTCACGTTCTTCGCGCTTATCAGAACGTTCCGAGGAACCTTCACCTCTATCTCCGCCCAGCCGCTCTTCCTGCGCAGGTTCAGGAACCCTTTCTTCGGGTCTTCTATGATGACGAGGCTACTTCCCTTCTGCTCAACGGTGACCTCCACCTCGCCGTGGACGGTGTAGTTCACCTCGGCGTAGTCGTTCTCCCAACCTTCAATCTCGATCTGACCGTTGGTGGCCTTTATATCGACTTCCCGGACGTTTTCAAATATCATATCAAACCCTCCAGCGGATGAAGTTCAAAATCAAAGAGGGGCCTCTCGTGCCCCGTCCTCTTTTCGCAGTCTTCCTTCCCTCCCCCCGGGGCGGCAAGGGCGCCCTGCACCTCAGGGATTACTGCAGTCTCCATCCCACTCACCCCAGGTAGGCGGTCAGCTCGTCGAGGAGCTCCTTCACGCGCCTGTTGAGCAGGGTTCTGTCTATGCCGAGGCCCTCTATCAGCTCGGCGCTCTGCTCCTCCACTATCTCCTTCGCCTTCCTGACCACCAGCTTGTAGGCGTCGCCGTTCTCTATGGTGTACGTTTTGCCACCGGTCCTTATGCGAACCGTGCCGTCTCTGGCGGAGATTACGACGTCCTCGATGCGTATCTTGGCCCTCCCCCTGCCGACGCTGACCGAGACGTCGCCCGAGCGCAGGGATACCGTCTCACCAAGGCTGAGGCTCTCGCTTCCGCTCCTGTACACGACCCTCTCACCGTCGACTTCGATGGAGTACTCGTCGGTCTGAACCTTCAGCCTCTCGCCGACCTTGGTGAGCTGGAAGCCGTTGCGGAGCTCCTTGATAGTCAGCATGTCCTCAGGGGGCATCTCAGGGTTGCCCTCGCGGAACCTCATCGGGCCTATCTTGACCTCCTCACCACCCGGTGTCTCTATGACCTCGATGAAGGGCAGCTTCACGTACTCGAAGCCCTCACCCTCGTAGACCTTGATGAAGCCCAGGTCAACCACGCTGTCCCTCTTGCCCCTCTGGTAGAGCCTCTCTGGGTTCACGAGGTCGTTCACCCTTGAGACGAAGCCGGGGTCCGCGGAGGTCTTCCGCCCGGCTATCTTCTCCTCTGTCCACACGATGACCGGGCTGAGGAGCCTCTTCGTCACCCTACCGAGCGGCGTATCGGCCTCGACCGTGACCTCCCCGTCCACAACCCAGCCGACCCTCTTCCTTCCGAACTTCACGGGATAGGCCTTGCCGGTTCCCTTGAGCTTCACTTCGCCGAAATCGGCGCCTTCGAACTCGTAGGCCTTGCCTTCAACTTTGATGTCGAGCTTTCTCTCGTCAAACTTTGCCAGCAGGATTCCCGCTATGAGAAGGACGACAGCGTAAGCGAAGGCCGTTCCCGCGTAGTCGTGGAGGGCTTTGCTCATTCCCAGCCACTGTCCGAAGAACAGGAATATGCTCGTCCAGAAGAAGCCCTTGGCCAAGGCAAAGACTATCCCACTTATCGTCACCCCGAACCACTTGCCCACCGCGAGCAGCTCGAAGGCGAACAGGAGCGCCACTATGGCGTAGACCAGCTGGTCGTTGTAGGCCTCAAGCCTCAGCGGCCCCTTGAACAGCCATGCGATGAGCAGTATCGCCGTGAGGGCTTTGAGGTACTCCGCTATCTTAAACCTTGGCCCTTCGTGCGGGACGGCCCGATACTTCCAACTAAAACTCATTCTTCCACCTCCTCAAGGGCAGTTATTATCTCAAGCAAGCGCAAAAAGAGACGTCCGTCGGGCGATATTTCGTACCTTTCTCCCTTCCTTACCATCCGGGTTTTCACCAGGAGCTTCAGGTGGTGGGAGACCGTGGGGCTTTCCACCCCAAGGGCATCCTTTATCTCCTTGAAGCCCATCGGCCCCTCGGAAAGCATCTTCAGGATCCTTATCCTGTCCGGGTTGGCGAGGGCCTTGAGGGTCTTGGCAGCCCTTTCCTCGTCTATCTCGGGCAGGCTCCCACCTTCAAGCTTTCTCCTGAGGCGGGCCTTTATTGAGAGCATGACCTCATCAACGGGGTCAATGCTTTCCTCCAGCACCTCCAGCCTTTTCTTCAGCTCTTCGAGCTGAACTTTGAGATCCTCCATGGTACCACCAGGTACAGATTTTTGTAGTACAATTTTCTGTACTTAACTAGTGCGCTAGGTATATAAAAGTTTATCGGTTGACGGCTGCACTGGGTAAGAGGTGCATTGAAATACCTGGAAGATGAGGGAAGAGAAAAGCAGTTGAATCAGTTCCCTGCGGAAAGTTCGGCCTCTATAGTCCTTATTTCCTCATCCAGTATATCGCGTATCTTCTTGAGGAGTTCCAGGTACTCAATCACGGTCTCCCTGTCCATGACCTTTCTCTCCCCCATCCTCTCAAGCTTTTTCTTCAGGGCTTCGTGATAGTTGATTGACGTGTACAGAACCCGAAGGGCCAGTTCGTTGGAAGTTTTCAGGTAATCGAGGCCCCTCTCGGTTAGACTGTATTTTACGCGCCTCACCCTGCCCCGGTACTCCTCGCGGGGCTCCAGAAGGCCCTCCTCGACCATCTTGTTGAGTATCGTGTACAGATTGCTGTGGCTGGGCTTCCAGAGGCCGATGGCCAATTTCTCAAGCTCTTTCAGTATCTCGTAGCCATGTGCTTCTCCCTTCAGGCCAACTATGACCAAGATTATGTCCTTCAGCGGGACCGTGAAGAGGCCCTTGATTATCCTGCGCTCGACATTCTCCCCCATTGTCACCACCATGGTCGAAAGTTGAACCACAATCCTTATAAATGCTTCTCTCAACGACATGTCGAACTTTGACATGTTTGAATTCATCATGGTAATGAACGATAATGGTGGTGGAGATGGCTTGGAACGAGTGGATAGTGAAGCACGCAAAGGCCATCGTGGCCCTCTGGATTATCGTGGTCATAGCCGCGATGCCCCTTGCGGCAAAGCTGAACGACCTCACCAACTACAGCACGGACCAGTTCCTGCCCAAGGACGTGGAATCCGTCAAGGTGCAGGATATCCTCACAAAAGAGTTCCCAGATTTCGCGGCCAGCGACAACCGGACGTACATGATAGTGAGCGGAGTGAACGTGAACGACCCCGCGACGCGGGATGCATATGAGCGCTTCAAGGCCGAGGCGAAGCCCTACGGCTCGAACTTCACCTCCTACTACGATGCCGTTGACATGCTCCACAACAAGTCCTACGAGATAGCGCTCAACCTCACCAAAACGACCGCCAACCTGACCGGAATCTTCTACGGCTCGGCAATCAACGCCAGCAGCACTTACGGAACACTCCTTTCTCAGATTGAGAACCTCAGCGTTCAGGTAGGGGAACTCAACGAAACCGTCCCCCAGCTTGCAGGGGCATACCTCGCGCTTGAGGCCAACCTGAGCGTTCTCTACAACCAGAGTCTAGCCCTCAGGGAAGCACTCAATCAGACGGATTTAGCCTACGTTGAACTCCACAGAAACCTCATCAGCGCAAGCGAGCAGTTGAGAACGCTGAACTCAACGATAGCAGGCCTTAACGCGGGCCTCTACAGCCTGCGCGAGAGCTACGCAGAAACCTACCTGGGAACGATAGGCACCTATGACGCCCTCGTTCAGGCAGGAGCCTATGAGAGCGGCCTGGATGGGGCAACGGCGAAGGCGATAGCCACCCATCTCGGCGTTCCCGCCGAGTTCGTCTACGCGGTTTACAACGCCACCTACCCGGCCTACTCCGCCTACGGGGCCGGTGCAATAACCGACGGCTTCTTGGCCAACGTTACCAAGGCGATGGTTCTCGGCCAGATCAGCGACCCGATGCAGAGAACCCTCGCGGAGGCCTACTCGTTTGCATTCTACCGGGGTGTCCTGACGTTTGATGGACAGGCAGGGAGCAGCTACACCCTCATTCAGCTCGGCGAGAACGCGGTTAGGCCCGTTGATGAGATAGCGAACAACGCCCTCAAAAACCTCCCGCTCGTCATCGAAGGGGCTGGGGGGAGCTACGAGGTTCCGGGCTTCGGAGAGATTCCCGCCAGCACGCTGGCCCGCATCGTCAACGTCTCGATAAGCCTTGGGGAGAATCCGGGCGATTCAGTGGTCGAGAACGCAGCGGTTAGGGTCGCCAAGGCCCTCATGGAAGGAAATCCGCTCCTCCAGCTGCCGAACGCAGAGGAGATACTGAGAACACTCCTGATCAATGGCCCGACGAGGAGGCTTGAGGTTAATCTCCTCGCAGGTGCTCTAAAGGAAAGGCTCCCTGACGAGCAGAAAGTTCTCGCCGAGCCTATAGCAAGGACAGTCGTCAGCTTCGACGCCAACGCCACAGGTGTTTTAGCTAAGAACCCGGGAGTACTCAGGAAGGCGACCGTTGCCCTGCTGGCTGAGCTTATGAAGGAACAGGGCGTTGAGCTCCCTGAGAGCGTTATTAACAAGGTCTACGACTCCAACGGGAACGTCGCCCCGATTGCGAGGGAGATTCTGATTCAAAAGACCTCCGAGGAGGTCGGGAGCGAGGAGGTTGCCGAAACCATCGTCGATGCGGTTCTTAAGAACCCCGAGGAACTGGAGAAAGGCAAGGGCGTTAAAGAGACCGTCAAGGAGATAATCACGAGCCTGGCCGGAGACGTCCCGATAGACCTCGGCAGGGCTGTGGACGATGTTTACGCAGGAAAGAATCCGGAGGAGATAGCCTACAGCCTGTTCGAGCAGGGTGTCGATGAGAAGCTCGCCGACGTCAGCGCGCCGGAGGACGTCAAGGAAACGCTGAGGGAGTTAATGCTCACCGTCGCCAGGGACTATCCGATGAGAGACTCCGACATAGAGCCCCTTGTGAAGGCGAAAACGGTGAAGCTCGTCGAAAAGTTCGTGGGGGAGATTGACCTCGGGGTTCCGCTCCACATAAACGCGACCGAGCTTGTGAAGGTCGCCTTCGAATTCAGGGACGACCCCGATGCCATCACCAAAGAGGACGTCGGGCCCATTGAGGAGCAAGTCTACCCGTCCATTTACAGCCTCGCAAAGAGCTACATCGGCATGCTCAAGGGCAAAGACAACACCACGATGCTCATCCTGTTTAATCCAAAGGGACTTGAGGGCGTCAGCGACATTGAAAAGCAGAGCAGGGTTCAGTACGAGAACTCAATCAAAGCAAAGGAGGTAGCCGTGAGGGAGTTCAGAACGGTCTCGCAGAAAGTCGAGGTATACGTAACCGGAACGCCCATTCAGACCTACGAGGCCATCAAATACGGCAAGGAGGACAACGACAAGACCACGAAGTTCAGCATCGTTGGGGCGCTCCTCGTACTCCTTATCCTGATGGGGGTGGCGCTGCTAGCGACGCTCCTGCCCTTCACCGGCGTCGCGACGGCAACGCTCACCGCGCTGGGAATCCTCTACCTGCTCGCAAAGGGCGACTATCTGGACGTCGGGAGCTGGGCCCAGATGCTCACCGTCACGACGGCGCTTGGCCTCGGAATAGACTACTCGACCTACTACCTCCACCGCTTCAAGGAGTACCTGGCGGAAGGCTACGACCACAACAGGGCGGCGAGTGAGGCGCTAAAGAGGGCAAAGGACGCGGTTCTGGCCAGCGCATCAACCGACATCATAGCCTTCGCGAGCTTCATCCTGGCCTGGGAGTTCCCGATATTCAAGACCATCGGCATGATAGCACCCCTGGCGGTCATCGTAGTCCTCCTCGCCAGCCTGACGTTCATTCCGGCTATAACGGTTCTCATAGGCGACAAACCGGCCTTCTGGTGGCCGAGGCACATCGAGCACCACATCGAGAGGGTGGACATCCACGAGAGGAGCAGAATCGCGGAGTGGGCCGTCAAGCACGCCAAAGTGGTCGTCATCATAGCGCTCCTCGTGGCGGTTCCGGCGGCCTACAACTTCGTCAACTTCAACGGAACCCACGACATAAAGCTGTTCATCCCCAAGGACAGCGAGACCTACAACTTCCTCCAGCTCAGCGAGAGCACGGTCGGTGCGGGTGTTACATCCCCGACCTACGTCGTGATTGACCTCGGCCACCCCCTCAGCGACGGCGACCTCAAGATCATCAACGAGCTCGCGGACAGGGTATCCTCGGTTGACGGCGTCGAGTACGTCTATACCCTCACCCAGCCCTATGGAAGGCAGGTGAACGTCAGCGTGGACGAGCTGAAGAGCCTTGGCGGAAACCGCTACATCTCGGAAGACGGCACCAAAGTGCTGATACAGGTTACCGGGAAGTACGAGGCCACCGACGACCGCTCCAAGGACATGGTGAGGGAGATAAGGGATATAGTGAAGGACGAGGAGAAGTCGGGAGCAATAAAGTCCGGAATGGTTGGCGGAAGCACTGCACTGGCGCTCGACCTCAGCGACCTCATCAACGACGTCTTCTGGCACAGAATCTTCCCGGTGGCGCTCCTGCTGATGTTCCTCTCGCTGATACCAACGCTCAAGGGACTGCCCGCGGTCATAACCACAATAGGCACCATAGCGGTCGGCGTGCTCCTCAGCATAACCGTCTCCAGCTGGCTCTTCGAGAGGGTCTTCGGCCAGCAGGTCATGTGGTTCCTGCCCATGATGGTCTTCATAGTGCTCATGGGAGTCGGCATAGACTACAACAGCTTCTACCTGGTCAAAGCCAGGGACGAGTTCGAGCGCAGGAGTGCGAGAGACGCGCTGGTGGTCGCCGCCGGAACGATGGACACGCTGGTCGTCGGTCTCGCCGCCGTGCTGGCGGTGACCTACGGCTCGCTGATGACCGGGGCGACGTGGGGAATAAGGGAGATAGGCTTCGCACTGGCCATCGGAGTGCTCTTGACTGCCACAGCGGCGGTCTACTTCATCGGCCCGGCCACGATGGCCCTCTTCGGTGAAAAAGCCTGGTGGCCACTGCACAGGACAAAAAAGGAGCCTAAGAAGGAATGACCAACCCATTTATTTCTTCTTCCCCCACCCCCTTTCATTTTTTCGTACTCGACAGACTTTTAAACGCTGAACCACAGGTTCAAGCATGAACATCGCCGAGATGCTCGCCCTCATAGCGGTCGGCTACGTCCTCAAGAGGCTGGTCAAATCGGAGAAGCCCTTCGACTACCTTCGAATTCTGGTGAACGACTTTCTCCTCGCCCTGTTCATCTTCGGGAACGTGGCGAGCAAGGACCTGAACTACCTCCTGAGCATAAAGACGGTCTTCCTCTACGTCTTCCTGATAATCGCGATAAGCCTCGGGTTTTCGTACGTCTACGGCCGCGTCGTCCTTAAAAACGACCCCTGGGCCGGTGCGCTGATGGTTCTCTCGGTCTACCCCAACACGGCCGCCCTCGGCTTCCCGATAGCGAGCCTCTTCCTCGACGACATAACGCCGGCCATACTCTACTCCACGACCAACTCGATGATAGTCATCCCGATCGTCACTTTCATAGCGGCCCACTACTCCAGCGGAGGCGCGAACGTTAAGGACAGCTTCCTGAAGGCGCTGAAGTTTCCGCCGACGGTGGCGAACCTCTTCGCCCTTGCACTCGTCATAGGCGGCGTTCATCTTCCTGCCCAAATCCTTGAGCCTATAAGAACCGTCGGTTGGCTCAGCATTCCATTGCTCATTATCTACTTCGGCTCGCGGATAACACTGAGGAGCTTCGACTGGCGCAAGCTCGCTGAGGTCGGGGCCTTCAGGATAGCGATTCCCTTCGCCTTCGTTTTCCTCACCCTCCGCTGGGCGGCCCCGGACGTCTTCTACTCGGTCCTCGTCGAGGCCTCGATGCCCCCAGCCATAGCGGCCAACGCGATTCTGGCCCAGTACCGCCTGAAGGCCGAGGAGGCGATAAGCGTCACCTTCGTGCTGACCCTGCTCGTCATAGGACTCTTCATGGTTCTCAAGACCTTCGTGTAAGGGTCACGAAAAGGTAATAAAGACGGCGTGCAACTGTTCTAAAACGCATGGATGTGGTCACATGCTGGGGAATGTTCTGAAAAACATCGTAAGTTCCGACCCCGAGGGAATAAAGGAGAATGGAATCAAAGTTTCGGCCGGGGAGGTCCTCTCAAAGTGGTCCGAACTCGCTGCGGAGTACGTCACGAATGGCCGCTCCGCCCTTAAGATGTATATCGACATCGAGTGGAAGGAAGGCGGCGTCTTTGGAATGGGCGGTACAAAGCACCGTTACAAGGGCACGTACCGTCTGGAGAGCGCGATGAAGAGCGGGAAGTACGTTCTCCTCAACGTCTATCCCCACGACCCCGACGAGGCATTCACCATCAAGCTCCTTCCGGAACATGAGGTGTACCTCTCATCGGGCAATATGAAGCACCTCCGCGGGATTTTCGGACTCTGACCGATGCCCTTTTTAACCCTTCGACCTTTCTTTTAACGGTGGTCACGATGGAAAGAATGATTGAGATTCTCAGGGAAATTTTAGAGATACCGTCCCCGACGGGCTACACAAGGGAGGTTATGGCCTACATAGCCGGACTCCTCAACGAAAACGGCGTGAAAACCTACTTCACCAACAAGGGTGCCCTGATAGCGGGCAACCATCCGGAGCCGGAGCTGGTTGTGGCGGCCCACGTTGACACCCTCGGCGCGATGGTTAAAGGAATCCTGCCAAACGGACACCTGAGTTTCACGAGGGTAGGCGGCCTGCACCTTCCGGCCTTCGAGGGCGAGTACTGCACGATAATCACCCGCTCGGGGAAGAAGTACCGCGGAACGCTCCTCCTCAAGAACCCCAGCGTCCACGTGAACAGGGAAGCTGGAAAGAAGGAGCGCAAGGAGGAGAACATGTACATCCGCCTGGATGAGCTCGTCGAGAAGAAGGAGGATACGGAGAAGCTCGGCATAAGGCCGGGTGACTTCATAGCCTTCGACCCGAAGTTCGAGTACGTCAACGGCTTCGTTAAAGCTCACTTCCTCGACGACAAGGCGAGCGCCGCGGTGATGATAGACCTGATGCTCGATCTGGGGGCTGAGGCCCTCGAAAAGCTCCCGGTGGCGTTCTTCTTCTCGCCCTACGAGGAGGTCGGACACGGCGGTTCGGCGGGCTATCCAATGAGCATGAGGGAACTCCTCGTCGTCGACATGGGCGTCGTCGGCGATGGCGTCGCGGGCAAGGAAACCGCGGTATCGATAGCGGCCAAGGACTCAAGCGGCCCGTACGACTACGAGATGACGACGAAACTCATCGAGCTGGCCGAGAGGCATGAGATTCCCCACGTCGTCGACGTATTCCCCTACTACGGCTCCGACGGCTCGGCGGCGCTCAGCGCAGGCTGGGATGTCCGCGTGGCTTTGATAGGCCAAGGCGTCCACGCGAGCCACGGCATGGAGAGGACGCACGTCAAGGGCATGATCGCGACGAAGGACCTCATCAGGGTCTACATTGAGGAGAAGTGGGGGGTCTAATACTTTCTCCATATTTTTGAACCCGAGAAAATGGGAAGCCAACGGCTTCATCTTTTCCATCTCATCAGGATCACCAGTACCAGTATCAAAAGGCCCGCCAGGCCAATTGCATGTACGAGCGAGGTGTTGGTGGCCGTTTGGTGGTCATCTGACCCATTAGTTGGTTCCGGATACCCGCTTTGAGGTGATGGAGTCGAGACCGGGGACGTCGTGGGGGTCGTTGCTGGGGAGGGAATCGAAGATACTCCTCCAAATGCTCTCAGCTCCAGGTACAGGTTCCTCGGCTCACACTTCTCGATGTAAAACGGCCCGTTGCTTATGAATGCGTGACCCCTTTCCTCAATCCACTCCACCGCCCGCTCGTAGCCCTCCGTCGGGTCGTCCACGTCCCCTGCTATCGCACCGGGAACTTCCTTCCTCTCCTCCAGAAGCTTAAGTACCTTCCTCAGGTCCATCGCATGCTCCCTCTCCAGGAGGTTGAGGCACAGGGGGCCTCTGCTGAACGAGTAATCTCTGACTATCCCGTACTCGCCCGGCCTAGCAACAAGCTCGCCCATGGCGTGGTACAGCTCCCAGGGGAACGTTGGGTAGTGGAGGTAGTGCCTAGCCGTTACGTCATCGGCAAAGGGGTGGGCGTAGGTACCGTAAACCACGTAGCCGTCGTCGGTGAACTCGAAGCCCAGGACATCTGAGAGCGATTCGGCCGTGTCGTCCAGGTTCTCGTCGTAGTAGGGGTCGCCCGGGCCGTCCCTGTAGGCCCAGGTGTAGAGGAACGCTAGGTAGTACTTGAAATCCACCCCCCTAAGCTCCACACCGTCGTGCCACGTCGCCGGGCGGCAGTTGAATGTCACCCTCACCCCCGCAGTCTCACCGGCGTGAAGGGCCGTCCAGCCCAGGCTCTGGTTGTAAACGACTGCATCTTCCGGGACCGTGAAGTTGCCCCTCTCGACCGTCCAGTTGCACTCGTAGGGTTCATAGAGTCCGCCACTTCCAACGCGGCCGCCGGGAGCGTGGACGAAGCCCCAGAGGCTGACCGGGACGACGGCGCTGTCAAAACCATCAACCGGGTTGAACGCACCGCAGAGTCCGCAGGTGGGGACGAAGTACGCCACCCTGAGCACCCCGTCGGGCGTACTCGCCCCCAGCAGGCTCCAGCGGTTGAGGATTCCGGTGGTCGAATCGGGGGTTACGCCCTTAACCCTCTCCCTGTTCACGGGTGAGAGTTCCCACTCCTCGACGAGGAAAATCCTGGCGCTCTCCATTATTCCGATGCCAACTGCCATCCTCTGCAGGTCCCAGTACTGGTCGGCGCTGGTTATCGCGTAGCTCTTGCCGTTCATCCCGGCCCTGAGGTTATGGAGAAGCCTCGTCAGCTCCTCCTCCGTCCAGTTGAGCATCTCCCCCAGCTCCGAGGCCCTGCCGTAGTACTCGGCACCGATTGCCTTCAGCCCCCTGTCAGGGTTGCCGTTGCCGACTTCTATGAGGAAATCCAAGACCGTGACGGTGTTCCTGTGCTCCGGCCCAACCCTTCCCGGAAGGTAGCCGTACCATGCCGAGTAGAACCAGGCGGCGTAGTCGTCCATCCAGAGGCGAGAGCTTTTATCGGCGAACCAGCGGCCGGTGTAGACGTTCCACTCGTAGTCGCTCGGAGGCTCGTTGAATATGACCTTGCTGGCCTTTTGCCTGTCGAGGTAAACCATCTCCACGGCGAAACCGGCTTTTCTGAGCTGTTCGGCGATGTATACGCCCAGTTTTGCCCTCTCGTCCTCGGTGCGGACGGCGAGCTTGACCGTCACCGGCCTGCCATCGAAGTGCCAGGTTCCGTTTACCCTTTCCAGCCTGTGGCCGTACCTGGCGACCTCCCCCGCGGCCTCTTCCATCGCCATCTCTATCA
Source organism: Thermococcus sp. 21S7 (assembly GCF_012027615.1). Lineage (NCBI taxonomy): Archaea > Methanobacteriati > Methanobacteriota > Thermococci > Thermococcales > Thermococcaceae > Thermococcus > Thermococcus sp. 21S7. Next base: position 22,305 of record NZ_SNUT01000003.1, read on the forward strand.
CCTGGAGGGCGAGTTCCTCGTTCCCCTCGGCCGTGAGGTTCAGGGCGGCATAGACTGGCTCGATGTACCCGCTGGCCGGGTGGCTGGGCCTTACACAGCTTAACATCGGTGCAGCATTGCCCCCGTAAATCTCCCGGACCACGTGCTCCCTGCTCACGAGGTAGTTCATCGCGAACCTAACCTCCCTGATGGCAAAGGGGTTGAGGTAGGTCTCGTCCCCCCGGGTGACGATTGGGGCCTCCTTATCCGGGTCGTGGTAGGTGTTGAAGGTCAGGTCCACGTACGAGACGACGGTCTTGTAAAGCTCAAGGTTTTCGAGGAGATCCTTACTCAGACCGCGGTAATCCCCGGCAGGGAGGGAGAAGAGTCCGACGTCGTATTCACCGCTGGCCACCCGTTGAAGGGCAGTCTCGCGGGTCTGAATCCCCTGGAATTTGATTACCTCCACGGGGACCCACTCCCCGGCCTCCGCTAACGGTGCCAGGAGAACGAGCAGGAGGAGATAAAGGACGATTATCGGCCTCATACACCATCACCAGGATGGTACTCGGTTAGGTAAATCCGGCAGAATAACATATCCTCTGGAACTATATAAACTTTACCACTGCAAGGAAAAAAGAAGGAGACTCACTCAATCTTCGCACCGCAGACGGGGCAGAACTTCGCCCCTTCCGGAACTATGTGGCCGTTGGGACAGCGGTGTATCTGGTGTCCGCAGTATGGGCAGAAGCGCGCCCCTGGCGGGATGGGCTTGCCGCAGTAGGGGCAGATTTCCTGCCCTGCTGCTTGAGCCGGTGCTCCCGGCTGGGCCGGTTGCTGGTATCCCGCCGGCGGAACGCCTCCACCGGCGTAGGGCTGCGCCGGCTGAGCAGGTTGGGCGGGTTGCTGGAGGAGCTGGGGCATTATAACCATGCCTGTGCCCATAGCGGCCCCTTCACTTTTTCCAAGCTCAGCGGCAACCTGCTTTGCCGTGTCCATCTGCATGACGGCCTGAGCGTTGCCTGTCTGCATTATCCAGAAGAGCCTCTGGCGCCACTCGTCTGTGGTGTTGACGCCCTCAATCTTGACATCGACCAGCTCAAGGCCGAGCCTGCGGAAATCCTCGATGAGCTTGACCTTGACCTGTGTGCTGACCATGTCGAGGTTCTGGAAGAGGTCAACTATCGAGTAAGCGCTGAGGTGCTTCATCATGCCCTCGTTGAAGTATGCCCTGATGAACTTGGTGACGTCGCTCGCCTCGTAGAGGCTCTGGCCGCCAACGACCTCGGTGATGAAGAGAACCGGGTCTGCCACCTTAAACCAGTAGACGCCGTAGTACTTGACCGGCGCCAATTCTCTCGTCTGCGTCTCCCCACCGTAGCGCCCCTGGAACTGCTTCATGCTGACGAAAATTACGGTTGCCTTGAAGGGGCTGTTTGAACCGCCAACGAGCTTGTAGAGGAGAGGTAAATTCTGAGTCGTCAGCGTGTGCCTTCCCGGGCCAAGAACGTCGTAGATTTTGCCATCGCGCATAAACACAGCGACTTCGTACTCATGGACTATCAGCTGGGCACCCCACTTTATGACCTCGTTGGGGTAGCGCCAGATTATCTCGTCTTCTCCGGGGTTCACCCATTCTATGACCTGAACCATCTCACTCACCCGCCGCGAAGCTCATTCTCTTGCCGAGGACTTCCTCGAAGTTTATCAGCTTGTCATCGAGGTTCAGAACCGCCATGCCCAGGGCCTGAGGGTTCGCTATCTGGCCGTTCAGGGCCTTGACCTCGTTGAGTATCTCCTCCGCCAGCTCTATCATCTTGGCGTCGTATTCCAGGAGCCTGTTGAGCTCCTCCTCCTTGAACTTCACCCTGTCGAAGTAGCCGCGGTAGCCGGCTTCCGCGTGCCTCACCCTGCTCTCAAGGGCCATGAGCTTCTTCCTCAGGTTGTCTATGGCAACCATCTGAGCGCAGCCCACCATGGCGCACCTCTGAAGGGCGCGCTCCATCTCCCTTCTGGCGAGGGCGAGCGTATCCGCCACCTTGCCCCGGACGAGCCTGTCGTCTTCCCTTATGAGCTCCTTCTTCTTGTAGCCGTGGAAGCCGGGAATTACGAGCTCAAGCTTCTCAACTATCGAAGTTTCCTTCCCCATAAGCAACACCTCACATAGGCTTGAAATACAGGTTGCCCTTGTTGAGCCTCATAACTTCACTGACCTTTCTCTTCTTGACGGCGCCTTTCCGGAATATGCCGAAGGCCCCGGCACCTCCGGGGATGAGCCCGCCGATGAGCCCCCAGGCGCTTCCGTATGCGCCGGCCGCGATTATGCCGATTATCAGACCGGCCGCCAGAACGCCGGCACCCAAGAGGCTGGCTTTCTTTCTGGCGCCGCTCATGAGCGGGTACTCCGCCTGGACAACCCTTCCGTCGGTTCCATCAACGTATCCCACGAAGTTTTGACCCCCGTATTCGTAGTAAACCTCCCAGAGGGGGTAGTGCACGAGCCCCTGGTACTTCACCTCAATCTCAACGCCGCCGAGGGATTTGTCCTCCTGGCTCGCTTCGCTTCCGAGGGCGCTCTCCATGATGCTCCTCGCCATCGCTTCGGCCTCCTCCCTGGACATCTTGGGCTCGTAGTACTTGCCCTTTCCGACAACTGCCTCATCGAAGAAGCGCTTGCCCCTTATCGGGAACGGGTAATCCTTTAGCAATTTCTGGAAGGGTGAGCCTGCGGGGATTCCGACGAAGCGAACCTCTTCTATCGTTGACCAGCGCGTGCTCCTACCGTGGAGATAGAAGAAGTAAACCGGCACCCAGTGGAGCTCCTTTTTCGTTATCTTCGCCCCGGTTATGTCAGCCGGAGCGCCGTACTGCCTGGAGATGAACTTGAGCAGAACTCCTCCCGCGTCCTTCCTTATCGGCGGGAAGAAGAAGTGTTCGCCGAGTTCTTCCTTCGTTTCGAGCTGGAAGGTCGTTCCGCAGTAGGGACACGTTGCGACGCTCACGGTGTCAGGAACCTTAAACTTGGCCGAGCAGGTTGGGCACTGAACCTCCATGGCTATCACCTCTTAAACGCCCCCGTGAAGTGCCCCATGATGCCGGTGCTCCTCTCGGTTCTCTGCCCCTCCAGAACCAGCGACCCGAAGTAGCCGCTGGCGCCAGCCCCAAGTATCAGCGAGAGCACCGAAACCAGAGCCGAGCCGTTTGCACCGCCGTAGGCAGCTCCAGCAGCGCCTATGATGACTCCGAGGACGACGCCGGCCATGTACTGGGCGCGCCTCCAGATGGGCATGGGCTCGGTGGCGGCAACGTCCCTTCCGTCCCAGCCGGCGAAGACGGCATGGTATATAGAGTTTTCATATTTGTAATAGACGGTCCACATCGGCAGGAGAATCAGAGAAACGTTCTGGGGCTCATCGGCGGTTATATCAAAGCGCTCTATCCTGTCTGCCTTGGCTGAATAGCGGTCCCTTATGACGTCTACCGCATCCTCGCGCATTATCATCTTCGCCTGGGTCTCGTCTATTTCAGTGTTGAGTATCTCCAGCTTTATCTTTCCCCACTGATCCTCGTCCAGCTCAAGGAGCTTTTTCCCCTTGGGCTTTGCCCTCGAGTAGTGGACGATGATGTCATCAACGCCGAAGCTCTTGACCTGCCTCCTTGCGGAGCCGATGAGGCTCAAAACCTCGTCAACGTAGTCGTGGTAGTGCCTCTCGACGGTGTGGCAGTGGGTTTCGCCCTCCGAGTCAGTGTGGCACTCCTCCTCGCGCACCATGTACTCGACGTCACCCTCAACGTGAACGCTGCCCACCCAGTACGGGGCGTAGTGGCCTTCGATGTCAACTACCTCGATCCCCTCCTTCATGCGCTTGAGGTCGAAATCCCTGTTGACGCGGTCCCAGAAGGCCTTGGCTATGGCGTTTTTATCGACGGTCGGGACGATGTAGATGTTCTCCGTTTTCAGGTTTCCACTCACGTGGTTCGGAAAACCGCAGTATGGACAGATTGCAACTATGGTTTCCGGAGATACTTCGAGGGGCGCACCGCACCTCTCACATTTAAATCCAACGGCCTCCATGAATCACCACAGTGCACATAACTACTTTGGAGTATTTAAGGGTGCCGGGGATTTTTATGAACCGTGGTAATACTGGAGGGTCTACGGCATTTTTCTTACCAGTTCCACAAGCTCCCGGAGGTTCTCCACGTAATAGTCGGCGCCCTCGATTTCGCCAAAGCGCGTAACGTTAACCACCTTCATGCCGGCGCGCTTTCCTGCGAGCACGTCGTGGTGGCTGTCGCCTATCATCAGCGCTTCCTCCGGCTCCAGGCCGAGTGCGTTCAGGGCCTTTTCAACGAGGTAGGGGCTTGGCTTGACGCCGTCCAAGTTCGAATAGTCTTTCCCGTAAACAACCTCAAAGTACTTCCTCAAATCGAAGAGGTTCAGAACGAACTCCGTGCACTCCTGGGAGGCGTTGCTCACGGCCGCGAGCTTCAGGCCCATCGCTTTCAGCTCTTCGAGGGCACCAACGTCCGAGAAGGGCCGTATCTTTCCCCGTTCGGCCATCCACCTGCGGTACTGGAGGTTCACGCCATCGACGATTTTCCAGAACTCCACGTGGTCTACCCCAAAGCGCTCGACGTAGCTCCTCGGAAGCTCGCCGGTTACGGTCTTTCTGTAGGTCTCGTAGTCCAGCTCGATGCCGTGCTCCCGAAGGGCCGGCATAACCCACCTCTCGTACCATTCCCTGTGGTCGTAGCCCTCGTAGTAAACCAGGGTCTCGTCAACGTCGAAGATTAAACCCCGGAGCATCCTCATCATAGAGGAGGCAACGGTGGAGCTTTAAAATTTGTCGCTCAGAGTTCAAGTTTCTTGAGGAGGGCCCACTGCCGCGGTTCCCATGCCAACGGATCCGTGACGACGTAAACCCTTGCGTTGGCGAATATAACGTAGTCGCGGATCGTGTTGAGAAACCTCAGAAACGCTTCAAAGCCATTGTGAAGCGCCAGATATTCCGGGCACGCTATGACCACCGCCCTGTTGGGGTGTCCCTTGAGGCTCGTTATTATGCCGTCGAGGATTCTGTGAAGCTCCCTCGGACCGAAGTAGCCCTTAACCGAACTCACGGTGATGAGCTTCCAGCCCTGATGGATTCTCATACCTGCCCTGCCGATAACGACAGCGTTTTCCTCCGGAACATCGGAGAATGAACTCACCAGTTTAAACGAGGGTACTTCAACCTTTTTCGTATCCCTCCCTTTCCATGGTCTCGCCAGCACGGGAATCAAAATCTCAAACACCTCCCCCACCACTTGAAAATAAAAGTCATAGTAGGTATTTAAAGCCTTTTTGTAGATGCCTGTGTAGGTGCAGGGCCTCGGCCTCCTGGACTGGTCATCACCATTCAGCCGGTTGATCCCTCGTCATCGGCAGAGAAAGTAGAAAAAAGTGGTTAAAAACCTTCAGAACAGCTCCTCAAGCTTGACGTCAATCTTGTCCGGGTTGAAGGGCAGGACGTGCCTGGTGGTCTTCGGGGAGTAGACCTCGCCGCGCTTGACGAGCTCCATGACCTCCTCCTTGCTCGGGGCCTTCCTGATGAAGACGTAGTCGATCTCGCCCTTGCCCATGTCCTCCCTAGCATCTTCCTTGAGGCCGTAGTAGATGAGCTCGATTTTACCCTCAACGCTCATCTCGTCGAGGACCTTGCTGACCTTCTTCTGCTCATCGAGACCGCCCGGAACGGCGAAGACCTTCTCACCGACGATGGCGAAGGCAATCTCGCCCCGCTCGGCCTTTTCCTCGGCCTCCGGATCCTCAACGACCTCAAGACCTTCTGCCTTAAGCCTATCGATGACCTCATCGAGGTTACCCTTGAAAGCAGGATACCAGGTGTAGACCTTGACGTCGTCGCTGAAGTAGTCGAGTATGACGGACGGAGCCTTCTTGGCGCCGAGCTTCTGGAGGCCGGCCCAGCGGTGGTGGCCGTCAACGATGAGGTACATGTCCTCACCGGGAACCTTGGCGAGGAGCATGGGCTTCCAGAAGATTCCACTACCGGTAACGCTCTCGATGAAGGCCTCAAGCTCTTTCTGAACGAGCTGCTCGTGGGGCTTCATCTTGTCGAGCTCGATAAAAACGTAGTCAACCTTCTTGGTCGGAATGTCGTACTTCGGGACCTTTTCAACTCCCATGAGCATACCTCCCGTGGGTTTACGATGGGGAAAACGCGCCGGGAGATAAAAAGCTTGTGGCAAAGGTTAAATCGTTTTGAGACCAACAGCCAACGATGAGAAACGTAGCGGATTTGCCCCTTCACGGAGGTCACGTTCCGGCGTGGCTGGCCCGGAGGATGAGAAAGCTCACCCGGTTAGTGCTCGTTCTGGCGGTCGAGGAGTATGGAACAAAGGGTCTCCTTGAGAGGCTCTCCGACCCGGTCTGGTTCCAGGCCTTCAACAACGTCATCGGGATGGACTGGGACTCATCCGGTTCAACCACCGTGACGGCGGGCATGATAAAGGACGCCCTCTGGAGGGAGGAGCTGGGGGTTAAAGCTGCCGGGGGCAAGGGGAAGAAGAGCAGGGCAACGCCAGAGGAGCTGAAGACCATAGCCGAACTCTACGAACTCGATCCCGAGCCCTACGTGAGGACATCACGGCTGGTCGCGAAGGTGGACACCGTCGCCCTCCAGACCGGCTACGGGCTCTACCACCACGTCTTCTTCCTCGATGAGGAGGGCAACTGGGCGGTGGTACAGCAGGGCATGAACGAGGCCGAGAGGATGGCGAGGCGCTTCCACTGGTTCGATGCCGAGACCTTCACCCTCGACCCGCACAATGCCATCTCGGGGCTCAGGAGGGAGTTCGCCCTCAACACGGTCTCGAAGGAGTCGAGGGAGTACCAGAAGACGCTCCTCGACGTGGTGCAGGAAAAGCCGGGGAAGATAGAGCGCGAGCTGGAGAGCCTGAAAGCCATAGCCAAGGGCTACCGGCCACTGGTTTACTACAAGCCCCGCGACGTCGATGAGGTTTCCATCCTGAGGCGCTACGAGAGCCTCGGAAGGTTCGAGCTGAACAAGAGGGCTCTGGAGTTCGCCCGGGAGCTGAGCGTGGATAACTACGAGGAGTTCCTTCTCCTGAAGGGCCTCGGGCCGAGCACGCTTAGGGCCCTCTCGCTCGTCCTTGAGCTGGTCTACGACGTCCATCCGAGCTGGAAGGACCCGGTAACTCACCCGCCCGACCCCTTCAAGTTCACATACGCCGTCGGAGGCAAGGATCGCGTTCCCTTCCCGATAGACAAGCCCGCCTACGATGAACTCATCTCCTTCCTTGAGGAGCTCGTCTCAAGACACCCGGAGGAGAAGGCCCTCGTGAGGAACGTGACGCGGATAACGAGGAACTGGAAGTTCTCGGAGGAAGAGAAGAGACCAACTTAAACCTTTTTAACTATCGCGGTGGTAGTTTGTACTTTGATGAAGATAGCTTTGGAGCTTGACCGTTTCCTTGAGAAAAGGCCCCTTGCAAGAAAGCGATGTCTGACCATTCTTCATTCGATAGCCCGCGGAAGAAATACTTGGAGCGAATTGAAAACGGAACTTGAAAAAACGGAAAAGCGCGAGATAACAGATGCAACCATTGCAAGACTCCTCAACGCCCTCCTGAAGCCTCTTTTATAGAGAAAAGATGGACGGCAGGAACATTCCCTACAGGATTAGCCGATCCCGTGTTGGAGTTTGCACTTCTCAAACGCTAGAAGTCGAAAGATTTTTAAACGCTCGCCCTTCCCTAATATCGAGCCCCGGTGGTGTAGCCCGGTCAAACATGCGGGCCTTTCGAGCCCGCGCCCCGGGTTCAAATCCCGGCCGGGGCACCAGAATTCTGCCTCCAAGCTTATCCACACCTTCTCCAGTTGAGAGCTGCGCTAAAACAGCATCCTCAATAAAACGAGACCTATTATAAGTAGTTCTACCCAAAAGTTCGACGACCCCGTTTAGTCCACTTGACTATACTGTCAGTGGATATTAGTTTTTATTTGAATCTGTGATCGTTAATGCGGGGACATAGGGGCTGTTCCGGCCATCCGAGCTGTCCACGAAGATTAACCGGCTCATTCCACCATCAGCCGGCTCGACGAGCTCTCCCGAAGGGAGCTTCCCTTTACGGCATATGTCACAGAAGATACTCAGGCAAACTTTTTAAATCTCCGCCCGACCCTCAACCGATGGCCATGAAGACGCTCGCCGACCTTTTCAGGGAAGCGCTGATGGAGAAGGGGATAGAGAGCTTTGGGGTGCTCTCAAAGCGCTTCAGAAAGTCAAAGAACAAGCTTCAGGACGTGGCAGTGGAGATAATCAACGGAAAGGGGGCAGTATTCCGCGTTCTGGAGAAGACGGCCGTTGCGTGGGACTTGAACGGCAACCACGTTGAGGGCTCTCATTACGCCTACGCCCCGCTGTGCATGATGGAGAAGTTCGAGCCTGTTCTGACGCCCGAAGAGCTCCGCTCAAAGCTCCCGGAGTGGCCCTACTTCATAATCGACCTATACCACTGGGACAGGCACACCCAGAAGGAGAAGGGTAAGGTCTGCCTGCAGGTGAGCCAGAGCTACGGCCTGCTGAGGGACTACTTCACCGGAAGGGAGCTCGCCGTAACGTGGGCGAACGATGAGTTTAAATCCATGTTCCACGGCCCCATCGAGAGAATAACGACCTACGCCGGACCGACGGCAGATTTTCTGAAGGAAAAGGGCATCGATGAGGTCGTTCTCCTCGACCCCTGGGCGGATGATGTCCTGAGCGGGGAGGATTTTGGCGTTGGGGCATTTATAATCGGCGGCATCGTCGACACCGGCGGGAACAAGAAGAAGACCACCCCTAAAATAGGCCAGGAGCTTGAGAAGGCTGGGATAAAGGTACGCAGGAGGAAGATCGTCCTCAAAGGCGATGTTGTGGGCGTCCCCGACAGGATAAACCGCATCCTCGGCATAATCCTCAAGATGATGGTGGACGGGAAGTCCATGGATGAAGCGGTTTACGAGTTCCAGGAGCCGCTACACGCCCGCTGGCGCCTGAGGAAGGAGCTCCCCAAGCGAGCTATCAGGTACAAGGTGAACGGCAAGACTTACCGGGTGGTCGAGAAAGAGTTGTTCGATGAGTACTCCAGGTGGCTCAAAATCCGCCCGGAAGACTTCGTTAAAGTTCTCAGGGAGCTTGACCTGATAGCCCTTGAGAGGAAGAGGATACACCACCTCAACAAGATTTCCAATGCGAGGATAATCAACGGCAAGGCTTACAGGGTAATTCTCCTCAAGAAGGCCGCGATGCTGTGCTACAACTGCTGAAATCATTTGAAGTACCCCCTCCTAATTCCGGCAAGGATGAGCAGTGCAAGAAAGGCAACACGAAGGGCAAACCTCTGGGCCGCGGATATCTCTGGGAGTGGAATGTTGAGGTAAACGATCAGGGCCACCACCGCCAGCGCTATAACGATGGCCTTCAGCTTTCTTTTCCACCAGGGGTCTGGAACCTCAATCCTGTCCCCCAAAAGATCTTTGGCAAGATTTTCAAAGCCCTTTTCGTTTGTTATTAAAATCTCCGTGTCCCTTGCTTTTAATCTCTTCACAACCGTGTTCTTTACTGTGGTAAACTCCACATCATCGGGTTCTTCGCCCTCAGACTCCTCCGATATCGTCAAAATCCTGGCGTTCGGAATCGCGTAGAAATCTCCGAACAGTCTCACAACAATCACACTTCCGTTCTCCTTGCAGAGCCGGCTCAGGGTATCCGATGCCTGTTCCGAGGTGTAGAGCGGAACAGGGGCGAGTTCCATCGACTTAAGCTCCCTTGAGAGGGAAACCCACTCCTCCGGCGCGCTGGCTTTGTCAACGTAGTACACCGTCCACCTGGCCATCACACCACCGGCAGGATTAAAAATCCAGACTTTAAAAGAATTACGATGTACAATTGTCCAACGAAGAACGGAAAAAGAGTAAAACTTCAGAAGAACACCACGACGGCGTCCCCAACTACCGCAGTTTCAACCTCTTCGCCCTCGCTGAACACAGCCTTCCTGAGCACGATGTCCTCCTTGCCGAGCTCGACCTTTTCTCCGTCAACCTCAAACTCGACCTTCCCGGCCTCCTTGAGGGCCCTTGCAACCTCTTCCGCGTTCTCCTTGAGGTAGGCGGTAATCTTCGGCACGAGTTTACCGTAGCGCGGCCCGACCGTCCTGAAGTTGGGCTTTATCTCGGTGATGCGCTCTTCGAGTTCAGGCTCGCCCCGGATTATCTCCAGCCTCTCGATGTTCATGGTTCCCGCGATGTCCTTCTCGATGGCCTTCAGGGCCTCATAGGAGTCGGTAGCGTAGATGGCCACGTGCTTGAGCTTGGCGTTCAAAGCTAAGCCGCGGCTGTTCTTGTAGCGCCTCATGGCACCGACTATCTCGCGGGCGAGCTCTCCGAGCTTCTCAGCCTCCTCGCTTATCCTGCCCTCGTCGTACTTCGGCCACTCAAGGAGGTGCACGCTCTTGGCACCAACGTGGGCCTTGAACATCTCCTGGTAGAGCTCCTCAGTTATGTGCGGGGCCAGCGGGGCGAGGAGGAGCATTATGTTGTAGAGCAGCTCGTAGAGCGCCGCTTTAGCCTTGAGCTTGCTCTCCTCGTCGTCACCGTAGAGGCGGTACTTGATCATCTCGATGTAGTCATCAGCGACCTCGTGCCAGACGAAGGTCATCAGCTCCCTGGTGAGCAGGTTGAAGCGGTAGCGCTCCATCTCCTCGGTGGCGAACTTGATGACGCGGTGCAGCCTTGAGAGTATCCACCTGTCAATCGGCTCAAGCTCCTCCGGAGCGCTGCTCGGGTCGAAATCGCTCAGGTGCCTCTCGGCGAAGCGGTAGATGTTCCAGACCTTCTGGAGGAAGCGGTAGTTGTAGTCGACGGTCTCCCACTTGAACGGGTGATCCTCTCCGGGCGGTGCCAGAGCCGTCCAGAGGCGGAGCGCATCGGCGCCGTACTTCGGAATAACCTCGTCCGGGGCAACGACGTTGCCGTAGCTCTTGCTCATCTTCCTGCCGTCCGGCCCGGCCACCATTCCGTTGATGAGGACGTCGTCCCAGGGCTTCTCACCTGTGAGAACCCAGGTTCTGAATATCGTGTAGAATGCCCACGTCCTTATGATGTCCGTTCCCTGCGGCCTGAGCGCGGTCGGGAAGTTGTGCTTGAACCAGCGCTTGGCCTCTTCGTAGCCCTTGATGGCCTCGTGCCACCGGGTTATGATAAGCGGGGTTATGCTGGAGTCTATCCAGCAGTCGAGGACGTCCGTTACGGGTTCGAGCTCGGCACCGCAGACCGGGCACTTATCCATGGGCGGCTTGTCGAAGCGCGGGTCGACAGGCAGGTCTTCCTCCTTGGCAGGAACCACGTGGCCGTTCTTGCAGACCCAGAACGGGAGCGTCGTTCCAAAGACCCTCTGCCTGCTTATAACCCAGTCCCAGTCCATTGAGTCCGCCCAGTCCTTCAGGCGGAGGAACATGTCGCTCGGGTACCAGTTGATCTCCTTAGCGACCTTCACTATCTCGTCCGTGAAGTCCCTCACCTTGATGAACCACTGGGTCTTGGGGAGCAGCTCGATGGGGGCCATACATGAGCTCCTCTCGGTGTGCCTCAGCACGCGGTGGTGGACCTTCTTCCTGTCGTAGAGCAGGCCCATCTTTTCGAGGTCTTCGGCTATTCTCTCGCGCACCTCTTCCGCCTTAAGGCCGGCGTAGGGGCCGGCGTTTTCGTTCATCGTGCCGTCCTCGTTGATTGCTATGATAACCGGCAGGTTGTAGCGCTTCTGCCAGACGACGTCCTGCTCGTCACCGTAGGTACAGTTGTAGACCGCACCGGTTCCGAATTCGGGGTCAACGTCCTCATCGGCTATAACAGGCACTTCCCTCTCGAATATCGGGAGCTTTACCTTCTTGCCCACAACGTCCTTGTAGCGCTCGTCATCGGGGTGGACGAAGACGGCAACACAGGCCGGCATCAGCTCGGGTCTCGTGGTGGCTATGGGGACGTAGCCGCTTCCATCCGCCAGCGGGAGCTTGATGTAGTAGAGGTAACCATCCTCCTCAACGTAGCCGACTTCAGCCTTGGCCAGACTCGTCCTGCAGCGCGGGCACCAGTAGACCGGGTGCTTGTCGCGGTAGAGCATACCCTTCTCGTAGAACTCAAGGAGGGACTTCTGCACGGCAGCCCTGTACCAGTCGTCCATCGTGTGGTACTCCAGGTCCCAGTCTGCGGAGTAACCTATCCTGATAAACTGGTTGCGCATCGCCTCGATGGCCTGCCAGGTCCACTCAACACACTTCTTGAGGAAGAGCTCGGGCTGGTCTTTGCTGATTCCGAACTCCTTCTCCACCTTAAGCTCGGTCGGCAAGCCGTGGTTATCGAAGCCCTGCGGGAAGAGCACATTGTAGCCGGTCATTCTCTTATAGCGCGCTATGATGTCGATCCAGGTGTGGCTGAGCACGTGACCGAGGTGGAGCGTTCCGCTCGTGAACGGGGGTGGAGTGTCTATCGCGTAGCTCGGCCTCTTCTCGTCGAGCTCGTACTTGTAGATTTTCTCATCCAGCCAGAACTTCTGCCACTTCGGTTCAATCTCGTTCGGGTCGTAGGTCTTAGGAAGCATGGGCATCACCTTTTCGGTTTTTTGAAGATGGGTTACCCTCAGAAGGGCGGCTTAAAAATCTTAGCAACGCCGGTGGTGCCGGAGTAAGGGTTAACCAAGAAGCGCGGAACGCATGGGATTCAAAGGTTGAGATCAGCGTTACGGTGGACGATAGGCACCACCAGGGTATAGAAATGAGCCCGAGGTTTAAAAAGTTTGGGGTTAAAAAATGAAAGAAGCCTCATCCTTGGTTGAATTTCGAGAGCAACAGCAGTGGAAGGGCGGAGGCGAGGGCGAGGATTCCTGCCGTTTCGTACGCCACTTCCAGGCCGAAGAAAGAGACCAGCGCCCCGACGAAGATGTTCGCAGCCGCCATGAAGCCGCTTGAGATGGTGCTCATTGCCGAATTGACCGTTGACCTGGTTTCAGACGGAATGAAGCCGTTCTTCACGACCGCCATCACTGGAAACCTAGCCCCCAGTGTGACCTCAATGGCAAAGAGCAGGAAAACGCTGAGTGCAAGGTTCTCCATGATGCCGAGGAGGAATATTCCGAGTCCCCACAGTGCTGTTAATGCCGCGAGTGCCCTCGGTGTGGGACTGATTTTCTTTGAAATCAATGCTCCACCGGAGGTTGACAGCACCATCAGGGCAAAGAGCAGACCCATGTACGTCTCCGGAAGTCCCCTGCTGGAGAGCAGTATCATCCAGAAAGTGAAAAACGCTCTGGCGGAGAAGCTGAGGAGGAATGAGGCCGCCAAAAGTAAGTGAATCGCCCTGTTGCTCCTGAGCTCGCGAAGGCCTTCCCTTAGCACCTCGACGTAGCTCTTTTTCCGGGTCCCATAGTTGTCCGGCAGCATGAGATAAGCGGTGAGAGCCGATGCTATCGAGAGCACTCCCGCGGCCAGCACGGGCAGGTTCGGTGCAAGTGATGCCAGATAGCCCGCGGAAAGGCCACCGGCAAACCGAACCGGCCCCGAGAGGGCCCTGACCCTGCCGAGAACGTCCTTGACCCTGCTCCCGTCTCCAAGGGAATCGTACAGCCAGGGTATCATTGTCCCGCTGACCAGCGCCGCCCCGAGTCCCGTCATCGCTGAACCCAGGAGAATCATCGGAAGGTTCCCTGATAGTGCTATTACCAAGATACCGGTGCCGAAGAGTGCACTCCCCGCTGCGTACGTTTTCACCCTGCCGTACCGGTCCGCAAAACCGCCCGTTGGAAAATCCGTTAGGAGCTGAACAATCTCAGAAACGCCCTGAACCAGGCCAATCTCCAAAAAACTGAGGCCGGCAGTTTTAAGCCACAGGCTCAGGTAGGGACCCAGTACCGCCGAGCCCAGAGAGCTCAGCAGCGCCGTCACCGTGTAGCGCCATTCCAGACCGCGCTTTCCTCCTCCCGTGAACGATAGGCATCACCCCTGTACAAAAGGAGGCAGAAATTTAAAAATTTTAGGCTACTTCGCCGCCACCAGCCAGTACCGCCGGTCGTTGGGCCTCAGCTCGTGGAGGTCTCCGTAGATTTTGACCCGCCTGAAGTGCTTCTCGGCCAAAAGCCTCATCTCCCGTGGGGTGTAGATGTTGAGCTCGTCGTCCACCATGAAGGCCCTAACGCTCCCATCGGGCTTCACTATCTGCACGAGCCTCTTGAAGCGGAGCTTCTGAAAAGCCGGCTCTACCTCGCGCCAGTCAGTTATGACGAGTCTTTCTTTGCCCTTCCGTTCGTCCCATACTATTGGACCGTCCCTTCCGCCGTAGTACCAGCACGGGAAGTCGGCGATGAAAATTCCGCCAGGTTTCAGGGCTCGTTTTACAGAATTAAATAATTGCTGAATTGCAGAATCATCGAAATACATAATGGACGAGAAGAACATCGTCACGGCGTCAAATTCCTCCTCGAAGTCAAGCTCAAGCGCGTTTCCCTGAATGAACTCGACGCTAAGCCCTTCCCCTTTGGCCTTCTTCTTAGCGACGGCGAGCATCTCCTCGTGGAGGTCGAGGCCCGTAACCCTGTAACCGCGCCTCGCGAGTTCGAGCGTTGGAATCCCGGTTCCGCAGGCAAGGTCTAGGATTCGCCGTACTTCCCTTTCCGCATCCTCTCTAAAGAGTCCCTCCACGAAGTCTATCTCCTGAGAAACCCGCTCGACCCTCCGTCTGTAAATCGCGTCGTAGTACTCGGCAAGGGCCGTGTAGAGTTCGTGCATGGTACCACCAGAAATATGGACATATTTTCAAACAAAAGATTTTCGGCGCTCAGAACTCAACGGGCCACATGTTGGTGTACAGCAGGAACCGCGTATCCCCGTCGGTGCTCTCCTTAACCTTCCTAAGCGAAACCCTTTTGGTGGAATCCTCCCCCTCTCCCGTCCCCAAGACCTTAACGTAAAGGATCACCCTCTTCGGCGGTTCTTTGACCTCCGTTTCTATCCTCACCTCTCGTTCCCGCATTTCGCCACCTCTGGTCAGCACGGTCACGACGAGGTTCTCTTCTCCCTCGATTTCCCATGAATAGCCCCTGCCCAGAGGTATTCTGGCTTTGATTACCAGCACGTTGCGCCTGGCCTTCCCACGCCCGAAGATGCCCATGCTGAACGACACCCCAAGCGCGAGCAGGAGAAGCGGAGGGGCCAGGTAGTACAGCTCCCCAAAATCCACCCCTCTCCCGGTGAGGTAATCAATCGCCCACAGGAACACCAGGGCGGACGTTACCGTTGCCACGGCCATCACAAGGAGAGAGGGGTAAACGACGCCCGCAACGTCCTCATCGGGAATTTCCCACTCACTCATAATCCTCTCCTTCTCAATCAGCTCCCCGAGGTAGTCATCAACTATCGAGACAACAACAAGCACGGGGATGTAGAAGAACGCCCGTGAAGTTGGGAGCAGCACGTTTTTCTCCAATGCATCCATCAGGGGCGGGTACAGTGTCGGGAACGCTGTTTCGACCAGAGGGGAGGCCCGCGTTATTAGGTACAGAATGTTTGCAAAGTACGCGAGGGATATCAGCCATCCGGGAGACTCCCCGTTGAGAACTATAAACCCCACCAACGCGGCCACGCCGAGGCGGATCAGCGTTTCTGGAGCTACGATTCCGAGTCCACCAAGAAACGCCGTCAGGGGAGCTATCGAGGCCAGCATGTCCGAAACTATGAGTATCATTGGCACCAAAACTGCCAGCCTCAGTGCGGTCAGGACGTGATCAGTTCTCATCTTATCAGCCTCACTGTTTTTGTAACGACGGAGGTCACGTCTTCCCTGGTCGGGTCCCAGAGGATTGAGTACACCCCAGCCCTTAGAAGGTCGTGCCGGAGGGCCCGCTTCTCCAGCAGTATCAGCGAGCTGACGTCCCTCCCTAAAAGCGAGTACGTGGACACATCGAACACGAGCATTGGAAGCCGTTTATCCCTGTATATCGGACGAAGCCTTCTTATGCCCTCCCTGATCTCAGCCAGTCTTTCGGGGAGCAGGTTTGAGACGTAAATCACAAGGGGTGTGTAGCGGATAAGCACGTGCTTGAGACCCTCCACGGCGCGAACAAAGTCCTCCTTTTCAACCTCAACCTCTTCAAGCTCCAGGAGCGTTTTAACCAGGATATACAGCTGCTTTGACCCGGTGGCGGGAAGGATGAGCTTTCCGTGGCCCACTACGTAGAGACCAACGTTGTAGTTCCTCTTTGTGAAGTAGTACGCCAGGGAAGATACGAGCTGGATGCTGTATTCCAGGGGGTTTTCCACGGAGGAGCCAACTTTGGAGCTCGTTGCGTCTATGATGAAAAGCACCGTCTTTTTGCCTTCCTTCTCGAACTCGTTTACCAGAACCTCACCCTTCCTGGCGGACGCCTTCCAGTTTATGAAGCGGACGGGGTCGCCCGCGCGGTACTCCCTTATCTCCCTGAAGTCCGTGGAGGCCACGCCCCTGATGGAGACGCTCGTCACGGGGATGGGAATCTGGGACTTTGTAACGGGCGTTCTGGTCCTCTTCGGAAGGCTTACGCGCGGCAGCACCGATAGGTAGGTTTCTTCACCAAAAACACCCCACCTGCTCGGTTTGAGCCCAAAGACGTGGTATCCCAGCACCTCACTGCGGCCGATGCGGTACCTGCCCCTCTTCGCGGGTTTGATGACGTACTCGTACTCCACCACCAGTTCCCGGGGCCCCTTGAAAAACGCTCGGACGTTGCTCCCATCCACCAGCGCGAACTCCTCCGGGAGGGTGTCCCTTATCACCACGAAGCCGAGGCCGCGCCTGACCTTGAGGCGCACGCTGACCCTCAGTTCTTCCCCCACCCGAAGGTTCGTTTTGACGAGCTTCCTCTCAACCGATATTCCCTCAGGGGGATCCACCAAAAGCCCCGCCGCCAGCACCGTCATGGGAATTACCGCCAGGTACGCCAGTCCCGGCATGGAGAAGATTATCCCTGCTGCGATGAACCAGAGGGCGGTGGAGATGAATGAGCGGGCCGCGGTCATCACTCCTCACGCTCGAACTCTTTGGGAACCGGAACCCTCTTAACCGCCGCCTCGACGACCTCCCGACCGCTCACTCCCTCAAAGGCGTACTCAGCCCCGAGAACGATTCTGTGAGCCAGTGCATCTATGACGTATCTCTTGACATCATCTGGAACAACGAAATCCCTGCCGTTCATCATGGCGTTCGCCTTGGAAACCTTCAGCAGCGCCAGAGCACCTCTGGGGCTCGGGCCCGCCTCGACCCTTTCGTCCTTCCTGATCTCCCTGACGATTCCCGCGATGTATTTGAGAACCTCGTCGTGTATGAACACCTCGTGCTCAACGAACGCCTGCATCTCCAGGAACGTGTCCCTGTCCATGACCGGCTCCATGTCAGCGGTTGGGTCGTCCTTGCCCCACGATATCCTTGCCTTAAGGATTCCAACTTCGTCATCCAGGCTCTTCGGATATCCCACACTCATTCTGAGGAGGAACCTGTCGAGCTGGGCCTCGGGGAGAGGGTAGGTTCCCTCGTACTCGATGGGGTTCTGGGTGGCTATCACGAAGAAGGGCCTCTCAAGCTTCAGGGTGTCGCCCTCTATCGTAACCTGGCGCTCCTCCATCGCCTCAAGCAGCGCGGACTGGGTCTTGGGGGGAGCGCGGTTGATCTCGTCCGCCAGAAGAACGTTCGTGAAAACCGGCCCCTTCAGAAGCTCAAACGTTCCAAGGTTCTGCCTCCAGACTTTGGTGCCTATGATATCGCTCGGCAGCAGGTCTGGCGTGAACTGAACCCTGCGGTACTCCAAGCCGAGGGCGCGGCCGAAGGCCTTAGCGAGCAGGGTTTTCCCCAGACCAGGGTGGTCCTCAAAGAGGACGTTTCCATTTACGAGAGCCGCCGCCAGCGTTTTCCTCACAACCTCCTCGTTACCGATGTAAACCTTCGAAACCGCCGAGACGACTTCATCACAGAGGGCTGCATAGGACTCCGCTTTCATCTTTTACCCCCCATATACTCTTCAATCTTTTCGATGGCAGATTTAACAAGCTGAAGGCGCCTTTGGAGGCGCTCCCTCTCCCTCTTTCTGACCAGCCAGCTCGGAGTGAACACCGAATAGCACTCCTCCTCGTACTCCACGATGGGCTCGGTTAGCTCTCTAACTGCTTCAATGTTTCCCAGGGCTTTTATGCCGTAGTATGTCAAGAATGTCACGAGCGGGCCCTTCTTTTTACGGAGAACGAAGTCCTCCACCGCTTCCTTCACACGCTCGAACTCCTCGTCCCCGGTTACAGATATCTCCATACTGTGCTTTTTCCACTCTCCCACCAGATAGTTCTCAAGGTTCGCCGCAGAGAGGTGGTTCTGCACGGCCATCGCCGCCAGCAGGGTTGCGAAGCCTATCGTCCCCCACTCTAGGTAAAACACGTACCCCGGATAGTTCTCAAGCATGTAGGGCCTGAGCCCGGCGTACAGCCCCAGGAGTACAAAGAGCAGTATGATTCCAGCGGCGTTTCTCTCCACGAAACGGCTTCCTATCAGACCGGAGCGTTCAACGGCAACGAGCGCGTACACGACCACCGATGCTGCCGCGGCGTAGAGGAACGCGGGGGCTATAATGTATCCCCTGACCAGCTGCCCGCTGAAGATGTAGAGGGCGTAGAAGGCGATGGCCACCCCCAGGCCCCGGGTTAGAAGCCCCGGAACCTCCGGGAGCTCCGGCGCGACGCTGGCCGCGGTAATTCCTGCGGCGAGAAGGGCCAGGGGGAGCTGAAATTCCCAGCGGGTGTACGGTTCGGAGGGGAGGAGATAGAACGCGAGTGCAAAGCCCGCCCCCTTAAAGAGTTTGGAAGCAACTTCCCCGTAATCGGGGAGCAGAAGCGAGAGCCGGGAGAGGAGGAAAAACAGCAGGAGCACCTCGATGCTTGCCACGAAGTCCCCCAGGTATCCGCTCAGGAGGGGATATCCCGAAAGGGCATAGACGAGCACCATGAGGATAGGATAGAGAATCAGAGAGGTATCAATCTTCCCCATAGCAGTCACCTCCAACCAGTCGGGACAGGGACCGGTAGAACTCCATGAACTCCCTCCTTCCAACGGGGTAGAGGCTGTACCTGGCGACCTCGAAAAGGTACGTAACGGTCTTCAGGTCGTTCCAGTCGTATTCGCCCCGCAGTCTGTGGGCGAGTTCCTCCGGGGCGAGGTCCTTGCCCCCCAGTCCCTTTCTCCTGGCGAGTTCGAGGAAGCATCTGTCGTAGAGCCTCATTATTTCCTCCCTGTAGTCCACAACCCACACTTTGAGCCATCCCTTAACTTTCTCCCCCTTTGCGAGAAGTTCGTGAACCCCCCTGGGCAGCACCAGTTCGAATTTATTCCCAGTTCCAGCGGGCTTGCCGTCGACGAAAAGCTCAACGGGAACGTCGCTCGTGACGGTGATTTTCTCGCCCTCGCCGTAAACCGGCGGCCTTCTGTCGGGATGAAGGATTGGCGAGTAGCGCCTTTTCTCCAGCCCTCTGAGTGCGGAGGCAATTCCAAGCTTAAGCGCTACGATATCCTCCATCCTCCTGTAGACGAGCACTCCCGCGGGCAGTATGATGAGTCCCGCGAGAATGAGGGTGTAGGGCGGCCGCCCGGCCACGGGAACCTCGAACTCAGCGGTGGATGGGAGGTAAAACTCGTCCCCTTCAAAGACCGCCCTGGCCCTATGTCTCCCGCTTTCACCCGGCCGAACCGTGAAGCGGGCAGTGCCGTTCATGTCCGTCCTGGCGCTGTGGTTGCCGAAGAGGCTGAGGGTGACAATCCTTCCAGGGACAGGATTGCTGAACGCATCCACGAGCCTGACCGCGATCGTGGCGTTCTCCCCCTCCCGCATCTCGCCGAATTCCACGGTTATGTTGGTGGGGGAGGCAATTGTCACGGGGATGCTCTCCAGAAGAACGTCTTCGTAGGTAAAGAAAACGTTGTAAATTCCCGGAGAAACGTTTACGGGAATGGTGAAGTTAAAGCGTCCCCCCTCCAGGACGCTGGTGAAGCGGCCCATGGGGGTCGAAAGGGACACGCTGCCGGAGTCGACGCCCAGAATCGAGCCGTTGATCGTGATGTTCCTGCCTATTATCCACCTATCAGGAACGGTTGCATTGAGCTCAACCGCGGTGATGTTTACCGCTGCCTCAGCATCCAGATAGTACCTGCCTCCCCCGTACGATATCAGAACACGGTGTTCCCCTGGCGTTTCCAGAAGCAGGTGAGCCGTGAAGACGCCGGCGGAATCGGTGGTAATGTTGATGTGAAAGGTTCCGTCCAGGCTGACCTCAATCGTGGCGTTGGGAACGCCGTTTCCTGCGGAATCAACGAGCTTTCCCCCGAGTTCAAACTTCCCGGTCTTCGTCACCATCTGCCCCTCAACCTGAATAGCCGTCCTGTCCCTGACGATTACCTCCGGGTCGCTGTTGGACGGGAGGTAGTAATCGTTTCCTCCGAAGTGGGCCACTATCTGATAGTTTCCGGGGGGAAGGTCAGGAGGAGCGGAGCACTCAATGCTGAAACGCCCGTTTATCGAGACTCCTCTGCCGACCACCACACCGGGGGAGTCCTTGCTCTCGTTGAGGGTCACGTACACCGGGCCGTCAACGGGCCCTCCGTTCTCGTCGGTTACGGTTCCGTTCACCCAGAAGGGCTGGTCCTTCAGTATCTCAGCCGGATAGCCGGTTATCCTTGTCCGGGTGCGCCCGAGAACGTGTAGGGGAACCTGGAGGACAACCGCTGTGTCGCCGGAGGTTCCGGTTATTTTAACGGTGTAGTCCCCGGGCCTTGAGGGCGCCATTAAGAGGAGGTCGGATTCGAAGTCGGGGATTCCCGACTCCTTCAGGAGCCTGTACCTGCCTGGATACTCCACACTCAGGTCAACCCTCCGGGAGTATCCCTCCCCCGTGACGTAGATCCTTACCCCTCCAAGCCCCCCCGTTGCGAGGGTGAGGTTTTCAGGTTCTGCCGTCAGAGAGAACTTCCCGCCCCGAACTATGACGGTGAACGTTTTCGATTTCGTTCCGCCCATGGTACCGCAGTATGAAAGGGTGACTTTGACCGTTGGATGATACGTGCCCGGCTCAGGAATTCCGCTCATGCGGAATGGTTTCGTGATGTTCGGCGCAATCGTGGAGCTGACCGAATACAGCCCGTCCATGCTTATTTTAACGCCGAGTTCCGGTTCGCAGCCGTTTACTTTTCCAAGGCCGTGAGGAATCACGGTGACGTAGACCTGAAAAGCCCTGCTGACCTCGGTGACAACGGGGTCCGGCTTGATCAGGATGTCGAAATCCGGGCCGGGAAGGCTCTGGTTCTCCGGTTTCTGCGATTCGCCCACCCCCGCGGGTGCAGTGGCATCAAACGTAACCCATCCAATGCCCTCAAAGGGCACCTCCGCCCACGCGTGGGCCTGTATCGGGTGCACGGCCTGCTCGGCAGGGGTTTCTTTTATCAGATATCCCGTAACCAGCCTCGCGGGGATTCCGTTCAGTCTGGCCAGAACCACAAAGGCCGTGTTGAAGTCGATGCAGACCCCTCTCTTCGAATGAAACAGAAACCATTCGAGGGGGTCGATACCTTCGGGGGCGGGGGGCGCGTTCATGTCAAATTCGTAGTGCGTGCGAAGATAGCTCTCTATCGCCCTCGCCTTCAGGTAGTCCCCTTCGATTCCCGCGGTTATGTTGCGGGCGAGCTCCAGAACCCTCTCACTCACGTTCGGAGTCTGGAGGTACCGGGTAGAGGCGGTGGTTTTCGCTCCCTTCAGGAGGGCATCCGGGAATATATAATGCACGGTCTTGAAGGAATAGTTCCAGACGACCCCGGAGGTTCCGAACAGGTGGCTTTCAGGGTAGTATTTCAGGCCACCCGGTGCGCTCACCTCTTCGGTGTACAGGGCCGTCAGAAGGTTGTCCTCGACTATCGGGGACGCCAGAACCACCGTGATGTTGTCAGACACATTTGCATGTTCCACTGTGGGAAGCGGCAGGACACCGCGGTTCCCAGTTATGGGGGTCTCGTTCAGGCGGTGCCAAGTCCCGTTTAGGTATGTGACGTAGACGCCGCCCCTAAGGTACGCGGTGTGGGCTGCACCTCTCACGGTCATGATGATTCTCTCGGTGTCCTCCCTGCGGAAGCCGTTTCTACGGAGGTCTATGAACTCGGGCTCCGTGAGGATACCCGTGCTATTGGAACTCATTCCGGGGAGCCGGAACTGGGGGGTCATGTTGGTGTATTCCCGGCTGAGATTTGAGGGGGAGCCGTTTGGTCCGCGCGAACTGCCGTTCAGCCAGGGGTAAAACCTGGAGAGGTCGGGGATACCGTTTTTCATAACAGACTTTCCAGCGGACTGCTCGGGAGTGCTCACACCTAAAAGGTTCTCGACACTGGCAATCCCAGAGCCATTGCCCGCGGGGGCCCTTTCAGGGGTACCGTAGAGCTTTGTAGGTATCTGGTTTATCGAGGCTATCAGGAGCAGGGTAATCAACATGGCCAGCAATGCGGAAACATACCCCCTCAAGGGAAACACCGCTCGATCTTTACTAAACGCTGTTGGTATCCCGGTTATTTAACTATTGCTGTCGGTTTCCACAACACGTATTGTTAAGCGCCGTTTAAGACACTCCTGAACCCCGCAATTAGAATATCATTTTCTTCCGGTCTCCTAACCGAAAAGCGGACATATTCAGGCAGACCAAAGCTCGTGCAGTTCCTGATAAGGACCCCGTGTTCTTTAAGTCTCTCCACGACTTTCCCTGCATCACCAACGCGCTTGACGAAGAAGTTGGCGTCGCTCCTAACGTCTAATGCTCTTTCAAGCCTCTCCTTCTCGCGCCAGATGAGGGGCATCGTCTTCCTCAGGTGCTCAAAGCCGTCTTTGAGGAGAAACTCAAGGAAAGCAACCCCAGTCGAGCCTATGCTCCAGGGCATTCTAACGCTCCTGAAAGCCCTTTCAAAGCCGAGGACGTAGCCGACCCTTATCCCAGGCAAACCGTAGCTCTTGGTGAAGGTCCTGAGCTTCACGATGTTTTCTCCCTCTGGACTTTCCGGCGTTTTCACGAAGTCTATGAAGGCCTCGTCAAGGATAAGGAGCGCCCCCGTATCCTCCACCGCATCGAGAAGGGGCTTAAGTTCCCCCACGCGGTAGAACCTTCCATCGGGGTTGTTGGGGTTGCAGAAAAATACAACGGAGTTCCTCTCGATGAGTTCAGCCAGCCTTTCTGGCTCGTTCGGGCCTTTGATGGCTTCCGCCCCGAAAATCCGTGCAACCCTCTCGTACTCGCCGTAGGTGTGGCGGGGGATTACGACCCTCCTCCCGCGGAGCGCGAGGATTCCGAGGAGGTAGAGCGCCTCGGTGATGCCTGCTGTCAGGGTTAGAGGCTCGCCGACAAGCCCTTCCAGCTCCTCCTCAAGCCCCTCGTAGTAGGGGTAGCGGCCGCTTATCTCTTTGGAGCGCTCAAACATCTCATCGAGCCACTCAGGAGGATAGGGGTTGAGAGATGCCGAGAAGTCGAGCAGACCTTCCTCCCTTGCACCGCCGTGATATGTTTCGAATTCACGTAACCTGAGCATGGCACGGATACATGCCTGTTAACATTTTTAATATTATCCTTTTCTCCGTGATAAGGCCACGGCTGAGAAGCTGTCTCATTCTTCCGTAGCGATTCAGGGCATCTTACGAAGACTTAACGAATGAATGCAGTAGGTTGTCATTCCAACACAAGCCACAGATTTTTGGTACCATTGCGTATAAATACGAAAATCAACGTATTATTGTCTGTGAGAGTCACCAACTTGGATGCTATCGCGAGGCAGTAAGAGTCCATCTGAACTGGGACATACCAGTATGTAAGCGAACCAACAGGAGTGCCGTCTTTGTAAACCTTAAAATCAACCCTCTGCCCGCCGGTCGTTGTGATGTTCCTCGGCCGTCCCCAGATAATTGTATATTCTCCTATCCGGACCTTTCCGGAGAAGCTAACATTCCCAATCCCCACAACAACGTATCGGTATTCCTTTCCTCCCACCTCGGCCGTCGTGCTGTTTAATACACTCATGTTCAGGTACTTCAGGCCCTCTCCCGGCGCTAAAATCCCTTTTGAGCCTGTACCGCATTTCTCAAGACGTTCCTTGGCACTGGTGAGGAATGCCGTGATGTCCTTGGGGGAAGAAGACTGCGTGTGGCTGAACCCCTGAGCTGAACTTTTTGATGGAGAACCGTTTATGCACAGCGAAGAAAAGAGCATCAGGGAGATCAAAAGGATCAGCAGGGGGACTCGCTTCATTTTTGCCACCATAACCGATGATTATCTGGTGGATAATGTTAGACGCAAATGTGACAGCCAACGTGCGTATTCTCCAACTGCCCGGGATGTTCGGTGCAGGACATGCGACCGCCCTGAAAAGTATATGGTCATCTACTTAAAAATTTTTCTATTAAAATAACTTAACATCAGAGACTTAATCCATTATTAAGACATACTGTTACAGTTGGAAGCTTGACGATAGCTTCTAATTTCCCCTTAATTCCCCTAAGTTCCAATTGGAAGGCGTAGCGGCAATGGATTTTCAGAGCATTATGGGTCCCAGCATGGACACACCTCACAGGGCCATCATCCTCTCAAACAGGGCCCGAAGGTCGTGGTAAAGGTGGGGTTCAGCCTTGCAGAGCCACTCAATGAGTCTCGCACCGCCCTCGTAGAACGTAACCCTTGAGAACGGCCTTTCCCCTCCGGCGTGGTTCCCGGGGAGCCCGAAGAGCGCCCGCAGACGGTTCTCAATGAGCCTCGCAAACCCCTCCTTCCATTCCTCCCAGACCATGTACTCGAAGTCCTTCTCCGAAAGAACCTCCCGGAGGCCCGCCCTTATCTCCGGGATTCTTTCCAGTTCCCCGCCGAGCAGGACGGAGTAGAGCTCCACAAACCGCCCGTCTTCGTAGGGGAAGGGATGCTCAAGCTCCCATGAGTAGTCACCCCGCTCCCAGTACTCCCTCGCAATTCTGAGTCCCCTCTTGAGCTCTATCTCGCAGCACTCCGCCTGGTAGCAGTGCACGAACTCGTGGAGGATGAAGACGAGCCCCTCCTCCGATGAGAGGGCGCGGCGTGACACGACCGCGGCGGTTTTCCACCCGGTCTCCTTCAGGGGAAACGCGGCGAATATCTCCTCGGGGAGCTCCGCCGGAAAACTGCCGGAGTAGCGGTAGGAACTCCCCTCCGGCTCAAAGACAAGGAGCTCTCCTCCGCTGAACACCGCCAGCGGGTAAACTCCCCTGAACAGTGGGTGCACCTCCACGGCCTTCTTTTTCATTTCAAGGAGCTTTGAAATCCCACTTTCAACGTCTTTAAGAAGTAACATTGCTATCACCTCACATGATATTCAGCGGACGAAACTTAAAGGTTGCGGCGATGGTTATAGCTACCCATTCGGCAACGACGAACCAGTAGATTCTCAACGCTCGCCTTATATCGTCATTCTCCGGAGCCCTGCCGGGAAACTGATAAACGCCCGGTTTTTCAAGCCAGACTCCGAGAACCGCACTCATAGCAGCTATCGGCTTGTCGGAATTTATCTTGAACCTCGCGAGGCGGTAGTGTTTGAGAACTTTCCTTCCACCGAACGGGAGGTAGAGGAGAACCGTTAAGCGAGCCGGTATGAAGTTGAGGACGTCGTCCAGCCTGGCGGAAAACTTGCCGAAGAACTCGTAGCGCTCGTTCCTGTAGCCGAGCATGGCATCCAGGGTGTTCACCGCGCGGTAGAGCAACGCGCCCGGAAGGCCGAAGAGGAGGAAGTAGAAGAGCGGAGCGACCACCGAGTCGTTGAGGTTTTCAGCCAGGCTCTCTATCGCGGCCGAGTTGAGGTGGGTCCCGTCAAGGCTTCTAACGTCCCTGCTCACTATCATCGAGACGGCCTTCCGCTTCTCCTCGATGTCCCCGGTTAGGGTTTTCGCGACGTGCTCGTGGAGGCTTCTTATCGCGAAGGAACTCTTGAGGAGGTAGACCGCGAGGACATAGTCCAGCGGGAAGGGGAGATAAGAGGGAAGTAGCGAAAGTGTAAGGGCGAAGCCAATGACGGCGAGGGCCGTTAGAGTCCCCGCGAGGAAATCTGGAAGGGGGCCCCTCCGCTTCCATCTCCCGTCGAGAAAGCCCGCTATCCTTCCGAACCAGACCACCGGGTGGAGCTTAACCGGCGGCTCGCCGAGGAGGATGTCCCAGAGCAGTGCAAGGAAGAAAACCGTCAGAACCTCCATTCTCCGAAGGCCTCCCTTATCGCCGAGTACTCCTCCAGCATCTCCCCGTTCGGTTCCCTCAGCCCCCTCCGCACGTACCATGCCGGGTGTCTGAGGTAGGTGAACTCAAAGCCGAGCCGTTTCAGGGCCTTTTCGGCGGTTCTGCCGATGGCGAAGATGGCCCTCGGCTTTACAACTTCAAGCTCCCTCCTGAGAAGCTCAAGCTCGCCCTCGCCGAAGCCCCTCAGCCTGTTATCGGGCGGGTTGCACTTCACAACGTTGGTTATGTAGACGAAGTCCGGATTGACACCCAGGGTGAAGAGCGTCTTTCTCAGCAAGGTACCCGAGGCGTCGCGGTAGAAGCATATCCCAGTCTTTCCGCAGCCCTTTCTTCCCGGCGCCTCCCCGACGAGGACAACCTCCGAACCGACCCAGCCGTTGGCGAAGGGCAGTCCCTCAAACTTGGCCACCCGGAGCTGATAGCGGTGGTATTCCTCGCGGCAGAACCGCAGGGGGTCTTCGAGAAGCTCACGGTAGAGATTTTCAAGCTCCAGGGCGATTCTCTCGTCTCCCTCGTTCACGACGAGAAAGCGCTCACCGGGGTTGTATATCGTTCTCGCGTAGATTCCGTAGGTCTTCTCGTCCAGGCTCAGAAAGTCCCTCCAGTCGCGGAGGACCAACGGAATGACCTTGAGGTTGGCAGGGTTTATGTAAAGCTCGCCCACCCTTTTGAGGTTCTCCAGCCTTAAGAGCATAATGGATAAAAAGTCCAGGGGGTTTATAGGTTTGGTGGTTCACATGGTTGAGACGAGGAAGTGTCCCCTCTGTGGGGGCACGATGGTGCCGAGCAAAGTTGAGCGCTACGGATACTCAACGTATTTCTGGATTCCCCCGTGGAAGAGCAAGGTGACTGGAATGTTCAACAAGGCCGTGTACGGCAGAGCGTGGCTCTGTCTCGACTGCGGGGCACTGATACCGTACGTGGACGGGGATACAGTCGCAAAACTTAGGGAAGAGTTCGAAACCCTGAAGGCAGAAGGAAAAGCATGAGACGGCCGCGTCTTCCGGGCGAGAGGAGAGATGCTGCCTGGAAATGGGCTGGTGGGATAATGAGGTCCGAGAAACTCTCCAGCATGCTCGAATCCAAAGGTGTAACCCTCGAAAAGATGCTCGACACCGCGTTAGAGCTCTACATCGGCGACGAGCGCGAGAAAGTCAGGGAAAGGCTGAGGGGGCTGATGTTGAGGTATCTGGGCGACATCAACGTTCAAGCTCTGCTCCTTTCGGCTCTCCTGCTCGAAGAGAACTTCAAAGTTGAGGGCGACCCCGTGAACCTTGTGGCCGACGAGTTAATTGGAATAAACATCGCCGAGCTTATAGGCGGGAAGATGGCGCTCTTCAACTTCTTCTACTACGACATCAGAAAGCCCGGAATCCTTGCGGAGCTTCCGCCTTTCCTTGACGACGCAGTCGGAGGGTTTATAGCAGGATGCATGACTAAGCTCTTTGAAGGTGATGGGTAATGAAAAAGATTGAGACCCGGAAGTGTCCCCTGTGCGGGGGGACGATGGTGAAGAGCAAGACCAAAAGGGGCGGCTACGCCCGCTTCTTCTGGGCTCCCCCATGGAAGAGCAGGACTACTGGAATGCTGAAGCCGATTATCGAGGCCACGCCATGGCTCTGCCTTGACTGTGGAGCGGTTATGGCGTTCGTCGATGACGAAACGAGGGAGACACTAAGGGAGGAGTACGAAAAAGAGCGCGCGACGGGGATTGTATGAGGAACCTCCTGCCATTCTTCACGCGGATTCCGGTCAAAGGCGACTTCGAGAGGGTTAGAAATGAGCTCTGGGCGCTTCCCCTGCTCGCGCCCCTAACTTCCGCCTTGGCGACGCTCGTCCTTTACCTGGGACTTCCTCTGAGCAACGTCCTCGCTGTCCTCGCGCTCTACCTCACGATAGGCCTCCTCCACCTCGACGGCTTAGCCGACTGGGCCGACGGGATGATGGTCAAAGGCAACCGCGAGAGGAAGGTAAAGGCGATGAAGGACGTCAACACCGGCATAGCCGGAGTTTTTGCCGTTGTGATGGTTCTCTTCCTGCAGGTTTACTCCCTTCCCTTCCTCCCGTTCTACGCTCTCTATCTGGCGGAGCTGAACTCGAAGTTCGCCATGCTTCTCGCGCTTGCCACGAAGAAGCCCCTCGGCCAAGGACTCGGGGCGTACTTTATGGGGGGGATGAACAGGGGCCAGCTGGCCCTTGGAACGGTTCTCTACCTCCTCCTGCTCCTTCCAGTTATTTACCTCGAACCGCGCTCGCTAGCTTCCCTCCTCGGTCTTGTGGCTGGAGCCTACGCTATTAGAATCTCGCTGAGGAACTTCGGCGGGCTCAACGGTGACTGCATTGGAGCTGTGGCGGAGATAACGCGGGCGGGGACACTGGTGGTTGTGGCCTTTGCGTGGCAATGGATTTAAAGGATAAGGAACAAAGAAAAGTGCGGTGATGAAATGGAAGAAGTGGAGAGAATATTCGCTAAGCTTCCACCTGAGGCCAAAAGAGAGCTTTTAGACTACGCGGAATTCCTGCTTCAGAAATACGGGAAGAGGGAAGTTAGAGGATTTAAGTTTACATGGGAAGGAAAGCTGAAGGACGTTAAGATGACCTCCGTGGAGCTTCAGCACAGGGCCTTGGAGTGGCGGGACGATGTATCTGATTGACACCAATATTTTCCTCGAAATTCTGCTGGGTCAGGAAAAATCTGATATCGCAAAGCAATTTCTAAGTTCACACATTGGAGAACTTGCAATGAGTGATTTCACGCTTCATTCTATTGGAGTGGTTCTTTTCAGACTCAAGAGACCAGAGCTATTTTTAGAGTTTATCAACGACACAATACCCAATATCGAAGTTGTAACGCTTCCAAAGCCAGAGTACTCCCGTGTTATCGAATTCCACGAAAAGTATGGACTCGACTTCGACGATGCTTACCAGTGCGCAGTCGCAACGTCTTATGACCTAACAATCGTGACCATGGACGAGGACTTCAGAAGGGTCCCCTACTCTGTTAAGGTCGTTTTTCTCTGATTCAGGGGGTTGCCGATGATAGTCATCATGGCCGGCGGGCGGTCGAGCAGGATGGGAAAGGAAAAGCCCGTTCTGAAGGTCGGCGGGATACCGATGCTCCTCCGCGTCTACCGCGAGGCCGAAAAGGTTGATGAGACCATCACCGCCCTCTCGCGGAACACTCCAAAGACGAGGGAGCTGTGCCTCCGCGAGGGGATTCCCTTCGTTGAGACGCCTGGAAGGGGCTACGTTGAGGACGTGACCCATCTCCTCCGTGAGTTCGGGCCTTTTATCAGCGTCTCCTCGGATTTGCCCTTCATCAGGGCGGGCGACTTTTGGGCCATAAAGAAGGCTTTCAACGGGAAGACGAGCCTGACCGGTGTTCTCCCTCTAAAGCTGGTTCCAAAGGATTTGAAGCCTGCAACCTACCTGGGCTACGCGATAGTTGGTTTAAACGCCGTCGGAGCGGAAGGTGAGGACTTCTTCGAGCTGAACAACCCTCTGCTGGCTTTGAACGTGAACACGCCGCAAGAGTTAAAGCTCGCCAACAGGATAGCAGGGATGGTGGGACGATGAGG
This sequence comes from Thermococcus sp. 21S7, assembly GCF_012027615.1. Taxonomy (NCBI): domain Archaea; kingdom Methanobacteriati; phylum Methanobacteriota; class Thermococci; order Thermococcales; family Thermococcaceae; genus Thermococcus; species Thermococcus sp. 21S7. The sequence goes on from NZ_SNUT01000003.1 coordinate 52,250, forward strand.
GGTGACGAGATTAAAGGGGCGGCCGCCTTTGTCCTCTTCCTGGTCCTCACAGTCCTGTCCCTCTTCGGTTTCCTGCTCTTCGCCGTGCTCCTGATAGCGGCGGGCATTCTCATTTTCCTCGGGTTCTACGTCTACATCCGCCTTAAGCTCTGGTGGGCAAAGAGACATCCGCCGAAGGTGCTGGAGGGCCCGGAGGACTACGTTTAAGTCATTTAGCCCCTCTCCTGCATACAATAAGAGCCATGGCAGACAACCCCAGTACTGCGAGTAACAAGAGAACATTGGAGTTGTTCTTCCTGTTATCCTGATTGGAACTTCTCTGGGCAGTTGTATGGTTGAGTGACTGTGGTTTTAGAGTGGTGGAAGGAGTGAAAACAACGGAACTGTTTGCAGTGGTGGATGAGGTTATAGATCCGTTTGTAGAGTATGGGGAAGCAAGGTTTTCAAAGCTGTACTTTGGGGATAGTGCCAGGCTTACCTGTCTCAGGGAAATCTGAACCCGTATAAGGGGTATGGGCCTAACTGAGCTCCCGTTAAAATAAAAGACGTAGAGAGGTTTTTGGAACATCTCTGTGAGTTCATCCCACGTTACCACACCCTCCTCCTTCCCGGGGCTCCCCCACACAAACCTGCCGTTCATGCTTCCGTTCAGGTACAGTGGGTACCTGTAGGAAATCCTGTATGTGAAGTTGAAATCGACCAGCGTTGTGCCGACCTTCATTCCTCGTTTTCTAGCAATCGTGAAGTTGTCCTCAACGATGTCTATGATACCTGTCGGGACAATGACGAGTCCGTTTCCTTCCGGGAACGCTACCAGGGCATTCACCATGTCTTTGCTCCACAGATACGGCAGTACTTCTCCAACGGGGACGGTGTAGTTTACACCCTCAACACGAAAGATAATATTTCCATCCTCCACGCGCCCAAAAACCGGAAAGACGTGCTTTTTGACCCTCTCCAACCTCTCCGTCAGGGTGTTATTTCCGGACCCATACTCATGGTACTGGCCAATGTGGTAGGTGCCGGAGGAGTTAACAATGTAGAAGTGGTCTAACTGGGTCGTCGGGTCGTAGTCTGGGATGCACTCCCCTGCACTCATGGGTTCGGCTGAATAAAGTCCCGTGCTGACGTAGATAACCCCCCAGTCGGTGGGGGCAATTCCAATCTCAAATCCCGATGAACAAAATCTCACAGTAATCGTCGGGTCTGCATAGGTTGAAGACTGAAGAATGAAGAAGATCAAAAAGAAAGATAGAAACATGCAGGGTCTTCTCATACAACTCCCATCCTCGTAAGGTAGTAGTCAAATACCTTATCCACAACATCAAGCGTTGCCCCAAAATAATATACTACCGGATTGTCAAGCCTTCCTAATACTTTCTGCTGTACAAAATAATAATCACTTGCAAGAGTTAGACAGCATTTTTGATTGCCACAGCATCTACAGTTTCCATGACCCCCAAGCACACATTCATCTGCTTCTAACACAATGTGGGTTTTTCCTGAGCCTATACGCTTAAGAGCTGATAACCAGTCACAGAACTGGGAGAAAGTAACAGGGTACCTTTCTGCAGAGTTCATGTAATAATTTGATTGCACAAATATGTAATCAAAGGACCTCATAGCAGTAGGGGATGGAATGTCTGTGTTTTGTAGGGCATAAGTATGCGCAGAGGGAATCCAGATGAATTTAAGTCCCTTCTCATGTATATATGCTGCTATTTTTGAAAGCACTTCTGGCTTTATAGTTGATTCTTTTTTACCTTTTTGATAGTCTTTAAACATCCAAGCATATTCTAAATCCCAGTAGAATCCTATAAGACTATTGCTATCCACAGAGAGTACCCCATCAATCCAATCAAACCAATAATCTCCTGTGTTAATATTTCCCCGTCCATTCTTGTCTTCATGGGTAGGGTCATATGGGTAATATGGGAGTGAAATATAATATTCAATCTTTGTACCAAGTTCAGATTTCACAAAAATCGCTAAGTCTCTCCCATCGGCGTATCCATTATGCGTGTATTTGGCATCAAACCCTTCAAGTGTTGTAACAATTGCAATATCGAAACGACTTTTGAAGTCTTCAACTGTCGCAGGAGACTTGTTCAGCGTCTTTAGTCTTGAATAATATGCGTTCGAACTTTTATCCCATCTTACGTACCACAATCCGAGTTTATCCATACGGCATATCACCCACTTTATAATATCTGACAATACTTATAAAATTTACTGTTTAAGTTGGATAAATTAAAAAAATTAATTAGCGTTGTAATATTGAGGTTCTTTTCCACGACCCTTGCGAACCTCTCTATCTCTTCCTCGATGCTCCAGCCCTCAATGGATATTGGTTCGAGTCCCTTTTCTCCCCTCAGGAAGTTGAGAAACGCCTCCGTGAAAGCGAAGTTGTGGAAGATGCCGTGTAGGTAGGTTCCGAAGGTCCTCTCGCCCATCGCTCCCTCAGGCTCGAAGGTTTTGGCGCCGTTTATTGCATTTATCACCGAGAACGGCCTTTTGGAGACGCTTCTGCCGAATCGTATCTCGTAGCCCTCAACGGCCATCCCCTCAGCTGGCTCCCAGAGAACCCCCGCACTCAGGTGGTTCGTCCTCTTGGTTTTCTCGAAGACGGTCTTGGCCGGCAGAAGGCCGATTCCCCTAACGGTTCCGCGCTTTGATTCGACGATGTCGACAATCTTCTCCCCGAGCATCTGGAAGCCGCCGCAGATTCCAACTACAAAGGAACCCTCGCGGTGGGCATCGATTATCGCGTCCTCAAAGCCCTCCCTCCTCAGCCAGAGCAGGTCTTCAACCGTGTTCTTGCTCCCTGGGAGTATTATCACGTCTCCCCTGAGCTCCTCCGGTCTCGTCACGTAGTCAACGCCGTTCGCCCAGTGGAGCGGTTCAAAATCGGTAAAGTTGCTTATGTGGGGGAGCCTGATTATCTGGACCTGAAGCTCGCCCTTCACCCTGGGGAACTCAGTCAGGGAGTCCTCTTCCGGAAGGCGGTGCTCGACGTAGGGGATAACGCCGAGGGTCGGCTTTCCGTAGCGCCTCTCAAGGTACTCAAAGCCCGGCCAGAGGAGGGAAGCGTCCCCGCGGAACCTGTTGAAGACGAAGCCGATTATCGCTTCCCTCTCCTCCGGCTTCAAAAGCTCCATCGTGCCCACTATGCTCGCGAAGCTTCCGCCCCGGTCTATGTCCGTCACGAGGATTCCCTTTGCCTTCGCGTGGAGCATGACTCGCGTGTTGGCTATGTCGTAGTCCTTGAGGTTAATCTCGACAGGACTGCCGGCGCCTTCGATTATAACGAGGTCGTGCTTCTCCTTCAGCTCATCCAGGACTGCCATAGCCTTCCTGAAAAGCTCCTCCTTCCGTGAGAGCATGTAGTCCCTTGCCGAAACGCTGCCGATCGGCTTTCCCATGAAGACTACCTGACTTCTCATTCCCCCCTCTGGCTTGAGCAGAATCGGGTTGAACTTCACGCTCGGTTTTTTCCTGCACGCTATCGCCTGCAGATACTGCGCCCTGCTTATCTCACCGCCCTCGATGCTCGGCGCTGAGTTCAGGCTCATGTTCTGGCTCTTGAAGGGAACCACATCGTAGCCAAGATTCGAGAAAATCCTGCCCAGTGCAGTAGCGAGGAGCGATTTACCAGCGCCGGAGGAAGTTCCAAGGACCATTAATGCGTTTCCCATTCTCCCACCGGCTGATGTTGGCCGAAGGGCATATAAACCCTTGGATAAAAAGTCCAGCGGTGGTTGGAATGGAGAGCCTCTTCCTTCTCGTCCTGGGCAACACCGAGATAAGCACCGTTCCGGGGATAAGCGTTGCCGGAGCGACGCCCGAACTGACGAAGCTCACACCGGTAGCTGATGCGGAGTACCTCTTCCACGAAAAGCCCCTGACGATTGACGTTATTCCCGTGACTCCCGAGGGCCATCCGACGCCGGCCATAATCACGAAGGCCGCGAAAGAGCTGGCAGGCTTTCCGGTTCTCGCCGTCAGGGGAGGGACTTACCTCGCCCCTCTCGTCCCGCACGTCCACATCAGCGACGCCGTGGGGAGGGACTTCAGGAAGGGCCCGGCTCTGCCGGAGTTCGGGGAGATAATCAAGCGCGCCAAGCTCTTCGGCGAGGAGCTGAACAAAACGCCGGTTGAAGAACTTGTAATCGGTGAGTCAACGCCAGGTGGGACTACAACGGCCCAGGCCGTCCTTTGGGCGCTCGGCTACGACGCCAGAACGAGCTCGGCCTCACCGGACAACCCCCAGAGCCTGAAGGAAAAGGTCCTCGCGGAGGCCTTTGAGAGGGCCGGAGTCGGGAAGGGCGGGCTGAGGAACAATCCTCTGGAGGCCCTCAGGCAGTTCGGCGACCCGATGATGGCGACGGTAATAGGTCTATCGCTTGGCTTCAGAAGGAAGATTGTTTTAGCCGGCGGGACTCAGATGCTGGCAGTCTCAGCCCTCATCAAGGCCCTTGGAGAAAGCCTAGATAGGTTCATGATCGCAACGACCAGGTGGGTTGTAAACGACAGGAGTGCGACGTTCCTCGAAACGGCGAAAGAAATCGGGATAGTGACGTACGCAGCGGATCTGGACTTCTCGAAGAGCGAGTTCAAGGGATTGCGGGACTACGAGAATGGTTACGTCAAGGAGGGCGTTGGAGCGGGAGGTGCAACGTGGCTCGCCGTCAAGGCCGGCTTTTCTCCGGAGGACGTGAGCGAAAATGTCGAGGAGCTTTACGGAAGGCTCATGGAGATGAAGTCATCTCCCTGAGGAGTTCCGCCTTTATTCCCGCCTTTACAGCTTTCTCGTACATCTTTTTGTCGTCTGTGATGAGCTTTGAGCGGCTCATCGCGGCACATGCCAGAAACAGAACGTCAAAACCGCTTGCCTTTGTAGTAATCCCAAGGTCAATAGCTGTTTCAAGAAGATAAACGTCCGAGTACAGCAGAGAATGTTCGGTAATAAAACTAACCGCAAGCCTGGAGAGGGCAGGATTGCTGGAGAGGCGTGAGACAACAGAAGCTGTTTCCACAAGCATAACAACTGGTTCGTGCAACAGTATTCTACCCATGGCCACTTCATCGAGAATGGACTTTGCTTTTCTGTGAAGTGCAAGCCGGGAGTAGTAAACTTCGTCCCTTTTCTTGCGCTTTGGCGGGACAAAGCCCTTCACGAATACACTCGTGTCGAGAACGAGGTCAGTAGTCATAGTCCCTCTCCCTCATCTCCCGTATCATCTCGGTTATGTCCTCCACTTCTTCCGTGTACTCCGTCTCCTCTTCCGCAAGTCGAATTAGTTCCTCAAGGGTAACCCTGCCCTTCCGAATCTCCTTAAGCCGTATTTTCAGCAGGAGGTTCTGTGCATCAAGGAACAGCCTCTCAACCTGGGCCTCAACGTCCTCCATTCTCTCACCGGTATCAATAGGAATCGAAGCTATTTAACACTTCTCGTCCTCTCCCACTTCCTCAAACTCTCCTCAAGCGCCTCCCTCACAGCTTTTCCAATGCATATTCCAAGCTCCGTTGCCGTTCCGGCCCACTCGGTCTTTCCATCAAAGGCAAAAACCCCGATGCCGTCGCTCGTCGTTCCGGTCGCGTTGTAGCCGAGGCTCAGAAGGGTGTAGGTTTTCGCCTCCGTGGCGGTCATTATCGCGTTGGCCATCGCCCCAACCTTTAGGCCCTCCTCGATGACGAGGGCGATGTTTATCGTCCCCGGTTCCCACGGGGGTGGCTCATCACCCGCTATTGCTGGATTTGTGATACCAGCCGTCACGTAGGCCGTAACGTTCCCTCTCCTTGAAACCGAGAGCACCTTGCCGATGTCTGCGGCCGTCATGAAGCCCACGAAGTTTTTGAGTCCATATGCCCTCTCAAAGCTTGCGCAGTCCCTCCTGTAGTCGCCGGAGTAGTTCTTGGGAACCATCATGAAGAAGAAGCCGTTTGCCTCCGTCAAGCCTCCCCGGTGGGGCGCGTTGCTCAGAGCCAACATCGGCTCGTCGAAGTGTCGTATAAAGTGCTCAAACTCCATGTATGCACATCCACCGGCGGGGATATAACGCTTGCGCCGTTAAACGCTTCCGTTTGCTGAAAGGTTATTAAGTTCAGGGACGAGCTTAATCGGGTGATGGTATGGGAGCGGAAGAACACAAGAAGAAGGCCCCCAAGAGGTTCAAGTTCGCGGTCATAACGGTGAGCGACACGGCCAGCCGGGGAGAGAAAGAGGACAAGAGCGGAAAGTTTCTCATCGAAGAGCTGGAGAAAGCCGGACATGAGAGGGTTTACTACTCCGTTGTTCCCGACGAGAAGATGGAGATAATCGGGGCAATAGTTGAGGCCTTCAAAGCGGGTGCCGACGTTCTCGTAACCTCCGGCGGGACCGGGATGGCGCCCAGGGACGTCACGGTGGAGAGCGTCAGGCCGCTTTTGGACAAGGAGCTGACGGGCTTCGGAGAAATCTTCAGGCTTCTGAGCTACGAGGAGATTGGAACCGCCGCGGTCATGACGAGGGCAACGGCAGGAATAATCAGGAGTTCCGACAGGGTCATGGCGGTCTTCTGCCTGCCGGGAAGCCTCGGCGCGGCAAAGACCGGGGTTAAGATAATTCTGAACGAGGCTGGCCACGTGCTGAAGCACGCGGGGGAGTAAGGTTAATATTCAGTCGAGGGAAGAAACTAGTGGTGGTAAGAATGGAGAACCTCAATGAGCCGAGGAAACAATCAGTGCACACGGAGGACAAAAAACTTGAGAGGCTGAGGCGCTTTAGGGGCGCACTCGGAACGTTTGACGAGAAGACAATCAAGTGGGTCATTGAGGAGGCTGAAGAGCTTTGAAAGACGTCATCTTCATTGACACTTCTGTTATCGTCGAGTACATCCTCAATGGAGAGAGTGCTGACGCGGCCGAGATGGTTCTTTTGGGTGGGGATACCAAGGTCACGTCAATGCTCGTGTACAGGGAATCCCTCGGAGCCCTCGCAATGGCATTCGGGCGTGAGAAGTTTGGGATAAAGGGCAAGCACAGCCTGCGGAAGTTCATTAGAAAAAACGGGTGGAAGCCGTTCAAACCCGTTCTGGACGTTCTCGATGGCCTTCTTGACGAGGCAGGCGTTGTTATACTCCAGGATGTCCAGCAGACACGGGAGCTTAGGCTTATTATGGAAAAATACAATCTTTTGCCTTCCGACGCCCAGATAGCCCTGACCTGTAAAAGCTACGGCATCGAGAGGATAGTCACATTTGATTCAGACTTCAAACGTGTTGAGTTCCTAAAAACTGTGGGGGTATGAGAATGAAGGAGTTCAAACGACTCACTCCCTACGGGGAGGCCTTAAAGCTACTACTCAACGATTTAGCCGAGGTCCCCGATGCGGAGGAACTTCCCCTGAATGAGGCCCTCGGCAGGGTCCTGGCGGAGGACGTGACTTCCCCTATAGACAGCCCGCCCTTTGACAGGTCTGCCGTTGACGGCTACGCCCTCCGGGCTGAGGACACGTTTCCGGCGAGGGAGTACAGCCCGGTCGAGCTCAGGGTGATAGACGAGATCACCGCGGGAGAGGAGAGCGGAGTCAAGGTTGAGCCCGGAACCGCTGTAAAGCTCATGACGGGGGCAAAGATGCCGGAGGGAGCGAATGCCGTCATCATGCAGGAGATGGTAGAGCGCGAGGGGGACCTCATAAGGGTTCTCCGGCCGGTTGCCCCGGGCGGGAACGTGGCCTTCGCGGGAGAGGACGTGAAGAAGGGCGAGGTTGTTCTGAGAAAGGGCCAGATTTTAAGGCCTCAGGACCTTGCACTCCTCAAGAGCCTCGGCTTTAAGACGGTAAAGGTCAAGAAGAAGCCCCGCGTTGGGATAATAATAACCGGCGACGAGCTGATTGAGGAGTTCGATGAGGACGCACTGAGGTCTGGAAAAATCATGGAGAGCAACTCCGCCATGCTGACCGGCCTGGTCAGAGAGTACTTTGGAGAGCCGGTTTTCTACGGCGTCGTCCCCGATGAGGAAGATGCCATCGGGTCTGCAATAGGGAGGGCAAAGGCCGAGAACGACCTCGTCCTCGTCACGGGAGGTTCCGCCTTCGGCGACAAGGATTTTGCCCACCGCTTTGTCAAACCCCTCTTCCACGGGACGACGATAAAACCGGGAAGGCCAATAGGCTACGGAGAGAGGGTCTTCATAATGAGCGGCTACCCTGCGGCCGTTTTCGCCCAGTTCCACCTCTACGTCAAACACGCCCTGGCGAAGCTGGTGGGAGCCAGGGACTACGAGGTGAAGGTTTACGCCCGGCTCACCGAGCGCGTTTCGAGCCAGCTCGGGAGACACGAGTTCGTGAAGGTGTGGTACGAGAACGGTAAGGTGAGGCCGATCAGGAAGAAGGGCAGCGGGATAATAAGCTCGCTGGTGGAGAGCAACGGCTACATAGTCATTCCAGAGGACAGCGAGGGGCACCTTGAAGGGGAGACCGTCGAGGTTGTGCTGTATTAGCTGGCATCTCAGGCCTCCTGAAGAAAAGATTCCAGCCTGATGAACTTCAGGATGGCACGGACTTCCTCGGGGATGTCCCCCAGCCTCCGGGGGTCTCCCAGCATCTCAAATACCTCGATAACTTCCGTCGTTTTCCGCTCTCCCCTCTTCTTTGGAGGGTACCCCTGCCAAGGGGGATAGTACCTCACGAACAGCTCCCACTTCCTCCTCCCGGATATCCTCATCACTATCTCCATAGGGGAATTGGCGGTTATCCTAAATAAAGCTTTTCTGACCGGATTTTGATGACCACTATAAATGGTTACCAAAAATTCTGACCTCCTCCCCACCCTAAAGGGCGGGGCTTTCAAAAGAAAAATGTAAAACTTGAATATCGCCCGCCCGTAACACCCGCCCCCATCGGTGCCCAGCGGCGAGCTCGGGCGGGCTAACCCAGGCGGGCGGTTTGTGCCCGGTCTGGGTTTCCCGCGGTCATCGCGCTCCGTAACGCGGAAGGCCCTCCCGCGGGGACCTCGCTGAGACCGGGCTGTGGCCCCCGCATCGCCCCCCGGTTCATTCTCCCCGGGGTCCTCGCGCGGGGGCGTTTTAAAGTTGGGCAGGGGGTATATAAAGGTGCCTCACTCCATGAGTTTCCTGAGCTGGGCGTACTGTCTTGGCTCAAAGCTTGTCTTCTCAGCGACGAGGATAAGGGTTCCGTTGTTAACGACCACAAAGTCCCGGAGCTTGGAGAGGAATTTCAGCAGGCTCTCCCAGGGATTATAAACCGCCAGATACTCAAGGCAGTCTATTATGACTACCCCGCGGTCTCCCACCCTAGCCAGTCCATCGAGATACTTGTAAGAAAGCTCGGTCATCCTAGTTAGGTTTGTGGGATCTATCGTATCCTTGAAGGTTCCTTGGAACGGTATAGTGGTCACGAAGTAGTACTGCCACCCGTCCGGAACTTGGGTAACGTCCCGGACGAATGCCAGAACCGGCCTATCCTTGAGCTTCTCCTTAATCGCCTGATACTCCTTCCCGTTAACGATCATAACGCCAGGCTTCAGATCAACTGGAGCGGTGACCTTTCCTTTCTGTGGTGTAAATGACTCGGAGGATGTAAGCTTTACCATGGCCACTACCATGCTAACTATCAGTATCGTAGAGATGGTAAAGCCCACCGCCTTGTACCACTCGGTGATGCCAAAGAGCGCAGCGGGGACCAGGTGAAGGCCAAAGAGTATGACACTTATGTACAGATACCTCACGGCGCTCTTGTAAATCTCCTCCGTCTCCTTCAGCAGAAGTCCTCCCGCTATAACAAACACACCAGTTATACCCAGAGTGGCGGCACTTGTTATGGTCCACACGGCGTCTTCAGTATACAGATACACGCCAACTATGTACGCCATAAACGCCACAGGCATTATCGCCAGAATGGCCAGGGTTCTGTGTCTAACGGTGATTGATTCTTCCTCAAGAAACTTCACCGCGCCGTAGAATATAAAGGCGGAGAACGCAGGCAGTAGCACGATGCCAATCATCTGCACGATGGGGTTTGTAATGGTGGTAGAGAGAATGGCCAGAAAATCAAAGATCCACGCTATGGAGAAGGCCAAGGCGGATTTTCTTCTGTTGCGGAGGTATATACGGAATATCCATCCAGCGGCCATGAGGTCCGCGATCAGGACCATTACTGCCTCAGCAAACACGAGTGCCTGGATGCCATCCAATACATCTCACCCCACTTTTCTTTCGGGGTTCCCGAACCCATCCCATCTAAACGGTCCGTGCGGTGGAGTTCTGAGTGCGGTTTCGTCCTCAATTTTGACAACCAGGACCTCGGGCCTGGCTATCAGCATGGCCACCCTTCCGCGTTCGTGGCGCTTCACTATCCGGTATCCATCGTCCTCTTTTTCCATCGGGAAGATTATCGTAAACGGATAGTTGGGATAGTACCAGAACTCCTTGCCCCTGCGTATGCCCATAAGGTCTCCAATGAGATAATAGCCGTAGAGAGGTATAAGCTTTGTGCCTTCAAATTTCGCGCTAAGTGCCTCGAAGAATTCGTGGTTAACACCGACGCCGCTGATGATCGCCGTCTCAATGTCTTCGCTGTGCGATTCAAAAAGAGCCATCAAAGGCGGTGCCGAGCGTACCGTGTTTATGGAGTCCCTCTCCAGAATCCGGTTTGTGTATCTAACCAACGGATCAAGGATCCTCAAAACCGCCTCCAGCCCCTGAGTCTCATAGACCTTTTTCAGCCCATCCGTCTCCATGCCGATGAAGTAAAGCAGACCTCCGTAGCCCCACACCAGCTCACTGATTTCCTCCTGAAACCATCCGTATGGGCCGTGAGCGATCGCTCTCATCCGGTGAGTCTCATCGTAAGTTTTATCGAGGGCATAGATTTCGTCGAGAGCCGCTTTTAGGTATCTGTGAACCGCAAACAGGTACTCTCTGTCCCAGTGACCTATGGCCCTTTCCCTGGTGGTTCCCGAAGATTGATAGAACCTAATTCTCCCGGGATATCTATCGGGGACGAATTCCACCCAGTTGTGTCTGAGGTATCCTTCCTCAACGGCAAGTCCGGAATTAAAAATATTCTCAAAAACAGTCTCCAGCTTTCCCTGGAAGATCTCATCCAGGTTAACCTCTGTGCCACTACGAATTCCCCTCCAATATGGGGTTTCGCAAAAATGAAACTCGAAAACCCTCCTGAGGTATTCTACCGAATCGTCCCTACCCACCTTCAGAGGCTTTTGATACACGGTCTCCAAAATTTCTCTGTAGTTCATAACGGCAGTTTAACAACGACAGTATAAAAACCTTTTCTATTGTGGTTCATCCAAAGAGTCTTGGGCAAACCCCAACAATTATATACTTTAAGTCAGTTAGTACTCTGGTGAGTACTCTTGGTCCTGATCGTTGGGAGAACAGATAAAAAAAGGATTGGCGACCTCAGGTACACCCTTGAAAAAGCCCTAGAGACGACGAAGTTCTGGCAGGAAAAATTATCGGACGTTGACCCTGATGGAGTATCCTTCGAAGACATCGCCAGCCACGTCGATACTGTAAGAATAACCCCCCATGATCTCTATGACGTTGATAAAGTATGGCCGGATTACATCCAGCGGGCCCAAATCTTCTACACTGTGATGAGGACAAGTGGGACGACCGGAAAGCCAAAGAGGGTGGCATACACGCGGGACGACCGCTTCAGAACGGCCCGACAGGTAGAGCCTTGGATTAGAGGATACATGGACAAAGGAGACAGAATAGCCTCGTTCTTCCCCCCGCTGCCGTCTTCATCTGGCATGTTCGCCTTCGGGAGCTTTGAAGCTCTCAACGCGAAGTCCGCATACTACCAGATACCGATCCAGTATCTGCTCGATAAAGAGATGCTCCTGAAGGAGTTCAACCACATCAAGCCCACGGCGCTCTTCTGCCTGACCGCCACCGCTTACAACCTCGGCCTCATTCTCCCGGAGTCCATAAAGAAGGACATTCAAACCATCGTGGTCGGAGGCGAAACCCTGACTCCAGAACTCGCGAGGGCGACCCTTGAGCTGTTCGAGAACGCGGTGATAATAGACAACTTTGGCTCAACTGAGGACGCCATAACAGGCTACCGTGTCATCACGAGAGAGAAGGCCACGAAGTTCAACTTCGAGGAGTCCATAGTCGTCCTCAAGGACAACGGCGACGGCTACGACGACTACAAGCGCATCTACATAACCAAGGTCATGAGGGAAGGCGAGCTTACCGGTCTGCCACTCTTCAACTACGACATCGGTGACCTCGCAAGGATCGAAGACGGCGAGGTCAAGAATATAATCCGTATCAAGGACGTCGTAACGCTCGCGGGAGCCAAGCTTCACATCGACCAGGTGATGGAGATAGTCTACGACCATCCTGACCTCCTCGACTTCGTGATAATCTACCACCCGCTCTCGCCCGAAAATCCCAGGCCGAAGGCAATACTGCGCGTCGCCTACAGCGGCAAAAAGCCGGCTGGAATAGAAGACGAGGTCAGAGAACTCATCTACGAGGCGAACAACCCCGTCCGCTACGAGGTGGAGGAGTCCAAACAGGCCGAGCTGGCCATCGAGGCGGTTCCGCTTGAGAAGCTCAGGGCCGACCTCCCGAAGAGGCTCGGAAAGACCAAAAGGATATACATCGCCGGCAGGGACCTCTGATTCTGCCGTTCTTTTCCCTCCGATTTTGTCACAATGCCGAAAATTTATATAAGGCTTCTCTCAAACTTCCAGCGGTGGTGTCGATGGATGGGAAGATTATTCACGATGGGATTCATGGAAGCATGAAGCTCACCGGCATTATCCTCGACCTCGTCAAGACCCCGGAGTTCCAGAGGCTCAGGAACATAAGACAGCTCGGTTTGGCCTACCTCGTCTATCCCGGTGCCAACCACAGCAGGTTCGAGCACTCCCTCGGCGCGTGGCACCTCGCCAAGAGGCTCTCGCAGGAGGTCGGCCTGGATGAGAACGAGAGCATGCTCCTGCAGGTGGGAGCGCTCCTCCACGACATCGGCCACGGGCCCTTCAGCCACACCTTCGAGAGCATATACAAGCACTACGTCAAGGAGCACGACCACATGCACCTCGGCCGGGATATGGTGCTTGGAAAGGTGGACATAACCGAGAGCGAGAACGGAGGAAGGATTCCAGAGATAATCGAGGGCTACGATTACGACTTCACGCCCAAGGACGTCGCCGACCTCATACGCGGGAAGCACGAAAAGCATTACCTCGGCCACATGCTGCACGGCGACGTTGACGTTGACCAGCTCGACTACCTCGTGAGGGACGCCCACTACACCGGCGTTGCCCACGGTATAATAGACCTTGAGAGGCTGCTTAAGGTTCTTAAGATTCACGATGGGGAACTCGTCGTTGACGAGAAGGGCATAGAGGCCGTCGAGGGCATGATGGTGGCGAGATCGCTGATGTACTCGCGCGTCTACTTCCACCACACGGTCAAGATAGCCGAGGGCATGCTGACCAGGGCTTTGGAGTTCGCCCTGGAGGAGGGCTACCTCTGGGATTTCTGGCGCATGACCGACTGTAGGGTTCTGGTCGAGCTGGAGGACCTTGAGGGCTTCCCGGCAGAGATGGTGAGGCGCATAAAGTACCGCGAGCTTTACAAGGCCGCCGTTCTCGCAAGCGCGGACGAGCTGACGGGTGAGGAGAAGAGGGAACTGCTGACGGCATACCGTAACGTGAAGCGGAGGCAGGAGATAGAGAGAACCCTCGCGGACATGGTCGGCGCGAGGGAGGGGGAGGTCATCCTTGAGTTCAGCATAGCAGACCTCATGCTCAGCGAGCCGAGGCTCAAGGCAACGGAGATAAACGTCCTCCTGGGCAACGGGGAGCTTCAACCGCTGACGAAGGTAACTCCGCTCGCCAACGCCCTCAAGAGACGCCAGACGCCGCGCTGGGCGGTCCTCATAGCGGCACCGAAGGAATACGTCCCGAAGGTAAGGGAGGTCTGGAGAAAAGTCATCTTCAGCTGAAGAGCCCCTTTTTTATCTCCTTCTTGAGCTCCTCTATCATCTCTATGAGTTCGTCGGCGTCCCTGACTTCTTCGAGGCTCTCCTTGGGTATCAGCGGAACCTCGCCGACAACCTCGGTTCTGGTCTTCTCCAGGATGAAAACGCCGTCGCTGTTGATTATCTTGCTGACCTCCGTCACCATCTCTGCCCGCTTCACCGTTGAACGGGTTTTCGTCTCGTCTATCCCGGTTAGGATGCTGAACTCGTCCTCCTTGGACACCGCGTTGAAGGGCGCCTTTTTGACCTTCACCACTCCAAGACCCAGCCCCTTGAGGCGCTCAAAAATTTCCCTTTCGAGAGGACTCTCAGGGGTCACATCGAGGTTGGCCTCGACCGTTGAATGGAGTATGTCAATCGGCTCGGCGAGGGGTTCGTCGAACAGTTCCTCAAGCCTTATCGCAACCTCAAGCGACACCGCCTGCTCCCCGCGCTCGTAGTTTATCAGGCTCTTGCGTGAGACTCCCAAAAGTTGAGCCAGCTCGTTCAGGGAGTAGCCGTACTTCTCCCTCAGCCGCTTCAGAAGTCCGCCGTTTATCCTCACGTAGAAGCCACCGCGCTCGGCGAATATCGCCGGCAGCTCGTTCTCAACGAGAACGTCGTAGAGGGTCTCCGGCCGGAGTGCGTAGATTCCAAACCTCTCGTAAACAACGCCCTCCTCAAGCTCGGCGTTCTTCGTCTTCAGCCCAACTATCAGGGGTGATGCCTTGAAGAACTTGGAGAGCCGCTTGAGGTCCTCGGCCTGCTCCTCTGTGACGGTATCTATGTTGGTGGCCACCTTGACGAAGAGCAGAAGGAGTAACCTGCTCGCCACTATGTCGAAGCACGAGCCCTTGAAGTCCATCCGTGCCGTCTTGTACCCGGTGCCCCTGAGTATCGCCTCGACGGTTCTTATGAGCCTATCCCTGTCCATCATTTTTAAATACGCATAGGGCTTAATAAAGTTAAGGTGTTCGCATGAGACCGATAATCGTTAAGGGCAATCTGGTTTCCCTGGGCGTGCTCCTTCGGGAGGACATGAAGCACGCCTGGGTCTGGTACAACGACCGCGACGTCAGGCGCTACCTTTCATTCTCGGAGGAGATATTCTTCTACGAGGATGAGCTGGAGTGGTACGAGGCCCTGAGGCGGGAGAAGAAGCAGGAAAAGGTCTTCGCAATACTGGAGAACTCGTCGCACTCCCTCGTTGGCCTTACTGGGCTTCACAGGATAGACTACCACAACGGACGCGCCGAGCTGGGTTATTTTCTGGCCAAGGAGTACTGGGGCCGTGGCTACGCGAGCGAGGCCGTAAGGCTCGCCCTTGAATACGCCTTCGACTGGCTCAACCTGCGGAAGGTCTACGCCCACGTCTTCGAGACCAACATCGCCTCCATCCGGGTGCTGGAGAAAAACGGCTTCAAACTCGCCGGTCGCTGGAGGAAGCACCAGTACGTGCCTGGAGAGGGCTTCGTTGACGTGCTGATGTATGAGAGGTTCAGAGCTTAGCTTTTTAAACCCCCTCCCTTTTCTCTTCAACGATGAGGCTTCACATCGGAATCGACGACACCGACTCCCCCAACGGCATGTGCACCACGTACCTCGGTGCCCTCCTGTACCGCGAACTTTCCCGCCTAGCGGAGCCTCTCGACCTCCCGAGGCTTATTAGACTCAACCCGAACATTCCCTACAAGACGCGCGGGAACGGAGCGGTCGCGATGACCTTCGAGGTCGATGAGGAGGCCATCCCCGAAATCAAAGATACAGTCCTTTTCTACGTGAACGGACTCGCCGACTTCACCCACGAGAACACCAACCCCGGTGTTGTCTTCTTCGAGGGCGAAATCCCAGAGGATCTCCGCGAGTTCTCGCTTAAAGCTCTGAGGGAGCACGTTACAATCGAAGATGCTGAAAGGGTCGCGGAAGATGTCGGGGCGGAGATCTTTAAGTTCAAGCTCGGCAGGGGCATAATTGGAGCTCTCGCCTCAATCGGCTATCCCCTTGAGCGCTTCACCTACGAGCTGTTAGCTTACAGGGAGCCGGACAAGTGGGGAACGCCGAGAAAGGTCGATGCGAAGAGTGTTTTCGCCGCCGACCACTGGAGCTATCCCTTCACCTACGACAACGTTGACCCCTACAAGAGGAGCGTCCTCATAACGCCCCACGGTAAGGACCCCGTTCTGGTTGGCATCAGGGGGATTGACAGAGGAAAGGTTCTCCAGACCTTCGAGCGGGTCGAGTTTGGCGAGCCCGTTGCCTTCTACCAGCTCTACAAGACGAACCAGAACACCGACGACCACCTTGCTCCAAAGAAAATCGGCGAGCTGAAGCTCTACGACAGTGCGGTAGTCAGGGGAAGGGTTGCAGGCCCGTACTGGGAGCGCGGAAGGCACGTTTTCTTCGAGCTGGAGGACGAGACAGGGAAGGTACGCGTCGCGGCCTTCGAGCCGACGAAGAAGTTCCGGAACTGGGTCAGGAAGCTCCTGCCGGGAGACGAGATAATCGCCGCCGGTGGAGTGAAAGAGCACGAGGGCGCTCTGACGCTTAACCTCGAAAAGTTCTATCCGGTGAAGCTCGTTCCCAAAATCGAGTACCGGAAGCCCACGTGCCCGAAGTGTGGAGGAACTATGAAGAGCAAGGGCGACTACCTCAAGTGCAAGCGCTGCGGCTACAAGATGCCGAAGAAGCTAATTCCGGTTGAAGTTCCGCGCGAGCTGGAGAGGAAAATCTACGAAGTGCCGCCAGACGCGAGGAAACACCTATCGAAGCCGCTGGTTCTGCCTGGTGGGGAGGAGAAAATACTAGAGGCACTGAAGAGATTAGAGCGGTAGTCTGGAGCATTTTGTTTAATGGCTCTTGCTTGATGCTGACCTAGGCTAGGTATCCTACTCAAGTAATTATCTTTAGGGGTTCTCACAAATCATATTGTATCATATTGATACAAAAAACATATAAAGAGCTTTCATCATATACAATATTAGATGATTTATGAAGCAAATTAAAGGAGTTAATGGGGAGATTAAGCTCAAGGTCGCCTCTGCTTACCAGAGGGACGTTGGGAGGGGAATAGTTAGGATAGACCGCAAGTCAATACGCGATATTGGAGTCCAGAGCGGCGACATCATCGAGATTATTGGAACCAAAAACACTGCCGCCGTTGTCTGGCCGGCTTATCCAGATGACGAAGGGCTGGGCATCATTAGAATGGACGGAACCATAAGGAAGAACGCCGGCGTCGGCCTCGGTGATGATGTTACCGTGAGAAGGGCCGAGGTCAAGGAAGCGAAGAAGGTCATTGTCGCTCCAACCGAGCCGATTCGCTTCGGCCACGACTTTGTCGAATGGTTCCACAGTAGGCTCGTCAGCAGACCCGTCGTTAGAGGAGACTACATCAAGATTAGAATCCTCGGCCAGGAGCTGACCTTCGTTGTCACCGCGACGACTCCAGCCGGAATAGTCCAGATAACCGAGTCCACCGACTTCCAAGTTATTATGAAATCTTTGAAAAGTAAAAGTGCTGATGCAACTAGTGACATCGGTAAATGCAAACTTGAAATTCTCTCAATACTTAAAGCTCTTGAGCTGTTTGATTATTCCACTGAAGCCAAAAAGAAAGTTGTTGAACAGCTAAAAACAAGAATTAACGAAATCTTAGAGATGAAACCGGATTCCAATACCCTCCTAATGTTGGGTCTTTATGTTTTTGCTCTTGAGATGATTAAATCTGAGAATTTTGAGAGATTATGGGAGATTGAAGATCTCTAAACCATTATTACTGAATCTTTACACTCCCACCACAAAGAGATTTAAAAAGAGTTTGCAGTGGTGATGCAATCTATTTAACGACCTCAATCACGTCGATACCTTCGAAGTCAGAGTCAAAAGTTGCTATCCTTGGAATCCCATGCAGTATGCAGGTTGCGAGGATTGTAGCATCGCTGGGGAGGAGCCTATAGAGCGAGGCAACCTCTTTTATTATCTCCGCCCTGCTCTCATCAGGGAATACATCAATCCCTGCATCCTCTACGAGGTCCAAGACCATGAAAAAAGCGGTTTCGATTAGGTTCGAACCTTCTTTGGTCTTTAGGAACTTTTTCACGTCATAGATGTTCGAAATGCCGTGTTTGTCTCTGGCGAGCTTCCTGAAGGAGACGTAAACTGCCTCGTTGATTGAAATCGGGGAGATACTCAGCTCATCTTCCGAAGTCAGTATCTCCCTCGCCCTTGCGGTCAAAGGCGTCGTGAAGAGAAAGTTGTAAATGACGTTTGCGTCAATGTACGTCCTCAAAGCCCTCAGCCTCCAAAGAGTAGGCGTCGAGCTCCTCAGGGGAGGCCTCGCCGAATACTCCCATGTACTCCTCAATTGAACGCTTTTCCCGTTTTTTCTTTGACTTCAGTTCAAGGTATATCCTCAACGCCTCAAGCTCAAGTTCCCTCTCAATAGCCCGTCGTGTATCCTCGTTAATGCCCTTGGGCAACCTGACCCTAAGGATAACCTCTTCCATGCTTTCACCATTCTTTAGTCTGCATTTATTGGATATAACCCTATCCCCTCATCACCTTCCACACCAGCAACGGGAAGACTAGCGTAGCATCGGCCCATATCTCTACGTAATCCGCCTTAGCTCTTATCTTGCCCCAGCTTACGCCCTCGCTCGGCGGCGCGCCGCTCAGAGAGCCGTCCCATGGAATTGCCGTCGTCACGTAAATCGCGTAGTCGGTTCCGCCGCGGAAGAGGTTGGCGTTGATTATCGCGTGCTTCGGCAGTGAGCCACCGAGGATTATCGAGGCCGTCTCTTTGGCGGTAACGGCTAAGTTGTTGAGCTTCACGATGTCGTTGGCGATGTCTACGACGAGCTCCCTGTCACCGCGCTCCTCCTTGAAGAAGTAGAGCATGTCGCCTATCGAGCCGTCGGTTATGGCGGGGCAGAAAATCGGGACGTTCCGCTTGTAGGCCCAGTAGATAACCGAGCGCTCCTTCTCCTTTCCGAGCTTCTCGTCCATGTAGCGGCCCACCTCGTGGATGAACTCGCTCGCCGTCAGCGGCTTTCCGCGCTCCTTCTCCATCTCAAGGATCCGCTCGAAAAAGGGAATCATGTACTTCTCGAATTCAATATACCTGTCGTTGGGCACGAAGATGTTGCCAATTCTGTTGATGCCCTTCTCGCGCATCAGGGCATCGTTCACCTGCCAGTCGCCGAGGAGGAAGGGCTTGAGAGCTTTTATGAAGTCCTCCTCGATTCCGCCGGCGGTCGTGACGATGACGTCAATCTTGCCCTCTTTGACTAGCCACGCGATTATCTCGCGCAGGCCGGAGGAGATTATGTTGGATGTGTAGCCGAGGAAAACTCTAACCTCCTCCCCCTTGGAGCGCTTCTCCTCGACCTTTCGCCAGATTTCTATCGCCCTTCCGAGGTGCGTCGCCTGAAAGCCTATGCGCTCGTAGTAGTTGAGAACCTCTTCAATGCTCGAAACCTCGTCGGGCCAGGGGCCCTCGATTGGAAGGCCCTCGACCTCCTGGCTCTCCTTAAGCACTATATTCTTCGGCTCGGTCATGGTTGGCACTTCGAAGGTGGGCGTATAAAGTTTTGGGAAAGCGTTTTATTCCCCTCCCCCAACTTTTCTCCATGCCGGTGGAGATAGACCTGAACGGCCTCGGCGTCATCGTCACTGCATCATCCCGCGGCATAGGGTTCAACGTTGCAAGGGAGCTTTTGAGGAGGAACGCGAGGGTTGTTATAAGCTCGCGAAGCGAGGAAAACCTGAAGAAAGCCCTGGATGAGCTCTCAAGCTACGGTGAGGCCTATTCCGTTAGAACCAACCTTTTTGACCAGCGCGACCTTGAGAACCTCGTGAAGGAAAGCTGGGAGCTCCTTGGAGGGGTTGATGCCCTCGTCTGGAACGCGGGAAACGTCCGGTGCGAGCCCTGTTTTCTCCACGAGGCAAGCTATATAGACTGGATTGAGGCTTCCGCCCTTCATACGGTCGCGCCCGGCTATCTGACAACGCTCCTAGTCCAGACGTGGCTTGAGAAAAAGATGAAGGGTGCCCTCATCTATCTTAACTCGGTCTCGATAAAGGAGCCGATGCCGCCGCTGGTTCTGGCGGACGTCACGAGGGCAGGGCTGGTCCAGCTGGCGAAGAGCGTTTCGAGGACCTATGGAAAGCACGGAATAAGGGCCTACAGTGTTCTGCTCGGCAGCTTTGATACACCCGGCGCGAGGGAGAACCTCAAGGCAGTTGCCGAGGCGAGGGGAGAACCCTTCGAGGAGACCTGGGAGCGAGAGGTACTCGGAAGAACGCCCCTCCACAGAACCGGAAGGTGGAGCGAACTCGGCTCGCTCGTGGCGTTCCTCCTGAGCGAGGAAGCGGAGTACATGCTTGGCTCGACGGTTGTCATAGACGGAGCGATGACGAGGGGGATAGACATTTAAGGCCATTCTCCCTTTTTCAGACCATGAAGGAGGACTACTTCACCGCGGAATTCATAGCCGAGATGAGGAAGGGGTATTTCAGACCGAGGAAGTGGGAGAAGGTCAGGCCGTTCCGGAAGACGGCGGTTCTGGCGGTAGACCTTCAGCGGTACTTCCTCACACCCGAGAGCAGGGCGTTCCTGCCTTCGGCGCCCCGCTTCGTTCCCAGGCTCCTGGAGTTCTACGGAGAAGTTGAAAAGCTTGGCGTCCCGATAATATTCACCCGCCACTTCCACCAAAACGACATAATGACCCGGTGGTGGGGCGGCAATATGCCAAAGAACGACCCGTTGAACGGGCTTCTCGACGAGTTCCTGCCCTTCGCGAGAACGGTGGTCGAGAAGAGGACATACAATGCCTTCTACGGAACCGAACTTGAAGGGGTTCTGAGAAAGCTCGGCGTTGAGACGATAATCATCACCGGCGTCATGACGCACCTCTGCTGTGAGACCACCGCCCGGGAGGCCTTCGTGAGGGGCTTCAACGTGGTCTTCCCCGTTGATGGGACGCTGACCCAGAACAGGCACTTCCACGAGGCGACGCTCAGAAACCTCTCCCACGGCTTCGCGGTTACGCCGCTCCTCTCGGAGGTGTTGGAATGGCTCTCGTAGGGATAATCGGGGCGGGAATCGGGGGGATAGCGGCGGCGGTTCAGCTGGCGCGCTACGGGATAGAGAGCGTGATTTTCGAGCGCGACCGGATAGGTGGACTCATAAGGAACGCCTACTCCGTCGAGAACACGATGTTCTTCCCCGACGGAATCAAGGGAGAGAGAGTCGTCGCAATCCTTGAGGAGTACGTGAGGAGGTATAACCTGAAAATCGTCTACGAGGAAGTCAGGGCTATCAGAAAGGCCGATAGGCGGTTTGAACTCGAAACCACGAGTGGAATTCATCGCTTCAAGTACCTTGTGGTGGCAACGGGGACGAGGCCGAGGAAGCTCCCATTCGACGGGATAATCTACCATGTTGCCGAGGTTCCGAGGAGGCACTACGGAAGGGTTCTCATCATCGGAGGCGGCGACGTGGCCTTCGACTACGCGCTGACCATGAGCGAGGTTAGCGATGAAGTGATAATCCTCATGAGGAGCGAGCCGAAAGCTTTGCCGTACCTCCAGGAACTCGTGAAGAGGCGTTCAAACATCAGGACGCTGATGGGACAGGTTCGGGAAATAAAGCCTATAAACGGAAAGGGAAAGCTTTTAGCCGAAACCAGCGCTGGCGACTTTGAGGTCGACCTGGTGCTCGGTGCCATCGGCAGGGTGCCGAACATCGAACTGGTGGAGGGCATCGAGGACGATAACCTTTTCCTGGTCGG
Organism: Thermococcus sp. 21S7; assembly: GCF_012027615.1. Classification (NCBI taxonomy): domain Archaea; kingdom Methanobacteriati; phylum Methanobacteriota; class Thermococci; order Thermococcales; family Thermococcaceae; genus Thermococcus; species Thermococcus sp. 21S7. The sequence goes on from NZ_SNUT01000003.1 coordinate 74,049, forward strand.
GGACGTTAAGAACGGGATTTACCGGCAAACGGCCCTGGCGATAGCTGACGGAATCAAAACGGCGATGACGATATGGAGGAGGGAGAGGTATGGAGATACTGAGTGAGGTTGGCGACCCGAACGTTGCCGTCGTTTACATTGGGAAGACCTCGAAGGGGAACATCGTGGAGTTCGTCGAATCAATCCCGACCTACAATCCGGCCGAGAAGTGGGTGCTCATCGTCTCATCGCTCAACGGCTGTCCGGTCGGCTGCAAGATGTGCGACGCCGGCTTCTTCTACAAGGGACGGCTGAGCGTGGACGAGCTGATGGAGCAGATAGAGTACCCGATAGCCAGGCGCTGGAACGGGAAGCCGAAGACCCGGAAGTTCAAGGTGCAGTTCGCGAGAATGGGCGAGCCGAGCTTCAACATGGCCGTCATCGAGGCGATGCGCATTTTGGGCGAGCGCTACGACAACTTCCACCCATCGCTCTCGACGATAGCCCCGATAGGGACGGACAAGTTCTTCGAGGCACTGCTGGAGCTGAAGAAGGAGATGTTCCCGACCAACTTCCAGCTCCAGTTCTCGATACACTCCACGAACCCGGAGCAGAGGGACGAGATAATCCCGGTCAGGAAGTGGGACTTCGAGAGGATAGCCGAGTACGGTAAAGCTTTCTACGACGAGGGCGGCAAGAAGATTACGCTCAACTTTGCCCTGGCGAGGGAGAACGAGGCAGATGCAAGCGTCATAGCCGAGTACTTCCCGAAGGAATACTTCCTCATCAAGATAACGCCGCTCAACCCGACGGTTAGCGTGCTAAAGAACAGGCTCACCAACGACGTGGACCTTGAGACCGGCCTTCCGATGAAGCACAGGAAGTTCGTGGACGACCTGAGGAGGCTCGGCTACGACGTCATTATCTCCGTCGGCGACACGAGGGAGAACCTAATCGGCTCGAACTGCGGCCAGTACATCCTCAGGTTCCTGAAGGAGAGGCCGGAGCTTAGGGAAGCCTACACCTTCGCGAGGGGGTTCGAGTTTAGGGTGAGCTGACGAAAACCTTATCTTATTCTTTTCCTATCCTTTACGGTGGTTCAATGAACCTAATGGAGCAACTCCGCAGGGACTTCCGGGAGTTCAAGGACTCCTGCATGGGGATTCTACTCTACGGCTCTCACGCGAGGGGAGAGGCCACGAAGATAAGCGACGTTGATGTGTGTCTCGTCAGACCAAAGCCCGGGGTTTACGAGAGAGTTCTCCAAAGGCTCGGTGGAAAGTACGACGTTAAGGTCTTCGAGGAGCTTCCGCTATACGTCCAGATTGATGTCATCAGGAATCATAGGATTGTGTACGGCGACGAGCTTGAGCTTTCAGAGTACTTCTACCGGTTCCGGAAGCTCTGGAAGGATATGGAACACAGGATCAGGGAGAACCAGTTTGAGAGCGTGAGGGAGAAAGTAAAACTGAGGAGGCGCGCCCGTGAGAAGGCAAAGGTACTTAGAGAAGCTTGAGAGGTTTGAAGAGGAGTATGAGTTCATAAAGAGCCATGAGATGCGGGACGAGGTTACCCAGAGGGCACTGCTCTACTCCCTCCAGCTCTGCGTGGATATAGCGATGGACATCGTTGCGATGCTTGTTAAGGACCTCGGCATGACGGTCGAGGACGATTACACGAACATCGAACGGCTTAGGAAGGAGGGAATTATCTCCGAAGCAGATGCAAACCTGCTTAGAACTTATAACGGTCTGAGAAACGCTATAGTTCACAAGTATGACAGATTGAACCTCGACATAGTGAACGAAGGCCTCCGGAGGATTGACGAGCTGTACGAGGTCGTTTTAAAGCTTATAGAAAAGTATGAAAAACTGGAAGGTTGAAGTCACCAGTCCGCCTCGTGAATAAGCTCGCCCTCGGCAAAGACGTGCGTCGGGTAGTTCTCCATGCCGAAGGGGTCTCCGTTCCAGACTACCAGAGAAGCCCACTTGCCATTTTCGATGCTCCCGAGCCTGTCGTCGACGCCGAGTATCTTCGCGTTGTTGTGGGTGATGACCTTTATCGCCTCCGCCTTGCTCATGCCGAGCCTTATGAAGTGTCTGAGCTGGAGGTAGAGGTTCGCCTGGAGCGTGACCGGGTGGTCACTCATGAGTCCGAAGAGGGGCTTGACCTCAAGCAGATAGCGGGCGTTCTTCCAGTCCTCGTGCTTGAGTTCCACCTTGTAAGGGTGGCTGTCGAAGGGGCCGTAAATCACCGGAACGCCCTCGGCCTTAATCTTCTCGAAGGTCTCCCTGCTGTGGACGTCGCCGGCGTGCTCGATTGTTATCTTAAGCCCGAACTTCCGCTTTATCATCAGCAGAGCCGCGATGTCGTCCTCCTTGTGGACGTGGACGCGGAGCGGGATCTCGCCCTTGAGAACCGGAATGAGGGCCTCAACGGTAGGCTCGACCTCCTCCGGCTCCTTCTTGCCTTTCTCCAGCAGGGCTATTGTCTTCTGCGTCTTAATCAGCCAGTTGAGGAGAATCCCTATCGCGCCCATCCTCGTGCTCGGCCTCGTTCCCTTCCACTCCTTCGTTGAGCGCGGGTTGTAGCCGAAGGCCGCCTTAACGCCCGCGTACTGGATGAATGCGTCCTCTATGTCGCGCCCGTAGTTCTTTATGAAGACCGCCTTTCCGCCGATGATGTTCCCGCTCCCCGGCAGGACGGAGGAGTAGAGCACTCCGAACTCGATGGAGTGCCTGAAAGCCTTGTCGTCCATGTAGATGGAGTAGAGGGCATCGACGAGCGGCAGAACCGCGTCCATCTGTTCGTTGGCCTCGCCCTCCTGGTAGGGTTCTCCATACCTGTCCATTCCTATGTGGCTGTGGCCGTCTATGAAGGCAGGAGTCACGACGCCTTCAGCTATTATCTCCGCTTCCTTCGGCCTTTCCTTCGTTACGTCCACGATGTTTCTATCAAAAACGACGTAGACATCCTTCAGAACGTTCCCCAGGCCGTCGTAGAGAAGGGTTGCCTTTACAGCTTTCACGTTCATCACCGTTAAGAAATGTGCGCTAACGTTTAAATGCTTGTCGATTCAGGAATTCGGTAATTATGTAGTTCAACAGTTATGTGACCATAGAAAGGGAGAATCGCTCAGTAGGGCTGTTCCATAAGTCGTAACTTTTGTAATTTTTGTGGGTTTTTGTTTTCCGTAATTTTTAAATATTCTTGGGTTTTATTTTGGGGTGGTGTGGCAGTCTTCGGTATGTGGGGTCTTTAAGCCCGAATGGGGACTGCTGAAAAGCCTGAAGATGTGGGGAGTTCCCGTTCCCCCCGAAAGCCCCCTAATGAAGACGGGAGGGTGGAAGGTTATCCGCTACGATTGGTTCACAAGTTCCAAAAATAGCGGATAACCAGAACGGAACTCAACCCCCATGTCCTTCGCGACCCTGCGGAGGTTCTCTATCCTCTGCTCGGTCGGCGGGTGGGTTGCAAAGAGCCTCGAAACGCGGTCGCCCTCGAAGTGGTTCACTATGAAGAGGTGTGCCAGCCCGGGGTTGCCGAGGGGCTTTTTCTTCTTCACCTCGGCCTCCTTCTGGAGCTTTTTAACCGCCTCGTCGAGTTTGAGAAGGGCACTCGCGAGGGCCCAGGGTTTTCCGCTGAGTCTCGCGCCGCCCTCATCCGCCGCGAACTCCCTGCGCCTGCTTATCGCCGAGCGGATTATTACGGCCGCTATCGGGGCGGTTATGGCGATGAGGATGGCGTAGATGAAGCGGTCGAGGCTTAGGTCGCCGAAGATGGCCTTGAAGAAGGCCAGGTACTTGGTTACGTAGGCTATGTAAACAACCGCCCCAGCGAGAGCGCCGGCTATCGTTCCGACCAGAATGTCGTGGTTCCTCACGTGCGTAAGCTCGTGGCCCAGGACACCCTCAAGCTCGTCCCTGTCCAGGAGTTCGAGAATGCCCGTCGTGACTGTAACGAGGGCGTGCTTTGCGTTCCTGCCTGTGGCGAATGCGTTCGGCGTTGGGTCGTCGATTATCGCTATCTTCGGCATCGGGAGGTTGGCCTTTTTGCCGAGCTTTTCCACTATATCGTAGAGCTCAGGTGCCTCCTCCCGGCTCACTATTCTCGCCTTCATCATCTTGACAACGAGCCGGTCGCTGTACCAGAAGGAGAGGAAGCTCATTCCAACGGCGAACCAGAACATGTAGGTCATCCATCTGGCGCCGCCGAGGAGGTAGCCCATGGCCATCAGGAGGCCGGTTAGAAGGGCTATCATAAGGGTGGTTCTCAGGAACAACCAAATTTTCACGGATTATCACCTTCGTATGTGTTAAGTTCGAACTAATCCTTTACAAACCTTTCGTTCGCTTCAAAAGATGGGCAGAAATGGAGAGAACAACCTCCCCGCCCCAATGGCGAGGCTTAAGAGAAAAGACAATGTCAGAAGGTCGGGGCGTAGCCCATCTCCTCGGCCATCTTCCTGAGCCTCTCGATCCTCTTCTCCGTCGGCGGGTGGGTGGAGAAGAGGCTCGCCATGCTCATGCCCCTGAAGGGGTTCACTATGAACATGTGCGCCGTTGCAGGGTTCCCTTCCCTCATCGGCCGGTAGCTGACGGCGCGCTCTATCTTCATCAGCGCGCTCGCGAGCGCCCAGGGTTTGCCGCTTATCCTCGCACCGCCCTCATCGGCCAGGAATTCCCTCGACCTGCTCACGGCCGCCTGTATGAGCATCGCCGCTATCGGGGCGAGGACGGCTATGAGTATCGCGGTCAGGACGTTGCCGGCGTCGTCCTCATCCCTGCCGAAGCCGCCGAAGATGGCTATCCACCTGGCCCAGTAGGCGAGCTGGACGATGGCGCCGGCGAGTGCTGCCGCGAACGTTCCGATGAGCATGTCCCTGTTCTTTATGTGGGTAAGCTCGTGGCCTATCACTCCCTCAAGCTCATCCCTGTCGAGGATTCTGAGCAACCCCGTGGTCACGGCAACGACCGCGTGCTTTGGATCCCTTCCTGTGGCGAACGCGTTGGGCGTCTCGCTGGGGATTATGGCCACCCGCGGCATTGGTAAGCCCGCGTTCTCGGCGAGCTTTCTTACTATGGCGTAGAGCTCCGGGGCCTCGAACTCGTCAACTATCCTCGCGCGGTACCAGCTCAGGACGATTCTATCGCTGTACCAGTAGGTTATGAAGTTGAAGACCATCGAGAACAGGAACATCATGAAAGCTACGCTGGGGCCTCCAAAGGCGTAGCCGATGGCCATCAGTAATCCCGTCAGGGCGGCCATCAGCAGGCCGGTTCTGAACCACAGACCAAGCCCCATGCTCTCACCTCCTTGAGGTTCTCGCTCCCATAATAAGAGAGGTATTGCCAAATAAAACCTTTTGGTACAAGATTGAGTATAAGGAAAGAGAAGGGAGGGATATCACATGCCCATGTCCATGCCGCCCATTCCGCCCATACCGCCGGGCATTCCTCCGCCCTGGCCGCCTTCGGGCTTGCTTATCTTGGCGGCGATGACATCGTCGATTCTGAGGATCATTATTGCCGCCTCGCTGGCGCTCTTGATGGCCTGCTTCTTAACCCTCAACGGCTCGATGATGCCCTTGGCGAGCATGTCTGCCGGCTCTCCCTCAAAGACGTCGATGCCTATGGCCCTGCCCTTGTTCTTGTGCTCGCTGATGACCTTGACGAGCATCTCAACGGTGTCGAGACCGGCGTTCTCGGCGAGGGTCTTCGGGATTATCTTGAGCGCGTCGGCGAAGTTCTCGATGGCAAGCGCCTCCTTGCCGCCGACCTGCTTGGCGTACTCGTCAAGCTTGATGCTGAGCTCTATCTCGCCGGCACCACCGGCCGGAAGGACGTAGCCGTCCTCCATGACGTCCTTGACGACCTTGATGGCGTCCTCAAGGGCGCGCTCAACCTCGTCGATGACGTGCTCGGTGCCGCCGCGGATGAGTATGGTAACGGCCTTCGGGTTCTTGCAGCCCTCAACGAAGATCATGCTCTCGCCGGCAATCTTGCGCTCCTCGACGAGGTCGGCGTGGCCGAGGTCGTCCTGGGTTAGGTCCTTAACGTTGGTAACAACCTTCGCGCCGGTGGCTTTCGCGAGCTTCTCCATGTCGCTCTTCTTAACCCTCCTGACGGCGAGGATGCCGTACTTGGCGAGGTAGTGCTGGGCAAGGTCGTCGATGCCCTTCTGGACGAAGAGAACGTTCGCACCGGTGGCGGCAATCTGGTCAACCATCTCCTTGAGCATCTTCTCCTCCTGCTCAAGGAAGCTCATGAGCTGGTCCGGGCTGGTGATGTTTATCTTGGCATCCGTTTCGGTCTTCTTGACCTCAAGGGCCTCGTTGATGAGCGCAATCTTAGCTCCCTCGATCCTCTTCGGCATCCTGGGGTGGACGCGCTCCTTGTCGATGACGACGCCGCGGACGAGCTCGCTCTCCTCAACGCTCTCTCCGGCCTTCTTCTCGATCTTGATGTTGTCGATGTCCACGACGTACTTTCCGTCCTTCTTCTCGGCGACCTGCCTGACGGCGTCAACGGCGAGCTTCGCAAAGAGCTCCTTGTGGCTCTCGGCGTTCTTGCCGGTGATTGAAGTCATGGCTATCTTCATGAGGGTCTCCTCGTCGTCAGGGGTGACCTCTATGGCGATCTCCTGGAGTATTTCCTGGGCCTTCTCGGCGGCCATCGTGTAACCCTTGACGATGATGCTCGGGTGGATGTTCTGGTCGAGGAGCTCCTCAGCCTTCCTGAGAAGCTCGCCAGCGATGACGACGGCAGTAGTGGTTCCATCGCCCGCCTCCTTGTCCTGAGTCTTAGCAACCTCAACCATCATCTTCGCAGCCGGGTGCTGGAGGTCTATCCTGTCGAGAATCGTGGCTCCATCGTTGGTGACAACGACGTCACCGAGGCTGTCGACGAGCATTTTATCCATACCCTTCGGGCCGAGGGTGGTTCTAACGGTTTCAGCAATAATCCTCGCGGCAAGAATGTTCAGCCTCTGCGCATCCCTACCAACGTACCTCTGAGTCCCCTCAGGCAGAATAACAACCGGCTGTCCGCTAAGCTGTGCCATTTGACATTCCTCCTATCGAATTGCTTTTTGCAGAAACGCTTCGTCAGCGTTGCATATAAATTTTTGGGTCAAAAATTTCAATTAACGCGGAAGATTTTGAAAAAATGACAAAGATGTGGCCGGGAACCGGAGGAAAGGGCTAAAACCTCAACGCACAACTGAGGACGGGTGGATGAGGTGAGGATGATAAAGCAGGGCGCGGAGGCGAGGATATATCTGGGGGAGTTTGGAGAGTACTTCGGGGCAGAACTCCTCCCGGGAGAGAGGATAATCATCAAACACAGAATTCCAAAGCGCTACCGCATAAGGGAGATAGACGAACGGTTGAGAAAGGAGAGAACGGTTAGGGAAGCCAGGGTCCTCCACAGGGCGAAGGAGTTCGGTGTGAACTGCCCCTACGTCTATGAGGTTGATACAAGGGACATGAAGATAGCCATGGAGTTCATAGACGGCGAGCGCCTGAAGGAGCTTTTAGAGAGGCTGCCGATGGAGGAGCGCTTAAAACTCTGCCGCGAGATTGGGAGGCAGGTTGGAAGGCTCCACGAGGCGGGGGTAGTGCACGGCGACCTGACCACCAGCAACATGATACTCAGGGAGGGGAGGGTCTACCTGATAGATTTTGGCTTGGCCGACTTTGACCCCACCCTGGAGGCGAGGGGCGTTGACCTGCATCTGCTCAGGCGCGCCATGGAGAGCACGCACTACACCTGGTTCGAGAGGGGCTTTGAGGCGGTTCTGGAGGGCTACTCCGAGGTCAGGGGCGAGGAGAAGGCGGAGGAGATCAGGGCGAAGATAGAAGAAATCGAGAGCAGGGGAAGGTACAGGGAGCGGAGCTGGGTGGGCTGACTTCGGCCACCAGCGGTGGCCCTACAGTACTCCGGGCATTCCAGTCATCCCGAAGAACGTGCCTGAGCATCCCAGGAACAAGAAGCGAATTCCGGAGAAAAATGTAGGCGGACAAAAGATAGAAAAATCAGACCTTGAATTTGTTGACGACGTCCACAAGCTCCTGGATGACCCGTTCGAAGTCCGTGATGGCCGCCCTGACCTCTTCGAGCGCCGATGTCTGCTCCTCTGCGGCGGCGCTGACCTCTTCAGCCGCCGCGGTGGTCTCCTCTGCACTGGCGGCAAGGTTCTCCAGGAAGCGCAGGCCCTCGTCTATCTTCTCGCCCTCTTCGAGCACTTTGCTCTTGAGCTCGTTGGCCTTGACCTCCATCTCAGCCATGAGCTCGGCTATGTGGGTGAGGTACGAGACGCTCTCCTTGAGGACCTCGGTTGAGTTGGAGACAGTTTCCACGCTCTTGCCAGTGACCTCAACGCTCTCCTGTATCTTCTCCATAATCTGGCTCACGATGTTGCGTATGTCGTCGGCGGCGTTCTTGCTCTCCTCCGCAAGGTTCCTAATCTCCTCGGCGACAACCGCGAAGCCTTTTCCTGCCTCCCCGGCGCGGGCGGCTTCAATCGCCGCGTTTAACGCCAGGAGGTTTGTCTGCTCGGCAATGCCCGTGATAACGTTGGTGATGTTGGCGATGTTCTTACCCATCTCAGCGACGCCCTTGACGGTCTCCTCGATCATGAGCATCATGTTCCTTATCTCCTCGATCTGGCCGACGGCCTCCTCGCCCTTCTGGCCGCCTTCCCTGGCCAGTGCAACGACATCACTCATCGACTTCTCAAAATCCTCCATTGTCGTTATGGTTTCCTTTCCAATCTCATCGATGTAGCGCATGGTTTCGGTCATGTGGTTGATGTTCTCCTGCTCGCGCTGGGCTTCTATGCTAACCTGGTTGATGGCCTCCGCAACCTGCTGAATGGCCTCGCTGATCTGGTCGACGTTTTCCCGTATCAGCTTGCTCCGCTCCTGAACGACGTCAGTAGCATCGTGGATTTCAATCACAATGTTCCTGAGGTTCTTACGCATCTTCTCTATGGCATCTCTAATCCTCTTCAAGTGACCGTCAAGGGCCTTGTCCTCAACCGAGAGGTCACCCTCCGCAAGCCTATCGATGATTTCACTTATGATGTCGATCTGATGCTCAATTTCTCTCCGGTACCTCTCGATATCCTTGGGAATCTTTTCCTCTTTGATGGATCCTTTGGCCACCATGATGCCCACAACAACTCCCAGAACTCCCCCAACGGCACCCGCCAGCGGTCCGATGGTAACCGCGGGGAGTAATGTTAGGATGAACGCTATCACAGGGGACGCTACGATGCCCGTTTTTCCATCCATCATGACCACCCATCATTAAAACCGCTTTCTCCTTACTTAAGCTTTTCTAATTAATTGAAGTAAGAACTTAACGCCAAAAAGATGTAGTAACTACCTACACAGGGACCTACACATCCGCCCTGAAGGCTCGCAGAACCCTCTCGAAGATCTCCTTCTCCCTTCCGCGTTTCTTTCTTGCGAGGCTTTCAACGATGAGCTCCGGTGTGCTTCTGCCCAGTTTTCCAAATACTGGCTGTCTGTCAACGATAAGGTTGAGCTTCTCGTCCAGTCCCTTCGCCTCGATTCCATCGACCCTCGCGAAGGGGAGATTCTTCCTGAGGTCCCCTCCGAGGTGCGACACTATGACAACGTAGAAGCCCTTCTCATGGGCAATCTTCAAAAGTTCGCCGATTATCTTGAGGGCCGCGCCCGGCTCGGTTATGGCCTCGAACTCATCTATGAGGATGAGCTTTCTACCGGAGCCTTTGAGTGCCCTCACGAATGACCTTAACGCCGTCTCGAAGGCACCGGCGCCGTAGGCGCTCCTCTTTCGCCTGAAGAAGAACAGCTCATTGAGGGGCTCAATCCATGCCTTTTCCGCCGGAACCGGGAATCCCATGTGGGCGAGAACCGCTATCTGGGTCATCAGCTCCAGAAGACTTGTCTTTCCACCGCTGTTGGCGCCGGTGAGGATGACGATTCCCTCGCCGTGAATCTCCCCGGCACCGGGCACCGAGAATCCGTCGGGTGTTTTCCCTACGGCGTAGCTGACAGGCTGGGGGTTTTCTATGAAGAGGTGCCGTCCGCTGACGAACGCCATTCCACCGCTCCAGAGCTCCGGAAAAGAAAATCCTTCCGTAAAATCCCTCACCGCCAGCAGGAAATCCAGCTCGTGAACCCACCCCAGTTCCTCCCTGAGCTTTGGAAGCAGGGGCATGACTTTTTCAAGCACCTCCCTGCTTCTGAGGTACAGCTCAATCTTAAGCTCCCTTTCGAGTTCTTCCCGAAGCATCCCCACTCTCTCCGGCGGAACCGTCACCGGGTACAACTCCTCCCGGGAGAAAAGTTCAACCGCAACGCCCAGCTTTTCGCTCAGCTCGTTCTCGGCCTCGTTTATTAAATCGAGAATCTCACCCTCTACCTCACCGAAGTGCCTGAATATCGCCTCGTAGTTCCCGGCCTTGAGTTCTCCGAGGAAGTCGAGCAGCTCCTTCCCGCTCAGCGTCAGGCTGAACTTCTCAAGCTTCTCGGATATGTTCTCGTTAAGCTCGCGCTCCTTCTCGGCTATCAGCTCCTCCAGCCCATCGAGGAGCTTCCGCTTTGCCATGACCTCCCCAAGTTCGTTCAGCTCCCCGAGAATCTCCGAAGCGACGCCCCGTTCCCCCCTCAGCTCGCCGATTCTGGCCAGGGCCCTAAGCGTCTCCCTGTTCTCCCATAGGGGCATTATGTAAAGCTCCGGAGCTATCTGCGACGGTGTGAGTTCAACGTCGATGCCGTAGCCGACGGTGCTGAGGACAACGGGGTATCCCTCGGCATCCTCAATGCTCGTAGAAACCTCACAGAGCCCCAAACTCTCGGCCCTCTCGACCTCGCTTTCGTCAACTATGAGAATCCTGTCGTGGAGGTAATCGCGGCGGAATCTTACCGGCTTGACTCTGGAGATATGCTCCCTCATCTCAGGGCGGATTTTTGGAAAGTTTTCCCGGAAGTAATCCTGCCTGCGGAGAATCTCCTCCACATCTGCGGTAGGTTCAAACCTCTCAAGGATGGAGGCGCTCCCAGGAAGAACTAACCGTTTCTGTATTTCTCCACGGATTGCCCTGTAAATCGCTTTGGCCTCGGGGTTCAGCTTAAGCGTCATCGATGAAAATGAGGGGGATGCACTAAAAAGCTTTTCATCTCGCGCGGTGCCTCTCGTACCATCCCCACTCCTTCTTGGAGCCGAAAGCCCTGACTCCCTTTTTTACGAGCGTTATCCTCAGCTCCTTGGCCATTTCGTGGGTTATTTCCCCTCGATCCTCCATCCAGTTTATTATCTCAAGCGCCTCGTCGTCGGTCTCGCATCTCCTCAGAAAGTCTATGACGGTGGGGTTGTATCCGGAGAAATCCCGCGCTTCCTCATCGATGGCCTTCTTCTCGTCGGTTCTGTAAGCGTCTATCGGGACCCCATCCTCCTCCAGCTCCCTCGCCAGGGCAGGGAAACGCTCCTCAAACTCCCCCCTGTCGTATTCCTGCCAGGCAAATTCATCAACGGGGCGCTTCTTTTTCTTTTCCTCCATTCTCCACACCTATGGGGGTTAGGCTTGAGGGTTTATAAACTCTGAGTGGGAGTGATTCCCATGAGGGGCGCGTACTTCCTTGTCATCCATCTGCCCGATGGGAGGAAAATAGCCACAAAGGGACGCCTGTTCTTCCTGCAGGGAGGATACTACGTCTACGTTGGCTCGGCGATGAACTCCCTTGAGAAAAGGGTCGCCAGGCACTTCAGGAGAGACAAAAAGCTCCACTGGCACATAGATTTCCTTCTGAAGGACGCAAAACTCCTGAGGGCGTACATGATTCCAAGCGAGGAAAGGCTTGAGGAGAAGCTCTCGGTTGAGGTATCCAGGCACGGTGAGCCGGTGGAAGGCTTCGGTGCGGGCGACGTTAGGGTAAAGGCAAACCTCTACAGATTCGATGAGGAACCGGACGCCCTCCTCACCGGAATCCTCAAAGGACTGGGCCTGAAATGGAAAAGGGTTAAAAGCGAGAGGGAAGCTATAGAATTCGGTGAGGAAAATGAAGCTCAAACTGGGGAGAATTGAGTCATACATTCATGAAAATCTCAAAAGAGAAAAGCTCCACTTCGTTCTCATCGATCCCGACGACGTTACCCCCGATACCGCAGGAGAGATAGCGAGGATGAGCGAGGAAGTCGGCGTTGATGCGGTGATGATAGGCGGCTCCACCGGGGCCGAGGGTGACGTTCTGGATGGTGTCGTAAGGGCAATAAAGGAAAACTCGAACCTTCCAACGATACTCTTTCCCGGTTCCCACGGCGGGATAAGCAGGTACGCCGACGCGATATTCTTCATGAGCCTGCTCAACTCCACCAATCCCTTCTTCATAACCGGCTCGCAGGCTTTGGGGGCCTTTACCGTCAAGCGCTATGGAATAGAACCGATTCCGATGGCATACTTAATCATCGAACCCGGCGAAACGGTCGGCTGGATTGGCGACGCGAAGCCCATTCCAAGGCACAAGCCGAAGATTGCGGCCGCCTACGCCCTGGCCGGTCAGTACTTGGGGATGCGTCTCGTATACCTGGAGGCGGGGAGCGGGGCGAGGGAGCCCGTTCCGCCGGAGATGATTTCCCTCGTTAGAAAGGTCATAGACGTCCCGCTCATCGTCGGCGGCGGCATCAGAACCGGGAAGCAGGCGAAAATGGCCGTCGAGGCAGGGGCGGATATAATCGTCACAGGGACGGCGATTGAGAAGGCGGGTTCGCTTGAAAAGGCCAGAGAAAAGCTGGAGGAGCTCAATAGGGAGATAAAGGGTTAGCACTTTGCAGGTTTTGTATACTACTTTATATAGTGTACAAAATTTGAAGAGAAAAGGTTATATTGAAACGGATGTCAGGGTACTTGAATATCTCAACAGGGTGTGCAACTATGTTTAAAGCCAGGCTCCTCAGTACCTTCATCCTCATGTTCATCTTTTCAATTCTCCCGCTGGCATCCGCACAGAATCTTAGCTCCAATCCCTGGGGAATCTCACTCCAGCCCTTCGTCATCTATGCGGATTCAAAAGGTGTTCTCGTTGGCGTCGATTATGACTACTACGAGGAAGCCGGCCATTTTTCAGGGGGAATCCTTAAACCAGTATCGCCCTGGAGTTACTTCGTCTTCTACGTTAACCAGAGTGGAGTCTATTACGTTAATTTTACTGGGTTTACCGGGCATGAACGTTTTCCGTTAGTCTTTTACGGAGGATGGCTCTACCTCCTTATTCCCACCAGTGCCCACGTCGAGTCCCCTGTAAAAGAACCCCCTGTTGCCGACACCCTCCTCATACTCCGCTACCGCGAGGGGACGATCCAGAAGCTCGGGGAGGTGCCATGGCTTGATGGCATAAATATTTCAATGCCGTACATCCTGCTCTTCGAGGAACCAAATGGAACACGGGTCCTTTATAAAATAGACGGCTCGGTTAAACTTATCACCTCCGGAGACGACGTAACCTTGGAGAACCGGGTCAACATAACTGACCTTCCCTTCCATCCCGGAACCCTGCTAAACAAAGCATGTCTTCGCCCGGTGATCACCGGGGAGTACGTACTCTTTTCCCCGTCCCGCTATAAAATCGCCCTGGGAGAACTGGAGACAAAGTTTGAACCGGTCAATCTCTCCTGCGCTATACCCCTTGACGATGGCCTTTTGATAGTTCCCCCAAGTATTGGAGTTGGTTTTGCCAATGACAGCATGTGGATACAACCCAACACCAACTATCATTCAGGGGTACCAGTAATCGTTCTACATCCCGATAAGGAACGCCCTCAAAAACCACTAAATGTTTCTCTATACCTTTACAAGAAGGGACGCATTGAGGAACTGCCCCTTTTCCAGGTTTCAAATGACGGAGTGAGAGTGTTGACTCCACCCATCAAGTATAGCAAGATAGCCCACAAAGAATGGTACCGGACTCAAGAGGCAATATCCTTTACAATCGTTCTAGTGGTCCTGGTGTTTGTGCTCGTAGCCGCCGCATGCAGGAAACGCTAGGCAGTGCCCAAATGGTAAAATTTGGAAGAATCAAACCTCACTTAGGACCTGGACTTTAAACAAAACCTTTCCGTCCCCCGCGATATTCCTGAGATCCCTAACGAGCTTTTTACCGTTCTCCGCTTCAATCTCCATCCTTATCTCACTAATACCATCCAGAGTCGGCGGGAAGAAGTGTATGTCCCGAATCTTGCCCCTAACCTTTTCATACAGACGGCTCAAAATCTTTCCCCTTCCTTCGTAGGGCAATTTAATGTCGAGTTCGACAATTTGCATACCTATCACCACTTTATTCTATCAAAGAAGGCATATATAACCCTTTTCATGAGCGGGAATCATTGAATCTCACGCCGCATATTCCCCAAGGTTATAAAGCCCACCACAAGATTTATCTTTTATCGCTTCGATTTTTGTCGTGGTGATGTCGATGCGTGCCTTCATATCCCTCGATCTTGAGGGCTTGCCGCACATAGTCAGCAGGGAGCACCTCTTCGTGAAGGGTGCGCTCTACGGGGAGGCGAGGAAGATAGCGACCGAGGTGGTCAGGGTCGTCGCCGAGACCCTGCACGAGAACGGGGTGGACAGGATTGTCATAGCCGACAGCCACGGGCCGATGGTAAACATCCTCGTGGACGAAACGCCGAGCTACGTCAAGCTCGCACGGGGTTTTCCCCGGCCCATGAGCATGGTGGCCGGCGCCAAAGGCTCGGATTTTGCCGTCTTCCTCGGCTACCACGCCAAGGCCGGAACCGGCCACGCTACGTTCGACCACACCTACAGCGGTGCGACGGTGGACAGGCTTGAGATAAACGGCGTTGAAGTCAGCGAGACGCTCCTCAACGCCTACCTGCTCGGCGAGTGGAACGTTCCTGTCGCGATGGTCGCTGGAGATAAGGCCCTGATAGAGACCGACGTGAAGGAGCACCTCCCCTGGGCAGCTGGTGTTCCCCTGAAGGAGAGCTTCGGCAGGTACTCTGCAATCAGCCCAGGGATGGACGGCATAAGGGATCTCCTCCGTGAAGGGGCCCTCGAAGCGCTCAGGCGCGTTGAGAAGAACGAGGTTAGGCCCCTCAAGACTGAAACACCGGTCGAGGTTAAACTGCGCTTCCTCAACAGTGCCCACGCCGAGACGGCCGCGCTCCTGCCCTTCGTGGAGAGACTCGACGGGAAGACCATCCGCTTCGAGGCCAAGAGCGTGGAGGAAGCTTACAGAGTCTTTGAGGTTCTCGTCCTCGCGTCGGCGGGCGTTAGCTCGATAGTGAACCGCTAACGATTTAAGGCCTGAGGGAGAACCCACAACGCCCCCGGGAAACCGCGGGGGATGAGCGCTCGGCGAGCCGTGAGTCCCCTTCGCTCCCCGGGGGTACAGCCCAACTTTATAAATCCCGCACCCTATTTTTGAGTATGCGGATACACATCCTATCGGCCCTCCTGGTGTTAATGCTTCTCTCATCCGGCTGCATTGCCCCGTTGAACGGTGCAGGTGAAAGGGGAATCTCCAGCCCGGGACAGACTCCGGAGGTCTCCTCTCATCCCACCACACCCCCGACGACCTGGACGAATCCCTTCGTGAAGTGGGAAAACTCAACGGTCTCCCTGCCGGGTCAGGACGCCGAGCTCAGCTGTCCGGGAATCCTCTGGCGCTACATTCTCAGGGACGCACTCCCCTGCATGCTGGGCAGGGAAGAGCTTGAGGTCATATCCCCCCTCGCGGAGGAGCTCAAGGGTGAAGACCTCACCCAAAGCGCCTGGAACGTCCTGGCCTGGGAGGAGGAGTGGCTGAGCTACGACTGGGAGAAGGCCAAACAGCCCTTCGCCAAGGTCGTGATATACCCCGACGGAAGGCAAGAGGTCGTTGATGGGCAGAACAACACGATTCAGACACCCTACGAGACGATAATGAGGAGAACCGGGATATGCACAGACTACACCGTCCTCACGGACGCCCTTCTTCTGGCCATGAACTACTCACCGGTCTACGCAATGGCCATAAACCTCACGGATTTAGGGCATGCAACGGCCCTGGTAAAAATAAACGGCTGGTACTTCGCTCTCGACCAGCACCTTCCGCCCATGGATTTGGGTGCCTACTACCGCTACTGGGAGCGGCAGGGGAGCAGGATAATCAACGCCACGCTCTACGAGATAACACAGGGAGGGGAGAAAGCCAGCGTAAAGGTTCTCGGCGTCGTTACCGGCGAGGAGTTCCTCAACCAGGATTACATCATGGGCGATGCCGACGCGAGGAATTTAGCCGTCTCGATGATGAACCTTCTCTACAGCCGCTTTGGCCTGGAGGCAGACGAATCACTAAAAAGCCTCTCCGACGGAAAGCTCCCGAAGGGATACAAGGCCGGCTGGACGTGGGGGGTTACCTACTACAACCTGGCCGACTACTACCACCCGTTCTTCCATGAAGAGTACGCCGAATGGCTGCTCTCCCAGATGCTTTCAGACCAGGAGTTCGCAGGCTACGTTCAGAAGAGCGACGCGGTCTGGATAGAGGTCAAGATAGAGGGCGAGGACTTGATCCTCACCATCTACCTCGGGAGTTCTTAGAATAGCCGTTCTGGTTAGCCGTAACTTGCGTGAAGTTCGTAAACGTCGTTACGGCTAACCTTCCCCACTCCCTTCTTCATCGTGGGGCTTTCGGGGGGAACGGAAACTCCCCACATCTTCAAGGCTCTAAGCGAAATATTCCAAGAGCCAACCACATCTCTATCAGCCTCAAACCCACAATTCAAACACTTCAAAACCCTGTGCCCATTCGGGCTTAACTTACCCCCACATACCGGGCACAGGGAGGAAGTATGAGCAGGATTCACAAAAACAACCCTAACACCCTTCAGTTTAGCCTTGTATTCGATGATTGACTGGAGTTTACGAAAACTCCAGCGATGAAGCCTGCCGTTCATCTCGGCGGAATATCTAATTGAGTCCCTGATTTCCGTCAAATCCTCAAGAGCAAGACCACCGTATTTCTCTGCCAGCTCAACGATTTTGTTCGCCAATTTGTGGTAAAGGTCGTTAAGCCTGTTCCTCTCCCTCTGTCCGTATTTTTCGAGGAGTTCTCTCCTCCTCTTTCCAGCCCTGATTTTCCGCTGTATTTTCCGTCTCTTCACGAAGTATCCAGTCCTAATCTCCCGCTCGTGGGTGGTGATTTGAACGAATTCACCGTTTGGCAAGGCAAGGGTTACGTTGTTCTCGTTCAAATCAACTCCAACAAAAGCATCAGGCTCTTTAACCTCAACTTCCTTCGAGAAGACGACGTTTAGGAAGACTCCCTTCGGCGTTCTAACCAACCACGCTTGGCCAATCTTCCAATCCTTGAACTTCTCGTGATACTTGGCGGGATAAAACTCCAAACTAAACCTGCCTTGGGAAGTGGAGAGTTTTACAGTTCTGTTCTCTAAATCAAGTTTGAATAGATGGTCGTCAAGCATAATGACTTCCTTCTTAAAAACTGGTCTCCCCTTGGCCTTATCCTTCTTCTTCCGCTTCCTAAAGCTTTTGAAGATTGATATGGCCATCTGACAGGCCGTGTAAATGTAATGGCTCGGAAGTTCTGAATACTCCCTGCGTAAGCCCTTGTAGGTCTCCTTCTTCAGCCGGTAAAAGCTGGTAACATTGTTCTCAAAAGCGTGTGTGATGAGAAAGTTCACGATTTCACGATAAGTAGAGAAAAGGTCGTCTAATCCTTCGGGTGTTTCTTTCAGCTTGAATTTGGCGGTGAGTTTGATGGTTTCACTCGGCATTTTCCAGCTCCTTTTTTGTTTTTTTAATCCAATCCTTGATTGCTTCTTCAATTGCAACGCTTAAAACTCCTCTTTTGTCTCCATAACGTTTCTTGGCGAGTTTTTTGAACTCTTCGAGGGTTTCCTCGCTGATGACGAAAGTTGCTTTAGACATACTAACCACCACTTAGAGAATACTAAGTGGGAATATTTAAACCTTATGCTAACAGAAACTAATAAAAATCAACAGAAGTTACGAAAGTTACCAACTAAGAAACAGCCCGAGAGTCCCTGGGGTAGCGAGAGTTTCTTCTTCCGTTTCTTCTGTAGCCATCTGAAGGGCCGCGCTCGTACCTCTCCCGGTACTCCTTCGGAATCTCCTCGCTGAGCTCGGATTTCCTTATCTCCACTCCCGCAACCTGGGCAATGTAGCGCAGCCTCTTGAACTCGCCGGGCATTATGAAGGTTATCGCCCTTCCTTTCTTGCCCATCCTGCCGGTTCTCCCTATCCTGTGGACGTAGTCCTCGGCCGTCATGGGCAGGGAGTAGTTGACGATGTGGTTTATATCCTGGACGTCCAAACCGCGCGCGGCGACATCGGTTGCCACGAGAATCCTCGTTCGCTTGGTCTTAAAGCGCCAGAAGGTTCTCTCACGGGCGGCCTGGCTCATGTCGCCGTTGAGTGCCTCGGCGCTGTAGCCGGCCCTCCTGAGCCTCTCGCTCAGCTCCCTGGTTTCCCGCTTGGTGGCGCAGAAGACTATCCCGTAGAAGTCCCCGGCGCCGTCGAGTATCTTCTTCAGCACCGTGAACTTCCTAGCTGGAACGACCTCTATGTACTCCTGATCAACCATCTCGGGCACAAGCTCGTCGCTGCTGACGCTTACCACCTCGTAGTCACCCATGTAGCGCCTCGCGAGCCTCTTTATCTCCGGCGGCATCGTGGCGGAGAACATCAGCACACGCTTCTTTCTCGGCGTCTCCCTGAAAATCGCCTCTATGTCGTCTATGAACCCCATATCGAGCATCCTGTCGGCCTCATCGAGGATGAAGAACTTTACGGAGCTCAGGTCGAGGGTCCCGCGCCTTATGTGGTCGAGAACTCTGCCAGGGGTTCCGACTACGACGTGGGTCCCCCGCTCAAGCGCCCTTATCTGCGGCCCTATCGGCTGGCCGCCGTAGACGGCGTAAACGTAAACCCTCTTCCTCCCGCGGAGGCTCTTGATTTCATCCGACACCTGAAGGGCAAGCTCCCTCGTGGGTGTGAGGATTATCGCCTGAACGGCTTTTATCTTCGGGTCAATCGCCTCGATTATCGGGAGCGCAAAGGCAGCCGTCTTTCCCGTCCCGGTCTGAGACTGGCCGATTATATCGACGTCGCCCGATAGAAGGCGCGGGATTACCTCCCTCTGAATGTCTGTAGGCTGTGAGAAGCCCTTCTGCCTGACGGCCACTAACGTGGCCTCCGATAAGCCTAAGCTTTCAAAACTCATTTTCCTAACTCCTTACGTTGCTCAAACGCATCCCTTCTCAAACGGAACGCGTCGAGAAGAAACGCGGTCTGGCGGGCCGGGGGGGATTCGAACCCCCGACCACGGGATTAAGAGTCCCGCGCTCTAACCATGCTGAGCTACCGGCCCTCAACCCGAAACCATAGACGGGAGGTGGCTTTATAAATTTTTTGGTGCCCCCGCGGGACAGGAACAACCCAGCATCTAACAGACTTTCATCGAAAAGCCTTTAAACGTATATCATGATGTGGTGTTGATGATTGGATACGAGCACATAAAGTTAGGCGCCGAGATAGTGTCCTTCCTGTCCCTATCAGGACTCATCTACCTAGCTTTCTCACTCCGGAAATCCCTGGGAGGAATCTTCGACGATAAAATCATCAAGAGGTTTTTTATGGGTGCCTTCGTGTTCTGGAGTGGCTATTTTGTGAACGTTATGAACGATGTTGTTCCCCTGAAAGTCCTGAAGATCCTCGATGATGCCCTGGGTGCACTGGGGATACTCATAATAGCCATTGTATTCCGAAGCTTGAAGGAGGAAATAGAGCTCAAGGTAAAGCCCACGGTTGTACTCAACGGCCAGTCAAGCCTTCCTCCCGGAGCGTACCTCATGAAGCCGATTCCCGCTAAGAAGATTCTCAAAACTCTTGCCGGGAAGAAAGTCATTGCACTCACGAGGTTTCCTCAAAAGTGGAAGCAAGCGGGGGTCCCGTATATCTGGCTCTCCAACGTTGAAGACTCCAAATCCATATCACCAACCCGGCTCGCGGCCATCCTCCACATAATAACCCAGGAGGTCGAATCCGATACATTTGTAATCGTCGAGGGTGTGGAATATCTAATCCTCCAAAACGGTCCCACAGGAGTCCTGAGGTTTCTGCTCTCGCTGAAGGACCATGTACTGAAAAACGGTGGAGGAATAGTCCTGATAGTCGATCCGGAGTCCGTGGACCACTGGGTCTACAAAATTCTGGAGAAGGAATTCAAAGTCCTCCAAGTTTAAGAAACCACAAAATTTATAAAGGGCGATTGGCGGTTATACTTTGGCGGCGCGGGGGTTGCCGAGCCTGGTCAAAGGCGCGGGATTGAGGGTCCCGTCCCGTAGGGGTTCCGGGGTTCAAATCCCCGCCCCCGCACCACAGCAAGCCTTTCTGATTGGCGTATTAGCAGGAGCAAAGTTCTCCGTTTAAATTGCAAGTTTTGCAGTAATCCATCTGAATGCATAAGCTTTAATCAAGCTTTTCCGAGAGTCTGCGGAGTTTCGTAAAGCTGACATTTTCTTTTTCAAGCTTCACCCTTCCGGGAGGGATGAAGTCAGCCGGATGTTTAGAGAGGACGAAGGGTTCCCTGGGTGATGTATCCGCCAAACATATCGATGACATTTCTCTTCACCAAGCCTCGCCCTTCAGGGGATACTGTGTTTGATAAATTAGCCTTCAAACAGGAAAGCAATCTTTTTTTAAAGCCCAAAAGCCATGCCATACTTTGAAATGAAGCGGGCAGTAACGGTAAAACTCCAACCCTCAAAGGAGCAGGAGAAAATCCTTTTTGAGTTAGCCCACGCTACGGCAGTAATCTGGAACAGGCTCAACTACGAGAGGCTTAAACAGTTCAAGGAATTCGGTAAAATAGACTTCTCAACAACTGAAAAAGAGGCATATCACGAGTTCAAAAACTGGATTGGTAGTTCAACAGTCCAGCAGTTGGCCAGAAAGAATGCTGAAAGCTGGAGGAGTTTCTTCTCCCTCAACAAAAAGAAAAAGGGGGGAGAACTCCCCGCATGGTTCAAACCCAAACCACCTAAATTCATCAGGGAAAAGAACGGCAGAAAACTCTTCGTAATCCCCCTCAGGAACGACCAGTATCGGATTAAGGGCTCTGGTGAGAACCCCCCAAACTTCTCCGCCATTGGGTTAGGGGGTTCCTCGTTGGAACCCTCACCCTTCAGGGCGGGAAGGAGGTCAGCCAAAGGCATAATCTTAGTTTAAGATGGAATCAAATTTACGTCCCGGCACACACTAGGACATTCAAGAACACATTAAGTTAACAGATGAACTTAACTTAGGATGAGTAGTGAAACGCTTCCTTTTGCGAAGGCCTTATATCCTCCAACCCGAAAATCTTTCGAGGTGATTCTGATATGGAGGCGAAAGGTGGTTACTGGGGCAAGATTCTGAGGGTCAACCTGACGACCCGCGAGGTCAAGGTGGAGCCCCTGCCGGAGGAGTTTCCAAGGAAGTACCTCGGCGGTGTTGGTTTCGGTACCAGACTTCTCTACGACGAGGTTCCAGCCGGAGCGGACCCCCTCGGACCTGAGAACAAGATGATAATCACTCCCGGCCTGTTCGTTGCCACGGGAATTGGAACCGGTTCAAAGACGGCGTTCAATTTCAAGAGCCCGCTCACCGGCGGTTACGGCCGCTCGATGGCCGGCGCCAAGATGGGTGAGGAGCTCAAGAAGGCCGGCTACGATGTTCTGATAATCGAAGGCCAGAGCGAAGAGCCCGTTATGGTTGTAATCGAGAACGACGAGGTTAAGATAGTCCCAGCCGAGGGATACTGGGGCCTCACCACCGGCGAGGCCAGGAAGAAGGCTAAGGAGGAGTACCCCGGATTCGCTACGGCTTTCATCGGCCCAGCCGGTGAGAACCTCAGCAGGATAGCGACGATAGAGACCGACGATAGGCAGGCCGGCAGGGGCGGCCCCGGAGCCGTCCTCGGAAGCAAGAAGCTCAAGGGAATCCTCGTCAAGGGAACCAAGAAGATACCAATCGCCGAGCCGGAGAAGCTCCGCGAACTGATTAAGGAGTGGGCAAGGGTCTTTAAGGACCACCCGGCCACCAAGGCGGACATGGACTACGGAAGCGGCGAGTTCCTCGACTGGATGAACCGCGAGCGCGGTACCTTCCCAGTCAGGAACTGGCAGATGGGCTTCTTCAAGAAGGCCTACGAGAAGGCCAAGGAGGAGGGCAGGGAGCACATCGGAATCGACCCGTACTTCTGGGCGCCGAAGTACCGTGCGGGAAGGAAGCCGTGCCCGATGTGCAACAAGCCGTGCAGCCAGTACATAAAAATCGAGAGCGAACGCTGGGGCACCTTCATGACCGACGGTCCTGAGTACGAGACCCTCTACTCATTCGGCGGCGTGCTTGAGCTCGACGACTTTGAAACCGTTGCGTACCTCAACTACCTCGCCGATGAGCTCGGCCTCGACACCATCTCCGCCGGTGTTACCATCGCTTGGGCGATGGAGGCTTACGAGAGGGGCCTTCTCACCAAGGAGGAGGCGGACGGCCTTGAGCTGACCTTCGGCAATGGAGAAGCAGCGGTCGAGGCCCTCAAGAAGATGGCCCACCGCGAGGGCAACCTCGGAAAGCTCCTCGCCGACGGTGTCAAGAGGGCCAGCGAGAGGCTTGGAAAGGACAGCTGGAAGTTCGCCATGCACGTTAAGGGGATGGAGCCGCCGGCCTACGACGTCCGCGGCATAAAGGGAATGGCGCTCGCCTTCGCCGTGAACGTCCGCGGTGCCGACCACCTCACCAGCGGCGCCTACGGAACCGAGCTGGTCGGCAGGTGGTGGAAGTTCGACGGCGTCGACAGGACTAGGGGCGAGAATAAGGGATTCGAGATAGCCTTCCACGAGAACCTCATGGCGGTCTACGACGCCACCGGCGTCTGTAAGTTCTCAAGGCACATGTACTTCCTCGAAGGCTTCCCGCCGCTCGTCGAAGCCGTCACAGGCATGAATGTAGGCGAGGCCGAGCTGATGGTCATCGGCGAGAGGATAATGAACATCGCCAGGGCCTTCAACGCCCGCGAGGGCTTCAGCAGAAAGGACGACACCCTGCCGTACAGGGTCATGTGGGAGCCGATTCCGGAGGGCGTCAGCAAGGGCCTCCACGTCCCGCCGTGGGAGCTCGACAGAATGCTCGACGAGTACTACCAGGCCCGCGGCTGGAGCAGGGACGGAATCCCGACCAAGGCCAAGCTCATGGCCCTCGACCTCCCGGACATCGCGGAGGACATCGGGGCTGGAGTTTGAAGGTTTTCTCTCCCTCTTCTTATTCCCTCCGGTGGGCAACATGGACGAGAAGCTCAAGGCCTGCAAGAACTGCCGCTGGTTCGGGCCGATTGACTCCTACTTTCTGACCTACGGGATGTGCAGGAAGCAGGTGAAGACCGTCCACATGAACTTCATCTGCGACGATTGGGAGCCACTATGGGGTGAGCGCTAAGGCGTCCATCCAGTCAAAGACCCTCGCGTTCTCGGGCTCCCTCGGGAGGACGCTCTTGTCCGGGACGATGAGGAGGTTAACCTCAGCCCCCGCGCTCTCAAACTTGTTTTCGGCCTTTCTAATGTCCCACTCCCTGAGCTTCTCCTTCCACTTGACCTCGGCGACCAGATAGAACCTCCTGTTCTTCACGAGGGCAACGTCAAGCTCAAGCTCCGGCTTCTCAATCCTGACAGGCTGAAGGCCGTAGTGCTGGGCGAGGAGCCGTTCAAAGAACACCTCAACGTAGCGGGGCAGTGTTTCCTCCAGCAATCTGCGGACGGTTTTCTGTGGAAGACCCGTCTCGAAGAAACCGTATTTTGCGTTCAGGTAGTACGCGAAGTCCACGAGGGGTGATACGTGGCGGTAGCGGTAGACCTTCCGCCTCTTTCCGGAAACCGGGAGTCTCTCAAGCAACCCCATTCCCACGAGGGTTTCAAGGTATGGCGCAACGGCCCCGGGGAAAGCGTTCTCCATCAAACCCCTGGAGGATAGCTCACCCGCGATTTCCCCGGTGCTTACCTTCCCATCAGCAACGGCCTCAAGAATCGCCCAGTACCTCTTGGTAAGCTCGCGCTCCTCCTCGGTAAATATCTCACCCACGAGGCCGGGGACGTAGTCCTTGAGAACAGTGCCGATGACATCAAAGGTTTCAACGCCGTAGGATTCCACCGTCGGCGCAAGCCACGGTTCCTGAACGAGAACGGCGAGTTCGACAAGGGATTTGCCTTCAAAACCAAGGGAGCGAACGAAGCTCAGGGCGTCCGAGGGCCTGACAAGACCAACCTCATGGGCGTGGAAGAGGCCCAGCAGCGGACTGCTCTCCCCGAGGAACCTCTTGAAGTAGTGTCTCGTCGAGGTTATGAGGGTGAGCTCACCCTTTCCCGACAGGCCCTGAAGAAGCGAGAAGAACGGCTCCCCAAGGCGGTGAAACTCGTCGATGACTATCCGGCCGGTTTGGAGAAGGAGCGGGAGAAACTTCATGAATTCGTTAAGGGTCATTCTCTCCCCGTTCCCCACGTCAATGAGCTCCGAGCCCCTCGTAACGATGAAATACCTCGCGTACTTACTCTTCTCGCGGACGTAGAACGTCTTTCCAGTCTTCCTGCGCCCGTAGAGGAGCAACCACTTCGCTTTGAGGGCAACGTCTAGTTCGGGCCTTTCTATAATGGCCATTAGTATAACCACCATTATACTAATTCTGATTATTCTTAAAAGCCTAACGCTTGAACACCCTCACGTCAACGACGACGTGCCAGACCCCGGGGGCGTAGCGCTTGATGACCAGCTCGTTGAGCTTCTCGGCCTCGTAGCCGTGCTCCCTTGCGATTCTCTGAAACGTTTTGAAGGGTTCTTCCGGCATCAGCCTCTCGGGCACGGTGTTGTGGTAGTGGATTACCGCCTCATCCTTCGCTATGCTCAGCGCCTTTGGTATGAACTCGTGGGTCGTTACGACGTAGCCCATCAGAACGCGGTCGGCTATGTTCTCCCCGGGGAAATCCCGGTTGTCGATGTTGTAAGCCGTCATCCTGTCCTGAACCCTGTTCAGCTCGATGTTTTCGACGAGGAACTGGAATGTGTACGGGCTCTTTTCTATCGCAATGACCCTAGCCTTTCCGTGGACGGCCATGGGGAGGCTGAGGTGCCCGATTCCAGCGAACATGTCCACGACCAGCTCGCCTGGTTTGGCGACCTTCGCCATTCTAACGCGCTCCTTAACGTTCGCAGGGGAGAACATTACCTTTGCCGCGTCCAGCTTGTACCTTATCCCGTTCTCAACGTGAACCGTCACCGTGTCGCCTCCGTAGAGAACCTCGTAGTTCGTCTCGCGGAACTCGCCGCCTATGCGGCCCTTTCTCAGGACCGTCTTGACGCCTAGAACTTCCGCGTAGACCTCGGCTATTCTGCCCTTGTAGGGTTCAAGTTCGGGCCTGAGCGGCAGAATCAGGACGTCGCCTATCCGAACCCAGTGCTTTGGGAGAATTCCAACTAGCTCCCCCGGAAGATCCTTCGAGAGTATCTCCCTGATGCGCGGCTTTATCAGTTGCGTCCTCCCCATCGGCCTTACTCGACCCGGAAACTTTAAAAAGCCTTCTCCCGTCATTTCGGCAAAAAGCGATGAGAAAGCCTTAAAAACCTGGAGAACGAATTTAAAGCGAGAAATCCTCCGGAGGTCGATGAGGAGTATGGATGATGAGCCCTCAAGTAGTTGGTTTTCCCGTCTGTTTAAGCCACGTGAAAAACCCGCCCTTCTTGAGCAGAAACTGAGTCGGGAGGCGTACGAGGACTACAGGCAGCTTTTGATGAAAGCCCGCCCAGAGGTGAACGGCTCGAAGCTCACCCTCAGGCTCTCGAACGGAACCGTCGAGCTTGAGGACGGAGTCCTGCGCGTCAGGGCGAAGAACAGGAAAGCCGCGGAGAAAATACTCCGCAATCTGCATCACTACGAGCAACCGCCGAGCCTCTGGCCCGCGTACGGCCTCAGCTACTCGCTCAAGAGGAAGAAGGGCACCATACTCTGATTTTATTTCCTCCATTCCGGTCTTCTTTCCCAAAGATTTAAATGGTGGGTCAGGCTTAACTCTCCAAGCGGATGACGACCCTTGCCCAGTCTGATGGGTGATGACGTCGGTATTAGCTGACGCAGGGGCGGCGAGGTTCGCGGGCCGATGACCCGCCCCGTCTCTGGAGGGAAAACAATGAGCAACAACGGTCACGGCGAGGATGGGGAACTCATAGAGTTTTACGCTAGCGAGGCCCTAACCTGTCCCAGGAGGATATACTTCCGGCTCAAGGGCTATCCCGAGAGATGGCCCGAGTTCGTTAAGGTGAGGCTCAACCAGGGGATAAACACCCACAACGTCCTCGGCGAGATTCTGCAGAAACGCTTCGGCTTTGAGCTTGAGAAGCGCATGATTCTGCGCTCCCCCCGCCTGGGCTTCGAGATACACGGGAGGGTGGATGCCATACGGGACTTCCCCATCGAAATCAAGGGGAAGACGAGCCTCCCGCGGAACCCCTACGACTACCACCTGGCACAGCTCAACGTGTACCTCCGCTGGGCAGAGGCGGAGTACGGCTATCTCTACTACATCAAGCTCCACGAGGAGCCGATGAGGGTCATCAGCAAAATAGACTTCTCCCGCTTCCCCATAGTTAAGGGGCCGAACTTCAAGGCTTTTGAGGTTCCCTACGACGGCAAGCTCTTCCGAGAGACGCTGAGGCACTTCTACTCCGTTAAGCGTGCGTACGAGAAAGGAAAGCCGCCGAAAGGCTGGAACGACTTCACCTGCAGGTTCTGCCCCTACCGCTACCTGTGTTATCCCGACGAGGAGTGAAGTGTTTGGTGTTGTTAACCACAAACTCTTGGGAAAAGTTTGTGGTTGCTAATCACAAAGTTTTAATCTTTGCTGTTGGCAACCACAAAGCTGCCACCCCTCACGACCCACTTAAGTCCGTTATCGACCACGGGCTCAATGAGTTCACGGTTGTACAGCGTCGCTATGAACGCCCTGACTGGCACGAGGTTGAGGGCGAGTTTTTGAGGTGTCACCTCGACCCCGCAATGCCCCATGATTTTGAAGGCCAGCTCGTCGATGCTCATTGGGTTTTTGAGGAGTTCTAGGATGAGGTTTTCTGTCTCCTCCACCCGTCTGAGATTGAAGTCGAGCAGTTCGAGTGCCTCTTCGCCCTTCACGGCCTTCCCGTGGGAGGGTATGAGCAGGAAGTCTTTCTCTGCATAATTCTGCAATTCTTTAATTGAAGCTTTAAATAGGTCTGGGTCGACCAGGTACGGCAGTCCCACCGCCTCTATTACCCTCTCGCCGAAGAACGCATCCCCTGCGTAGATGAGGCCGTTCTCCTCGTCCAGAAAGCCCGTCATTCCCGGTGAATGGCCGTTCAGCTTAACGGCCCTCAGGCCGAAGGGTTCGTCGCCCCACTCGAAGACGGCGTGGACTTTGACCTCCTCCTGAAACTGGAAGACGAGGAACCCCTCCGGTGCCTTCGAGCCGAAGGTGAGGAGTTCCCTGCTGAGCGGGCCCTCGGCAACTGAGAACTCGAACCGGTGCATGAAGAGGGGTGCGTCTATCCTGGGTGCCACCGCGATGTGGTCCGCGTGACCGTGCGTTGCAAGCTGGGCGTTTATTTCAAGCCCGAGCTTTCTGGCTTCCCTCCTGAGGTCCTTGTGCCTCCCGCTCCCGTGGCCGGGGTCAACGATGACCGCGCCCCCTTCGACCGCTCTGATGAGGGTCGAGGGGCTTCCAGGGTAGAGGTATGCAGAATCGCCGAGTTTTCTTAACGCCATGATACCACCGTAGGGATTAGGTGGAGGAAGATAAAAGGGCATCGGCCACAATCCATCGCCGTGAGCGGCTGGGTTCTCAAAAGAAAAATGTCGGCACAAGGAAAAGAAGGGGAAATCAGACGTGCCTCGGGTAGAGGGTCTTCTTGCCCTCGTCCTTGGCCCTCTTGACGGCTTTCTCGATGAGAGCCTTGAGCTCGGCCTCAAGGGCCTCGTAGAACTCCGGGTTAACCCTCATCTCGGGGTCCACGGCCTTGACGGCCTCCTTAACCTTGGACTTAACTATCATCTCAGCCATTTTCCACACACCTCCATCTCAGGCACCGCCCCAGGCGGTTGCCATTTATTTTACCCCTCCCGGGTTTATAACCCTTCCTGCGGCCCCTTCGGCGGTGTACGTCCCTGCGCCTAATTCAGGGGTGCCCATTCCGAAGTCCCGGCAAAAGGTTAAATCCTCCAAGTGTTAGATGTTAACGGTGGTGTTATGGGAAAGGGAAGGCTCGTTCTGATTGACGGCGAGCATTACCCCGACGTTACCGCCTGGGCGGTGAGAAAGCTGGGTGATGTCTGCTGTGCGGTTTTTCTCGGCGGGAGCGAGAAGATTGGCGACGTTGGCGAGCTGGAGCGGAAGCTCGGCGTTGCCGTGTACCTCGACGGCGATTACCTCTCATCCCTTAGAAGGGCCCTCGCTGAGAACGAGATAACCGAGGTCGTTGATTTAAGCGATGAGCCGGTGCTCGATTACGAGGACAGATTCAGGATCGCCTCGCTGTGCATGCTCCACGGCGTTCCCTACAGGGGGGCGGATTTCCGCTTCACACCGCGCCGGCTCAAGAGAACGAGGAAGCCCAGTCTGGCGGTCATAGGCACGGGGAAGAGGGTCGGAAAAACGGCCGTGAGCGGATTCATAGCGCGAACCCTCAAGGAGATAGCGAGGCCGGTGATAGTGACGATGGGACGCGGGGGTCCGGCAGAGCCGGAGCTGATAGACGGAGAGAAGTTTGAGATAACGCCCGAGTTCCTTCTCAGGCTCGCCGAAAGCGGGAAGCACGCCGCATCTGATCACTTCGAGGATGCACTCACCTCGCGCGTGACAACCATAGGCTGCCGCCGCTGCGGGGGAGGCATGGCGGGCTTTTCTTTCTTCGACGTGATAGACGAGGGGATACGGCTCGCCGAGAGCCTTCCCAACGACCTCATCATCCTTGAGGGCAGTGGGGCGACCTTTCCAGCATACCGCGCCGATGGATACATCTTGATAACCAGCGCGAAGGGAAAGCTGGACTTTATACGGGGCTACTTCGGCCCCTTCAGGGTGAGCCTCGCGGACATAGTCGTCGTTACAATGGCCGACTCCGCGAGCGAGGGACATCTAAGGGCGCTGGAGAAGGCGGTGAGGTCAATCAATCCCGACGCGGACGTCCATTTCACCACCCTGAGGTCAAGGCCCCTCGGGGACGTTTCGGGAAAGAGGCTCGGCCTCGTCATGACCTCCGGCGATGCCCTTCCGAGGGCCGGCGAATGGCTCGAAAAGCTCGGTGCGGAGGTGGTGTGCGCCTCGGCCAACCTCTCCAAGAGGGGCCCTCTCATGCGTGATCTGGAAGCCTTCAGCGGGATAGACGCGGTTGCGGTTGAACTCAAGGCTGCCGCCGTTGACGTCGTCACCAGATGGGCGCTGGAGAGGGGGATAGAGGTCATCTATCTGGACAACGAGCCGGTCAACGTGGACGGCAAAGACCTGAGGGAGGCGGTTCTGGCGCTGGGACGTTCGATTCTGGGGGGAGGGCGATGATAATCGTCACCGACCCCGAGAGAAAGATACGCCTGCCATTTTCGCGGGGCATTCTGACGCGCTCCATAACCCTCGCAGGCGTTGAGGTTGGTGTGGCATACATCATCGCGACGGAGGTTCAGAAGGAGCTCAGCGAGGAGAGACGCAAGCTGGTAACCACGGAGGAGATAAGGGCGCTGACGTACAGAAAGCTCATCGATCACGGGCTGAGTAAGGCCGCGAAGCGCTACCTCTTCTGGCGCCAGCTTCGGAGGCTCAAGATACCCATAACCATGCTCCTGGGGGGTGCAACCGGCGTCGGCAAGTCCACGATAGCGACCGAGCTGGCCTTCCGCCTCGGCATAAGGAGCGTTATTGGAACGGATACGATAAGGGAGGTTATGAGGAAGATAATCGCGCCGGAACTCCTTCCGGACATACACACCTCCTCCTTCCTGGCATGGAAGGCGGTGCCGCAGGGCAGGGGAGAGTCCCCCCTCATAAAGGGCTTCAAAAATCAGGTCGAGCACGTCTCGGTTGGCGTTGCGGCCGTTCTCGACAGGGCCTACAAGGAGGGCTTCAACGCAATAATCGAGGGCATTCACCTCGTCCCCGGCTACGTGGAGCTCAAGGAGAACAGCTTCATGTACGTGATAACCGTGGGCGGGAGGAAAGACCTGGAGGCCAGGTTCTACGAGAGGGCGCGGTACAGCAAGAGGCCGGCCGACTACTACCTGGAGCACCTCGACGCGATAATCGAGATACAGGAGTTCATCGTTGAGAGGGCCAGGGAACATGGAATCCCGGTCATAAACAACGTCGAGCTTGAGAAAACGGTCAACGCAATAATGGAGGACATAATGGAGAGGCTCATGGAGAGGGTTGAGGAGAGGATGAGGGGCTGAACGGGGCCTTTATTTTCCATATCCCGACGAGCCTTCCGCTCCCCCACGTCGCCTGAACCTCGAAGACGACCACCATGTCCCGGTAGACGTCTATCACGTTGAAGCTGTTCCCGTAGGGGTTTCTGTGGAGCTCCCAGCTTATGGAGCCCGCGTTAACGATGGGCGTTTTCTCAACCTTGATTCCAAACGAGTTGCCCCCGTGACCGGTCAGGACGAGGTTTGCCTCCCGTCCGGTGATGACGCGGAGAACGTCGCCCGCGTCCTCCAGGAAACCGACCTCCCTGCTCCTGGGTATGGGAACCACGTTGTGGTGCATGACGACGACCGTGAAGTTCTCGCGGTACTCCCCGAGGTGCTCCGCAAGGTTTCTCTGGCCTATCCTTCCCACGACGCCTATCGGCGTCTCGTACTGGGCGCTTATGACCGGGATGAACGTGAAGCGTCCCAGCTCCTTTATCTCGGGCTCACCGAAGTATTCCATGAAGAGGTCGTAGCCGAGGTAGGTTATGTCGTTGTGGCCCGGAACGACGAGCTTTTCGGCCTTTATTCTCTCATAGAACTCGTAGGCCTTCTCGTAGTAGCGCTCTATGCCCATGTCGACGACGTCGCCGCAGTGAACCACTATGTCCGGCCTGAGCTTCTCGTTTATCGTCCTGATGGCGTTCTCCAGAACCTTCCTCCTGAAGTACATCCTGTCCGAGACGTTGCTCTCGCTCACCTGAACTATTCTGAGGAGCCTCCTGCCGCGGGGAACGAAAAGCTTTGGCCTCACGGGCCTATGCTCCTTGATTATCTGCTCCCCCGTAACGCGCTTTATCCTCACCTCTATTCTCCCATCATCGCGGAGAGTTATAACGTTGTAGCTGTTGACGTCGCCCTTGCGCGTTTTCCTGCACGAGGTACAGCCGGCGTTGTCCACCACCATATCCTCGATGCGGTAGACGTTGGGCACGTGCTTGTGGCCGCAGGTGTAGAGGCTGACCCCGTGCCTGAGAAGCAGGTCGAGAACGTCGCCGGCGTTGAAGAGCACGTTCCTTTCCCTCCCGGTGTCCGGGAGCGGCACGAGGTGGTGGTGGGCGGCGACTATCTTAAACTTCCTGTCCGAGTACTCCTCCAGTTTTTTCTTGAGCCATCTGAACTTGTGACCGCCAACGCGACCGTCGCTCAGGTCAGGAATCGTGGAGTCCACCCATACCACGACGCCGTCCTTGAACTCAAAGACGCCGTTCAGCGATCCGATGAACCTCTCAAAGAGCGTGTATCCAACGTTCCTGACGTCGTGGTTGCCGGGAATAACAACCAGCGGCTTCTGAATTTTTCTGAGTTCGTAGGCGGCCCTCTCGTACTCCTCGCGGAGACCGTTGTTCGTCACGTCGCCGGTGTGGATGACGAAGTCGAAATCTCCCCGGTTTATTTCGTTGACTATGAGGTCGTAGGCGTACCCCTTGTAGGCGCTCTCACCCGTTATGTGGGTGTCGCTTATGTGGGCTATCCTTATCATGGCCATCACTCTGCCGCTATGGCCGTTTCAAGCCTCCTCCTGCTTGCCGTTAGGAGGTCGCTCAGGCTGAATATCCCGACTATCTCGCCGTCCTCCTCGATGAGCATGTGTTTGATGCCCTTCTTTGCCATCAGGTCCAGGACTTCCCTGAGGGGGGTATTTGAGTCGACCGTTATCAGCGCCCCGCTCATTATCTTCCTCACGGGAGTCGTGTTCGGAAGTCCGGGAATGACGACGCGCCTTATTATGTCGCTCTTTGTGAAGAAGCCGACGACCCTGCCCTTCTCAACGACGACAAGAGATCCGATGTCAAACTCCACCATGACCTCACAGGCCCGCTGTATGGTATCGTCCGGCTCAACGCCGATGAGCTTTCTGGTCATGTAAACCTTAATCGGGGCGTTCGTGTCCATCCCACCACCCAAAATAAAAATATGAAGGCATCATATATTAACGTTTCACAGGTGAACCGTCTCGACTTCAAAGGCATCCCCACGGATGCGCACACAGAACGCGGTTTCGTTCGGTGCCACCTCGTATTCCTCCGGATGGTAGAGCTCCAGGGTTGATGAAACAACCGCGAAGAGTTTTTCCTTCTTCAAAACCAGGAGCTTGCCGTAGTCGTAGTTCAGGGGATTCTCCATGTATTCGTCGCTCATCCTCGCTGTGATGAAGGCCATGAAATCTCCCGCAGACCTGTGGAAGAGGGTCACCGTGTTGAAGAGGGACTTCGTGGTCTCTTCGATGGTTCTGTAGTGGACGAGCAGGTTGCTGAGGCTCGGGTTCTGAAGCTTTCTGCACAGGTAGGTTGCGAAGGCGTAGGTGTCGGATGCGTTTTCCAGCTCCTTCCCGTCCAGGTCCGCCAGTCCTATGATTCTGGACTTGTCGAGGTCGCCGTTGTGCATGATCCAGAAGGTAAAGCCGTGCCTTGAGGAGAAGGCGAAGGGCTGGACATTGAACAGGCTCTTGATGCCCTGGGATGCCGCCCTGGCGTGCACCATGAGCGTTACGAAGCCCTCCAGCTCATTCCTGAGCGACTCCACCGCCTCGGTGTCCCCAAAGACTGGCTTCATTGACCTGTAGTGTCTCACGCTTCCGTCCTTGAGCAGCACGTAGCCCCAGCCGTCGCGATGTTGCCTGCCCTTCCCGCGCTTTTCCTTGTAAGGATCGTTTTCGGACGCCTTGACCAACGCATCCAAGAGGGGGGCGACGTCCTTGCCCTCCCCGGTTGCAAAGAGTATCCGGCACATGTTCTCCACCGGGCGATACTACTCGACCAACCCCAAAAGCTTTTAGGTTGCCTGGGGCAGAACCTACGTGCTGGGGGTATGGGCATGGACGAACTCAGGGAAGCGGTGGTCAACGTTCTCAGGAAGGTGCGCGCTCACAGGGACCTCTACACCAAGAACGAGGAGGCGGTGAAGCAGCATCTCATCGGTGAGATATTTCAAGCCCTCGGCTGGGACTGGAACAACCCGGAAGAGGTTCGACCGGAGGCCAGAACCGAGGACGGCAGGGCGGACTACGCCCTCATGCTGAATGGGAAGGTCTTCGCCTACGTCGAGGCAAAGAACATGGGCGTGAACATCCTGAAAAGGGACGAGCCGCTTCGCCAGCTGGCCCGGTACTGCTTCAACTCCGGCGTGAGATACGGAATTCTCACGAACGGCACCGTTTGGATAGCGGTCAAGGCCTTTGAGGAAGGCTCCCGCCTCTGGGACAGGGTTTTAATGACCGCCAACATCGAGGAGGATTCCCTTGAGCGGGTCGTTATTAAGCTCTCCCTGCTCGCCAAGTCGAGGATAAATGACATTGAGAGGCTCGCCTCCCTGCTTAAGGCGCTGGAGCTGAGCTTTGAGAGGCTGAAGAGGGAGGGCTATTCGGAAAAAACTCTCATCGAGTATCTGACTTCCCGCGAGGGTTCCACGACGCTCCCCGTTGCCGAACTCCGCGGAGACGAAACACCCCGGGCAGTCTACGTCTACGAGGACGGGTGGAAGCTCCTGCCCCTGCCGGAGAAGAGCATCAAGGGCGTTCTCCTCGCGGTTCTGCTGTACATGGAGAAGGCATCGTCCGGCTATCAGAGGGATGAGATAAGAAAAGCCTACGAGCACCTCAGAACCGTTCGGCTCGATCCTAAGACGGCCCTTGAGATACTCCGGAAGCTTGAGGAAGAGGAAAGGCTGAGAATAGCCGTGGAGCTTTAGACAACCTTCCAGAGCTCGTCGCTCGCTGGCCGCTCCAGCGGCATCTCCTTTCCATCCTCGACGATTACCTTCACGCCCAGGTCTTCCACGAACTCGCCTATGACCGAGGCGTTTATGCCCTTCCTTCTCAGGGCTTCAACGATCCCCCCAACCCGCTCCCTGGGGGCGGCTATCATCAGCGTCCCGGAGCTTATCAGCGCCAGCGGATCCAGGCCGTAGAACCGGCATATCTTAAGCGTCTCTTCCCTCACCGGGATTCTCTCCCTGTAAACGCGGAAGCCCAAACCTGCCGCGTCCGCCATCTCGTGGAGGCCGTTGGCTATGCCCCCCTCCGTTGGGTCGTGCATGGCGTGGACGCCGACCTCGTTGGCGGTGAGGGCATCCTCCACGACGCTTATCATCTCGATGAATGACCTGGCTTTTTCCACGAACTCCCTTCCGAAGGCCTTCTCCAGCTCCCCGCTCCTCTCGCCCGCTATTATTGACGTCCCCTCAAGGCCGGCCCACTTGGTGACGATAACCGCATCCCCCGGCCTGGCCCCGTTGGAGGTTACGAGCTTCTCCCGCTCAACCTCACCGAGCATCGTCCCGACGACTATGGGCTTCTCCAGTCCGGGGGTCACCTCGGTGTGGCCGCCGACTATGGCAACCCCAAGCTTTGATGCGCTCTCGTGGAGCTCGCGCATTATCCCCGTGAGAAGGCTTTCATCGGCTCTCTCCGGGAGGAGTATGCTCACCAGAAACCACTTCGGCCTTGCGCCAAAGGTTGCAACGTCGTTGGCGTTGACATGAACCGCGTAGAAGCCTATCCCCTTTTCGGCCCCGGTTATCGGGTCAGTCGATGCCACGAGAACGGAAGAACCAAAATCGATTGCCGCGGCGTCTATGCCGAGGTCCGCACCGATTATAACCCGCTCTCCCCTAGCCCCGAGGTGGTTAAAGACCAGCTCTCTGAGCTTTTCCGGAGGGATTTTGCCTGGAGGCAGCATTTCAGACTTCCTCAAGCTTTTTCTTGACTTCCTCGGTGTGTCTCTTGGTCTCCTCCAGTGTGTTCCTCAGCTGGGCGAGCTCAAGCTTGAGCTCCCCAAGGGTTTTGTTCATCTGGTAAAAGGCGAAGACCATTATTGCTATCAGGATGAGCCCGAGGGTTATGCTTATCCACCCGCTTGGGGCCGATGCGTAGGGCATCATCACACCTCCTTAAGGTTCTTTATAGTCTCATTATCAACGACGAACTTAAAGGGCTTTGCCCGGTAGTACTTCTTCGCCCTGGGGTCGTTGGGCTCCAGGCGGAGCTCGCTCTCGACGAGGTTGGCCTTTTCGAGCTTTTTGAGGTGGAGGTAGAGCAGCTGGCGGGAAATGCCAAGGGCCTTGGCCAGCTCGTAGACGTACCATTCCTTTTCGCAGAGCATTTTGAGTATCCTTACTCTCACGGGGGAACTCAGGGCCTCTGCAATCACTGTTATCTCCTGTATGCTCTCGACCATCTCACATCACGCTTGACCTTCCATAGGGCAGCAGACTCTTGCATAAGTTGGTGGGGAGAAATAAAAAGCTTTCGAATCAGCGCTTC
Organism: Thermococcus sp. 21S7; assembly: GCF_012027615.1. Classification (NCBI taxonomy): domain Archaea; kingdom Methanobacteriati; phylum Methanobacteriota; class Thermococci; order Thermococcales; family Thermococcaceae; genus Thermococcus; species Thermococcus sp. 21S7. Next base: position 109,835 of record NZ_SNUT01000003.1, read on the forward strand.
AGGAGGGCGTGAATCACTGCACCAAGGAGCAGGAAGGGCAACAGCAGGAAGGCGATGCGGGCGAAGAGCAGGAGGAGGGCGAACATTCCAAAGCCCCACCACATCCACCCGAAGCCCCTTCTTCCAAAGGCAGGCCCCATCATCGGACCTCCGAATCCCCTCGGCATCTTCATCCCTCCAGGTAGAGCCAACCAACAACGCTTTCGCCGCAGTCCAGCGTCACCTTTATCCCAAACGGGGTCTGGTAGGCGCTCCCTATGGAGAGCTTCTCCAGGGGGCAGCCGCCAACGACCTTTCCGATGTAGTTCCCGTACTCATCAACGAGCTTGAAAACAGTCCCGCGCGACGTGCCGTACCTCTCAACTGTCACGCGCCCAAGAAGTTTCAGCGCGTCGTCCATAACCTCATCAACATCGATTTCCTCGACAGGAAACTCCCCAAACTCGACGAAGTGCCAGGCTTGAGCTTCCATAATCACCCCTCCTCTTCGTGAAGAGAAAAAGAAAGGCTTCAGATAGGCATCCCAATCCTCTGGGCAAGCCCGTTCATCCACGCCCAAGCGTGCCTGAATGTGTTGGTTATGCCCGCCATGATGCCGCCTTCCTGCATTCCGCCGGCCTGTCCGCGGGCGGCTGCCATACCGCGACCGCCGTGCCCGTGGCTGGCTGCGGTGCCGATAACGCTCTGGTAGTAGTCATCACCTACGACCTGGGGCTCGTAGGTTACGCCGTAGGCCTCAAGCTGGCTCGTAAAGGCCCTGAGGTGGTTCTCACTGCCGGCCATGAGGTTCTCGTAAACCTGTCTGATGTCATCGTTGTCGGTCTGAGCTATCCTCTCCTGGAGGTCAACGATGTCCGTCTCCTCTATCAGCGCGCCGACCTTGAGGGCATCGACGACGCTTCCGCTTCCCATCTCAATCAGCTGGTCGTAGAGGGCCTGCAGGTCGGGGTTGGTGAAGACCCCTATCTCATCGCTGGCCGGGTCGGTGAGGTTGTACTTCTCTATCAAGGCGAGCACTGTGTCGGTGTGCGTCTGCTCGCTCTGGGCTATGTTGTAGAATATCTGAAGGCCGTACATCTCGTAGAACGTTAGGTAGACGTCCCGTGCGAGCTTCTCCTCCTCGCGCATGTAGAGCAGTCCATCTATCTCCTCCTGGGTCAGGTCCGAGTAGTAAGTATCAAGGGTGCTGTTCGCCATCGGGGCGGTCGTCTGGGATGCGTATGGGTTCGGCCCGGGGGTTCCCATGTACGCCGAAACCGCTCCCAGAGACATTCCAATCAACAGGGCCATCAGCCCAATTCCAAACCACATCTTTCTCATGGTTTCAACCTCCTGCATGTGTAAGTTCAATATTACATATGTGCAAGACTTTATAAAGTTTTCGGTTCCAAGAAAAGGGTATGAATGCAAGGGGTGGGAAGAACGGGAACGGAGGAAAATAGAGAAGGTTCACGGCCCGGAGTGGCCGCCGTGCCCGGGAGGGTTCATTCTCTCCTTGATATGAAGCCTTCCGTGAAGGTACTCATTCATCAAGCGCTCCCTGATCTGTTCCATCAAGGTCTGGATGGCGTCCTGGTCTCCATCCCTGATGGCCGCCTTGAGCCTCTCAAGCATGGCCCGGAGTTCGGTCGTGTTAAGCCCTGCCCTCTCCATCACCCAGAGCTGCCTCTCGACGCGGTGGACGTACATCTCCGCCCTCATCAGGGTGTTCTTTTTCATCTCGGCGCTCCACTCCTCAGACGCGATCCGAATCACAAACTCCGCGTGAGCTTTTGCTGCCATCGCCTGACCGTAGGCCCTTCCGTAGTCTCCCCTGTTGTAGGCATCCTCGGCGTTCTCCAGCTCCATCTCGGACATCATTAAAAATCTGCTCACTACGGTGAATCTTCCACCGACGAGGTCTCCCGTGCTTGGAGTGATATTGGATGCCATCTCCTCGGCCAGACTAAGCTTTTTCTCCGCAGTCTTTATCGCTTCAAGCGCGGTTTCGGCGGTGATGTTGACCTCCGTTGAGGTACAGTTGCACTCCCGGAGCTGTTCCCTGATACGAAGCATCGTCCCATTCATGAGTGGCGTTTCCACAAGGGTCAGGTTGGCGCCCCTCACCTGGAGCTTCAGCATGAGCCGGCTGACGTTGGAGGTGTCGTTTACGAAGGCTATCATGGCCTTTCTGCGAACGGCTATCCTGAGCGCGGCCCTTATTGCGGCCCTGTCGTTGCCAGGAACCATTATGACGCTGTTGTTGAATTTGAGTTTGAGTTTGACTTTGGCCTGTTCCATGACCATGAGGTTGGTCTCGTACCTGTTCTGGCCGCCCCAGCGTTCGACCTCGATTCCCAGATCTTGGAGGTCATCAGCGTACTGCTCGACCACCGCGTCAGGGCCGCCGATTATTATCACCTCGTCCGGGGCGTAGCTCATAACCTCGGCAGTAACATTCGAATTATAAACGCCCCATGGGGTGGTCACAACAATGGCCCCCGTCACGTTCGCCAGGTACTCGGCAAGGGCACAGTCTGCCTCATTGTCGCTGACCAGGACCACGGTTACCTGAGTACCATCTGCAGCTACCCTCTCAAAGGACAGGGTGGTCGTCAGGAGCATAAAACCAAAGAGCAATGCAATGCCTTTTTTCCACACCATGGCACTTCACCCCGACATTCTCTATGAGAAAAGCAATATTTAAGCTTTTTTCACGAAATCGTCTGCTTAAATTCATGTTTGTTTATTGAAACGGCATCTTCTGCCTTTTTTCCACTTTTATCGTTAAACAACGTTACCCAACGTTTATCTGCGTTTAAGCTACCAGCTAAGAAAAGATTGGAAAAAACGGGGGCCTGTCCTTAGGATGCTGTGCCAGGAGGGGATGTATCCCCTTTAAACCTCTTCTAGAATCTTCTCCACCTCGCCCGTCTCCTCCATGAGTTCAACCGCCGAGGCGTTTATCCCCTGCATCTCCGTGAGTATCCCGTTTAGGGTTTTGCTGAGCCGGTACATGGAAATGGCCACCACTGCCAGGAGAACGACCCACAGTGCGATGCTTACATTTTTCTCCCGAAAGCCTCGCTCTTTAGAGCGGGGATGTAATAAACCACCCAACGGCCATTAAACCAGCGAAACCCTTAAATGTCCTCCCGTCTAATAAGGGCCTCGGAGAGGCCACTGTAAAACAATCCCATAAGATAAGGGGTTTCACGTTACCCTCCGGCATTGGAGGGTTGACGCTGTTAAGCGTCCTTTCAAAAACCGCCTTTGAGTGGTTAGAAAATCTAAAGGTGGCCTCTAAGACAATAACCCCAATCCGCTCTGCGGTAGGGGTAACGGGCCGGAGACCCGGCCTGCGGGCTGAACCGAAACCGGCAACGGGAGTAAGTAATGGGCCCGCAAACCGAACCGCCCAATGGCGAGGGGTTAACTCGCCGGAACCCTCACCCTTCACGGCGGGGAAGAGGTCAGATACTCAACGTAGCCTGGAGCTTCCGCGTAGATATATTGGGGGAAGTATGGGCCCATCAGCCTTCGCCCCCATCCGATGTCTCCGACGTTGTGTTGGTCGCAGCCTCTTTTGCTCCGAGGAGCCTTTCAATTGCTGCCGCTAGTTCTTCCTTAAACACTTCCCTGTCCAGGCCGTTGCTGGCCTCTATGGCTTCGAGGAGATCGCCTGGCTCTGCATTGATGCCGTAATCTTCCTTCAACACCCTCACCAAGTCTTCTGCGGAGACACCGTAGATTTCCGCCACCTGCTGGAGTGTGTACGTCTTCATCATTGAGCCCGTTATCTCCACGTAGGTGTAGGTAGTGTTGGTGTCGGCGGCTACGTAAACCTCATAATCGGTGCTCCCGCTTGAGTCCTCCGTAAAGTACGACTCGTAAGCCTGGAATCCTCCGGCGATCAGTCCTGCGGCAATCAGAAACGCCACCGCGGGCTTCCATCTGCCCTGTTTGAAGCCCACTTTAAGCATGGTTAGCATGCTTCTGAAGCCTATTATCAGGTGCACCGCTATGAGGCCGATCATGGCAAAGCCCATGTACGTGTGTACGTTCGTCCAGGTGTCCTTATCCAGGCCAAGGAACGTCCATCCTATCGTGTCGGCTATTCTCCCTGAGGGGGCGAGGTAGAGGGCTATTCCCGAGACGGCGAGTATTGTGAACACTGCCGTAAGAACCAGGTCAACTACTCCTCTAAACCATGCCGGAGCCGTCCATCTTGCCATCACCGGCACCTCCCGCGACATTTTATCGCTTGGAGCCTTCCAGAGATTGCGTCAAACCAAATCATACAATCACCCACATATGTATGCTCTAACTTACATATGCTAGTCCAGTTTAAAAAGGTTTCGGATTGAACATACTCCAAAACAGAATTGAGAATGCAACAAGAAGGGCTAGAAAAACGCAAAAGAGGGTGCGGGGGGGATGTCTCATGCCGAGACGTAGTAGTACTCGCCCCTCTCCTTCTGCTCCCTGTCCTTGACGCTTCCCTCTTTGTTGGCCCTCGGTCTTCCGGTGTCCGGGTCGCGCCTGAAGGTTATCCCGACCGAGGCCAGGAAGCGGTTCATGCCCTCCCTCATTCCCATGGGCTGGAGCGCCCTTCCGCTCCTTCCGGGCTCGCCCTCGAAGACTATGAGCCTGTCGCTGAGGTAGTCCACCATCATGACGTCGTGCTCGACTATGAGGGCAGTCTTTTCGTTCTTGGCCATGAGGGAGCGTACCGCCTTTGAGACCGCCAGCCTCTGTTCGACGTCGAGGTGAGCGGAGGGTTCGTCGAGGAGGTACAGGTCAGCATCGCGGATCAGGCAGGCGGTTATCGCGACCCTCTGCAGTTCTCCACCGCTCAGCTCGTTCACCTTCTTGTCGTAGAGATCCGGGATGCCGAGCGGGTTCAGGAGTTCGGTCTTGTAGAAGCTGTTCATCAGCTTTCCCGCGTTTATCTTGCTGAGGAGATCATAAACCGTTCCATCGTAATCCACCTTGATGTACTGCGGCTTGTAGCTGACCGTGAGCGTCCAGTCCACCTCGCCCTCGGTTGGTTTCTCAACGCCGGCGAGCATCTTGACGAATGTGGTCTTACCTATTCCGTTGGGGCCCACTATACCGACCACCTCGCCGACGTAGAGCGTTCCGGGTTCGGCCTCAAGCCTGAAACTTCCGTAGTCCTTCACCAGCCCTGGGTACTCGACAAGTATCTCTCCCTCCCCGCTCTTCCTCTCGCTCTTCTTGGTGAAGCTGACCTCGTAGGGCCTAAACCTGACGTTCTCGTCGCGGAGGTAGCCGCGCAGGAACTCGTTTATGCCGTTGCGCGTTGACTTCGGCTGGGAGAATATACCGTACGCTCCGGGCTTGCCGTAGACGACGTGGATTATGTCGCTCATGTAGTCGAGTATCGCCAGGTCGTGCTCGACGGTCAGGACGGCCTTTCCGGAGTCGGCAAGCTTGCGGATGATCCTGGCAACCCTGAGACGCTGTCTTATGTCCAGGTAGCTCGAAGGCTCGTCGAAGAAGTAGAAGTGGGCCTCCCGGAGCATGGCAGCGGCTATGGCCACGCGCTGAAGCTCACCGCCGGAGAGGTGTTTTATCTCCCTGTCGAGGATGTTCTCCAGTTCAAGCTCCCTGACAACCTCATCGAACTTACCCGCCTCGTCGGCCCTCTTCAGCAGATCCCTGACTTTGCCCCTGACCGCCTTGGGTATCAGGTCAACGTACTGCGGCTTGACGACGGGCCTTATCTCGCCTTTCTTCAGTCTTTCGAAGTAGTTCTGGAGCTCGTTGCCGCGGAATGCCCTTATGACGTTGTCCCAGTCCTCGTTGTCGCCGCAGAGGTTCGGAACGATTTGGCCGGATAAGGCCTTAACGGCCGTCGTCTTACCGGTTCCGTTCGGTCCGAGGATGCCGACCACCATGCCGTCCTTGACAACCGGAAGCCTGTAGAGCACGAAGGCGTTTACCCCATAGCGGTGGACGCAGCCCTCCTCAAGCTCCTCCGGAAGGTTCACTATGGTTATCGCGTTGAACGGGCACTTGTGGACACAGATTCCGCAGCCGGTACAGCTCGCCTCCTGAATCACCGGGCGGTAGCTCTCCTCGTCTATGATTATCGCCTCTCCGCCCATTCGATTGACCGGGCAGACGCGCTCGCACAGGAAGTTGCCGCACTTGTCCGGATTACACCTGTCGTAATCGATGACCGCTATCCTCATCACTCACCACCGGGTTAGGCTGAGGGAGAGGGTTTTAAAGGGTTGCGGGTTGGTTCCACGCCTCCGACACTCCAAGCCGTCCCTCCCGCTATCGCTCAACTTCTTTAAGCCGCATGTTTCGACGGCAGGTACCCGCTACTTTTTTAGCCATCCCATCAAACTTATCCCCATGTCACTCTTCGAGACCCTCAAGCCCCTCAAGTCCGAGATAGCGAGGGTTCACGTTTTTCCTCCCGCGGAGGGCGAGTTCGGTAACTTCCGCTTCAAAAATCCCGAAATAAACTCCCTCCTCGAAGAACTCGGCTTTACCCTCTACCGCCATCAGGTTGAGGCCCTCGAAAGGCTGTACTCCGGGGAGAACATCGTCGTCACGACGCCGACGGCCAGCGGCAAGAGCGAGATATTCCGACTGGCCATCTTCGACTCCTACCTCTCCAACCCCCGCTCAACTTACCTGCTCATATACCCCACGAGGGCCCTCATAAACAACCAGCTCGAAAAGTTCTCCATCCAGAACCTCGTCTTCTACCGCCTCACCGGAAAGCACATGAGCGCGAGAATCCTGACGGGCGATGTCCCGTGGGAGGAGAGGCGGCAACTCCTCCATGAGAAGCCGAGGATTATCTTCACGACCCCGGACATGCTCCACTACAACATCCTGCGCCGCTGGAGGGACTACGAGTGGCTCCTCAGAAACCTCCGCTACCTGGTCGTTGACGAGCTTCACGTTTACAGGGGCGTCTTCGGGAGCAACGCGGCCTACCTCTTCCGCCGCCTCGACTTCAGGCTGAGGCGCCTTGGGGCGAAGCCCCAGATCATAGCGCTCTCGGCAACGCTCAGGAACCCGAGGGAGTTCGCGGAGAAGCTCTTCAGGAGGAGATTCGAGGCGATAAGCCACGCCACCAACCCCTTTCCGAGGAGATATCTCGTCCTCTTCGAGCCGAAGAACCTCGATGAGAGGCAGCTCCTCCGGGCGGCCGTTGAGAGGCTCGCCGGGGAGAATGTTAAGACGCTGGTCTTCTTCGACAGCCGCAGGGGGACTGAAAAGCTCCTTCGCTTCCTCCTCGGTTCAAAGGTTTTCTCGAAGGTGACCACCTATAAGGGAACCCTGCCCAAGAACGTCCGCTGGGAGATAGAGCGGGACTTCAAGGAGGGCAAGCTGCTCGTCCTCCTAACGACCAACGCCCTTGAGCTCGGCATAGACATCGGCGACCTCGATGCCGTCATCAACTACGGTATCCCTCCGGACGGGCTCTTTTCGCTGATTCAGCGCTTCGGCCGGGCCGGGAGAAAGACGGAAAGGGAAGCCCTGAACGCAATAGTCCTCAGGAAGAACGGTCTCGATTACTACTACGGGGAACACTTCGACGAGCTCGTCGGGAGGCTGGAGAAGGGTATAATCGAATACATGCCGGTCAATCTGGAGAACGAGCGCATAGCCGAGAAGCACCTCTACTACCTCCTCACCGAGCTGGGGATAGTCGACTGGGACGAGCTTGACGAGTTTGAGAGGAAGATAGCCGAAAGGCTCGTCATCGAACGGAAGGCAGACCTGAAGAAAAATCCGCTCACGGGAAGGCTTGAAGTCCGCCTGAGAAAGCCGGCCTTCAGCTACTCGTCGCTGAGAACGGCGAGCGACGAGACGTTCTTCCTCGTCAAGGATGAGCCGTGGATAAGGGGCAAGCTGATGGAGAAGTCCTCGCTCAGGGAGTTGCTCAACTTCATCAACTGGCTCAAGCTCAGGGGCTACATCATCGAGGAGGTCGATTCCGACGAGTACCACCGCTCGCTGCTGCCGGGAATGGCATACTTCTCAAGGGGAGAACTCTACATGATAAGGGACGGACTCGCCCTCGGAAAGTTCCACTTCGTCTTCGCAAGGGGGCTTAACCGCTTCTGGGACGTGGAAACCTTCGTGGCCAAGAGGGAGGAAGTCGAGATACTGGAGAGCAGGGAGGAGAAAACCTATCGGGGAGTCGAGATACACCTCGGCCGGCTGAGGGTCAGGCACGTCTACACCGGATTCGCCGTCAAAGGGGCCGACACCGGGAACTACGTCGGTGAGCTGATCAGGTTGAAGGAGGACGGCATCCTGCGCGGCGAGATACATTCCCCGATGACCGGCGAGAGTGTGGATGCGGAGGAGGATTTCTCGATCCTCAACTGGGAGAAGTTCGCGAAGGTCGAGTTCGAGGAACCCTACGTCCGGGAGTTTGAGACGGAGGGAATATGGCTCGTCTTTCCAGATTCGATAAGGGAAGTCACGAGTGAGGAGTTCAGGAAGTTCTTCGATGTGGCCGCCGAGAAGGGCTTTGAAGACCTTGCCTTCACCCTCTACGGCAACCTCGACAGGAGGAAGCTCTTTCCGCTCTACCTCGGGACGACCACCCACGTCATAAGGAAGACCATCGGCGATGCCCTCCAGAGGCTCGGAATCAGCGATGAAGAGCTGGCCTTTGCGATAAAGAAGATGGTCGACAGCAAGGACGGAATTGGCTCGGCGCTCCACGCGATAGAGCACAACATGATAAAAATCGCCCCCATCTTCACCTACGTGGATTCAAGGGAACTCGGCGGCTACAGCTACGCGAGCTTCCCGGGCTTACCCCACGTCGGAAGGCCGGTCGTGTTCATCTACGACGGCAACGAAGGGGGAGCGGGCCTTGCACCGATAATCTACGAGAACGCCGAGCGGCTGATGGAGAAAAGCCTTGAGCACCTCCACTCCTGCTCCTGCCAGGACGGCTGTCCGGTGTGCACGCTCTCCCCGAAGTGCGGCACCTTCAACGAGTTCCTGGACAAATGGGCGGCGATAAGGGTATGGGAAAGGGTTCTGGAAAATAAGGGGGAGAGCCTCAATGGGGGCTAAATTTTTTAACTGCCTCCCTGAGAAGCGGGTCTTCAATCCAATACCTTTTTTCCGATGAACGAACGAAGCCCGCCTTTTCCAGCGTTTCAAGGTATTTGTAGACGTGCTGTACCCTGGTGGGAGCGAGACCGAGGGATTGAAGCCTCCGGTAGATTTCGGCTCCTCGGAGGGCGCTGGGATAAGCCTCGGCCAGGACTCTGAGGACTCCCATATAAACCTCACTGTTGTAGACGTTCAGAAAAGCCTCTATGTCCTTCCGCCATTCCTCAAGCGCATACCTCCTGCTTTTCTCAAGGGCCATTGGGAGCGCTTCTTCCGGGCTTTTTCCATCCCTCACGAAGTTGACGACCGTGATGCCGTAGTGGGAGACGAACCCGGGAACTCCCCCCAGCTCTTCAACGGCCCTTGAGAGCTCCAGCTCGTTCGCCACACTTATTCCGTAACTTCTGAACCCTTCCATGAGGTAGCCCCTTCCCTCCCCGGTGCTCCACCTTGGAAGGGTGAAGATTTCCGCCGAGCGCATGAAGTTGGGCCTTTCGGCGCTTGGATTCAGATATTCAACCAGCATACCCGGCATTGAACCAGTGAAAACGAGGGAGATGTTCGGATAGCTGTCCGTTATCTCCTGCAGGAGACCCCTGAAGTCGAGGTTCTTCAGCCTGGCCAGAACCTGAGCTTCATCGAATATCAAAACGCCCAACCTGGCATTCTGGGAAATGACTCTAACCAGTGTCGAAAAGTCCCTGCTGAACTCTTCGATGCTCGTTTTTCTCACCTCAACACTGAGGCCCCTGAAGGATATTGTATAGCTCTTGCTCGTCGTTATCATCTTCAATGACGTTCTCTTTGGTTCTATATCCGATATTGAAATCGCCCTCGATCCGATGAACCGGGAGAAGTTGAAATAGACGTAGTGGTGTCCCCTCTTTCTCCGCAGCTTCTCCGCCATCACACTGACCACGCTCGTTTTCCCCACCCTTCTCGGGCCGAGGAGAACCGCGGTGTTGCCCCGAAGGGCCGCACTGAGGAGGTCTTCAACGGCCCCTCTGTGGCCCTCACCCCAGAGACATTCCTCCTCCATCACCGGCCTCGTCCGGAAGAAGTTTTTACATACCATGTAATTTACACCCCATGTAAATTACATACCGTGTAAATTTAAAGGTTTCTCACCTGCGGACTCACAGACATGACCCGCAGATAAACTTTTAATCAACAAAGGGAGTACTGAGTAACATGGACATTTTATCCGCCAAAAATCTCGTGAACGAGAATAAGAACCGGGAGGAAATACTGTACAAAATCGCCCGTCGCTTTGCGAAAAAAGAGCGATATTGGGAGCTCATCTCACTTGCAAAGCGTTATGGTTGTCCCGACGATGTTAGAAAGCTGGTTCTGTGGGAGGCAGAGGTTCTTGCGTCCAAGGGGGACGAAACCGCGTTCCGCCTCCTTGAGGCATGTGGTGAAGCCGAACCCAACGTGCTGAGAGAGTACTTTAGAAAAACAGGAGACCATGTGACAACCATTGAGAACATCAATCTGGCGGGAGAGAACACCCGTGAGGCGTTCGGGATAGTAGTAGAAGTACTGCAAGAAAGAAATCCTGTGGAATTCCTCCCTTTCTGCAACCTCCCGGGGAAAAACTATCATAGAGAGATCTGCAAGCTGGCGGTTCTCAGGAGGGCCCTGCTAACCGGAGACCGGGAAGGAATGCTTACCGCCTGCCATGAACTTACCAAGCCCGTGAGGATGAAACTGTTCCGAAGTCTTGGACGGGACATCCTGACATGTGAGGATGCTGTTGAATACCTTCTTGAAGTCAACCGCGAAGGAATCTACTGGAACCAGTGCGTTGAGCTTGCATTGAGGGGCGAGCTTATGGAAGCACTATCGCTGGCAGGAAACTCCGAAAAGTTGCTTGCCGAGATAGTTAAGGATTATCTCATCTCAGGATTCATCAAAAAGCCGCATGAGCTCCTCAAGGCAATCAGGAGTGAGGGGTTTAAAAGGGGGCTCCTGCATCTTCTCCAGACCTTTGCGAGACGGGAACTCAAACTTAGACCTGTCTATCTTGTTTACATGTGGCGAGAATGAACGTGGAAGAGCTCATAAGGTTAGAAAGGCTCGAAGAAGCCAAGGAGATTCTCCAGAGCATCGACCGAGGGAAGCTTAACGACTTGGGGCTCTGGACTACACCTATGATGTCGTGAACCTCGGCTCGCTCTCTTGGAGTGCGGCGAGCTTGATGGGGACTGATAACTGTCCTGTCGCTCATAGACGACCTCGAAGACATCTCATGGGGCATTAGCAGTGTTTTTGATGAATACCTTATGGACTTCACTCTTGAACGCGCCTGCGACGCCTGTGAGAGGATTCACATGACCCCAGAGCCGGAGGAAATGTTGAGGTCTTACTGGGGATTTGGGAGTATCTAGATGATCCCGATGAGAAAAGTCCTGGAGAGGATGGGGGGCTAAAGATTCCCCTCAAACGAACTCATGAAGAGCCTCCTGAGCCGGATCCTTCCCCTCGTCCTCTCCGTCAAGAGCTCCATCAGCCCCTCGGCTTCGCCTTTTCTCGTTTCGACGGTAAACGTCACCAGCTCGCCGTAATCCTCTCCAACGACCCTCCCTCCGGAATTCTCAACGGTCTCCCTGACGAGATGAAAGAGGCTGTAGGGGAATGTGACCTGGAAGCGCTCCGTCTCGTAAACTTCGACGATACCCGCGTTCTCTATGGCCAGGCTCGCCGCATCGCTGTAGGCTTTGACCAAACCGCCGTAACCAAGTTTTATGCCGCCGAAGTAGCGGGTAACGACAACTACAACGTTGCTCAGCCCCCTGTTCTGGATAACCTTGAGAACTGGCTTCCCCGCGCTGCCCTTCGGCTCGCCGTCGTCATCGTAGCGGACTGCGAAGTTCTTCCCGTCGTTGATGAGGTAGGCGGAAACGTTGTGAGTTGCATCGCTGTGGTGGGCCTTGATTTTCGCGATGAATGCTTTGGCCCCTTCCTCCGTCTTCGCTGGCGAGGCGTAGCCTATGAACACTGACTTCTTGATCACCAGCTCAGCGGTTCCGATGCCCTTCAAAGTTCTGTAGTCCATAGCTCACCCTCTCAGGGTCGCTATGAGCTTTTTCTCATCGAGGAGCATGCCGATAGCATCCTTAACGTCCTGCACCACCACGTCGCTGGCGAGGAGGGCATCTATGCTCGCTCCCTCCGGCCCTATCACGCAGAAAGCCAGCTCCGCCCCTTCGAGCATGGCCACGTCGTTGTTGCCATTGCCAACCGCTATGTACGGTTCGTAGCCCCTCGCGATTTCGGCCTTCTCGGCACCGCTCGAAACCCTCTCTACCCTCACGGGGAGTCCTTTAAACTCCTCCTCAAGCGTTCCAAAGGTGTCCGCGCTCAGAACGACGACCGTGTACCTGTCCGCAAGCCTTTTGAGGAGATGCTTTACCTCCTCCCCAACTTTTCCGCTTTCTCCAAGTGTGCCGTTGAGGTCGAAAAGAACGGCTTGGGCCCGTATTTCTCCGTAGTTCGGTATTCGCATGGTCTCACCACCCCTTATTCGAGTGTAAGGTTTTTAAGGGTTGGAGTCGAAGGCGGTAGTGTGTTTAAGAATGGGGAATTAAAGGCTTGACTACTTGGGGGTAAAAGTTATGAACCTGCTCCAGCGTCGCCTTCAGGACCCGGAGGTGCTCGTACGGCTCAACGCGTTCTTCCTCAGCTACTTTGGGTGGATCGCCTTCGGAGTGCTGTACGGAGTTATCGGCCGCTGGAGCGTTGATGTGACCTCGGAGTTCCTGAGGCTCCCCCTCACGTCCAGAGAATTCGTCGTGGGCCTCGTTGAGTTCACAAAGGGCATCCCCCCACTGTACTCACTCTTTACGGTTGTCTACTATCTCGGGTTCTCCGGCTCCATAGCCCTCATAGTTGTCTATCTGCTCATCTACAAGAAGGACCTCATGGCCTCGGACGAGCTGTTCATCCGCTATCTGATGGCCTACGCCGCTGCAGGAGCGGTGTACCTCGTCTTTCATATCTACGCCCCCCACATAGTCTACAACCTGCCGGGATACAACTCGTCGAACACTCTCCTGACGAGACAGGAGTTCGTCCTTCCGTCCCTCCACAACACCATCATAACGATAAACATCGCCACCATCTGGAGGTACAGAAAAGAACTCGGAGGCAAGCTTCTTGTACTGGTGAACACCCTCATACCCTTTGCCACGGTTTTCCTAGGCCACCACTGGGTCTACGACGTTCTGGCGGGCATAGCGCTCGGCGCTTTCATAGCCAAAGCCACGGAAGGAAGGACAACCAGGATCCCCGAGACCCTCTACAACCTGGAGATCGCCTCCCTGCGGAAGGTAACGGTGGTGAACTTCCTCATTGCGGTTCTCGTCCTTATAGTCGCCGCCAACCCCGACAGGTGGCTGGAGATTATAAACGGACTCCTTCCGGGCCCCTGAGAAAAACTTATAAACTCCCCGCTGGTCTTTAACATCGGGTGCCGGGGTAGCCTAGCTCGGCAGGGCGGCGGACTCGTAATCCGCAGGTCGCGGGTTCAAATCCCGCTCCCGGCTCCACAACAAACTTTTGCATGGCAAAAGTTTGATCAAAAGTCGGTGATTCCTTTTGAAAAGTGTGTGCTGGAGTGGATTTCTTTGAAAATTTCTTTTTGGGCAGGATACGGATTCATTCAACGGGAGTGTTTAAGTGAGGTTCAAGAGTCTTTAGCGCTCCTTTGGAGCGCGGTTCAAGTAGAACCCATCTGGAAAAAGCTTTATCTTAAAGAATCCAACCTTATAAATGCCAATTAAAATTGAAATCCTTTTTCATAAGGAACATTACCATGAATCACGGATTTTTGGTGAAGCTTTTCCTAAAAGCTTCGGCATTGACGGAAAAATGGCGTGCGATTCTAGGAATGCTTGTGTTCTAAGTGGTTTACGCCCCTTTGATGAGTTGCCTCGTTGAATGGTCTTTAATGAAGAATCTCACCACAGAAACAGCCCGCCCTTCACTTGGAGGGAGACTGAAACGGCGTCTTTTGACTCGGGGATTATCACCATGTACATCGGACCTGCCTTGGGGAACCGCCAGATTTTGTCAACCCGGGTGGCACCGTCGACCTTGAACAGACACAGCGCCCCATCTCCGGACTTCAAGATTCTGAAGCCCACATCGTCAGTGATGCACAGGGTCACTGGCTCGTCTGATTTAATGGAGAACCTCATAACGCTCCATTCGTGGCCCTCCACCCTGTACGCGTAGTACCCCCCCGCGGGTATCACGATGTTCTCCTGGAACTTGTACGAAACTCCCAACAGGGTTGCGGCCAGAAGGATAGCCCCAACGATTAGAACCGCGAATCCAAACGCCTCTATCCTCTTCACAGTGAGGGGCCCCATCGTTACTGCCGCCACCCGAATCCCTCATTGTAATCTTGTTATCGTACTATTTAAACCTTGTGACCTTAGGTTTTAATTTTGTTCTTTTTTGTCACATATGTCCCCACAATCTGGAACCTACCCACCATTTTGGACAAAATCCAATATATGAGAATCCTTCCCCCCGCTCCTCGCCGCCGCAGGACTCCGAAGGGACCCGCGACTTTCCGAGGATTTTTTAAGATGAAGATATGAGAAGGAAGTATGAGGCAGGAAACCCTCGGGACGCTCTTTGCCCTCATCGGAGCCTTCATCTATGGCCTTGAGCCGGTCGTGATAAGGGCCAACCCGTCGAATCCCATAAGCTTCGCCGCCCTTTCGGCCCTCGTGGCCTCGGCCCTTCTGTGGACCAGCGTTATCATCTCCAGAGGGCTGGAAGAAATCCGGAGGAATCCCGGGGATTTAAGGAGGACTTTCCTGGTGGGTCTCTTTGGCACGGCCCTCGCCTACCTGGCGTATTCCTTTGGGGCGCGGATGAGCACGGCGATAAACGCGGCACTGATAACGCGGAGCGAGGTGCTCTTCTCGTTCATCCTTTCGTGGCTCTTCCTCGGCGAGAGAATAACACAGAGGCTGGTTGGCTGCTCCACCGCCATACTGCTTGGATTGACCGTGGTCATACTTCAGGGACACTCGGTGGAGCTACACATCGGCGATTTCCTTCTCCTCCTCGTTCCGCTCTTCTGGCAGCTGGGTCACGTGATAGCCAAGAGGCTGCGGTACAGCCCGCCCACGATAGCAGCCCTGAGAAACACCTTTGGGTTTCTCCTGCTCTTTCCCCTAGCCATCGTCACAGGCCTGGAGTTCTCCCGCTTTGTTATCGCCGAAGGTCTGGTGATAGCCGTTGGCCAGCTGGTCTGGTACCGTTCGATAAAGCTCATCAACCTCTCCAAGGCGACAGCAATAATAACGCCTGCACCAGCCGTTGCAATCGGGCTGGGCGTTCTGCTGGGCGAGAGCTTTACGGCCTACCATGCGGTGGGTTTTCTCCTCATAACCCTGGGAACCCTGGGCGCGGTGAGGGTAGAAAGCAGGCTCAGAACCTGAGCAGCACCCTGATGAAGCGAAAAACATCCCCCGGGCCGAAGCGTCCCTCCCGGGAGGGGTCGTATATCATGCTCACGGGTACCTCCCTTATCCTCGCCCCCATCCTCGCCGCCTTCAGGAGCATCTCTGTCTCGACCTCGTAGCGGTCGCTCTCTATTTCCGGCAGAAACTCCCTCCGGAAGGCCCGGAAACCGCTCTGGGTGTCGTAGACGTACTGCCGCAGTTTGAGGCGGATGAGGCGCGTCGTTATTATGTTGCTGAGCCTTCTGTGGAGCGGTCTCTTTCCGGCTTCCTCGACCTTCCTCGCCCCTATCACAACGTCGGCATCTCCCCGGATTATGGGTTCAACGAGCTTTCCGATGTCCTCCGGTTTGTGCTGGCCATCGGCGTCGATGAAAACTATCACGTCCCCCGAAGCCCCCTCAACACCCTTTCTCATCGCACAGCCCTTGCCGCAGTTCTTCTCAAGCCTGATGGCCCTTATCCTGCCGTCCTTCTCGGAAAACGCCCTGGCCACCCCGTACGTCCCGTCGCTTGAGCCGTCGTCCACGACGATGACCTCATCAACAAAATCGGGAATCCTTTCGAGAACCTTCGGGAGCCTCTGGGCTTCGTTGTACGCAGGTATGATGACGCTGATTCTTTTGCCCCCCAGCATTCACTCCTCCTCCAGCCTTTCGAGGGCCTTCTGGGCTTTTCTTCGGAAGTCGTCCTTGTCGAGAAACTCCCAGTAGTGCTCCCTCCCGGGAAACTCTCCGTTTTTTACTTCCTCCCGATAGTTTTCGAGGGCCAGGCGTATCATCCCCGCAATGTCGGCGTATCTCTTTACGAAGGGAGGCGAATTCTCGTAGATTCCAAGGAGGTCGTGCCAGACAAGAACCTGTCCATCAACGTATGGCCCCGCACCGATTCCTATCGTCGGAATCGAGACCTCCTCGGTTACAAGCTTTGCAACGTCCGCCAGCGTAAATTCCAGGACTACGGCGAAGGCACCGGCCCTCTCAAGTGCCTTGGCATCGCGGAGGATTTCCTCGATTTCCTCCTCGGTCTCACCCATCAGCCGGTAACCGCCGAGTCTCAAATAGCGCTGCGGAGTTAGTCCAGTGTGCCCCATCACCGGAATCCCCATGCGAACCAGCTTCCTCACGAGCTTTCTGTGGTCGTAACCGCCCTCAATCTTAACCGCGTCCGCCCCGGCCTGAATGAGCCTGATAGCGTTTCTGACGCCGTCGTCGGTATCCACCTCATAGCTGCCGAAGGGCATGTCCGCCAGCACGAGCGCCCTCTGAACTGCCCTTGCGACCGCCCTGGTGTGGAAGACCATCTGTTCCATGGTGACGTTCAGCGTGTTTCCCTCACCGTAGACTACCATCCCCAGAGAATCTCCGATGAAGATTATGTCCATCCCGGCCCTATCGGCTATGAGCGCCGAGGGGTAATCGTAAGCGGTTATCATGGCTATCTTTTCCCTACCTTTCATCTCGATTATCTTCCGAGGCGTTACTTCCCTCATGCCACCACCGGCTTCATTTCGACGGCGGTCTAATTAACGGTTTCGATAGGGTTATATACCAACGTCGGTAATTACCTACAGGTGGTGGCATGGGCAAGGTAAAAACGAGCGTTTACGTCGATGAGGAGCTGTGGAAGGAATTTAAGGAACTGGCCGTCCGGGAAGGGAGTGAGGTTAGCAAACTGCTGGAGGAGGCACTGATGAACTACCTCATAAACGAAGTCCTGAGGGACGTTGACGACTCGGAGGTTCCCCTTTGGTTCGAGCCCCTCAATGTGGGGGGAGAGAGCAGCGAAAAGCTCCTGAGGGAGATGAGGGATGACCGCGAGAAGCGTTTACTTGGACAGTAGCGCAATCCTGAAGAGATACCTGAACGAAGAAGGCAGTAACGTCGTGAGGGAGGCCTTCAGGGACGCCTACAGGGGCGAGGTGAGGCTGGCCTTCAGCTTCTGGAACATCGGGGAGGTAATGGGGATACTCGACAAGAAGAGGAGAAGAGGCCAGCTCAGCGAGGAGGAATTTAACTTCCTGAAGAAGGGCTTCCTGGCCGAGGTAAAGCGGTTCACGAGGCTGGGTGTCCTGGAGGTCGTTCCCGTCCATTCCCTGCTCCTCGCCGATGCGTGGGAGCTGATTGAAAGGCATCACCTGTATCAGGCCGACGCCCTGCAGATAGTGTCCGCCAAGCACGTGGAGGCCGAGAGCTTCTACACCGCAGATAAGAGGCTTCACGAGGTAGCTCTTAAAGAGGGTTTAAACTCAATACTCCTCGTGAGGTGAGTGAAATGAGAGCCTGGGAGCACTACGAGCATACGGCGGATGTGGGCATCCGCGGCTACGGTGAGAGCCTTGAGGAAGCCTTCGAGGCCGTTGCGCTCGCCCTCTTTGATGTGATGGTTGAGGTTAGAAAGGTCGAGAGCAAAGAATGCCGCGAGGTTGAGGTCGAGGAGGAAGATTTGGAGGCGCTCCTCTACTCGTTCCTTGAGGAGCTTCTCGTGCTCCACGACACGGAGGGACTCGTGTTCGGCGACGTGAAGGTTGAGATAGAGAAGACCAAGAACGGTTACAAACTAAGGGCGAAGGCCTGCGGCGAGGTTCTGAGCGAGAAGCACGAGCCGAAGGAAGAGGTGAAGGCGATAACCTACCACGACATGAAGATTGAGAAACTGCCGGACGGACGCTGGATGGCGCAGCTGGTGCCGGACATCTGAGGTGGTTCCATGAGCGCGAGGGACAGGATTAGGGAGACCAACCCCGGCTTTTACGAGCGCTATTCGATGCTTGAAGATACCGACGAGTTCTGGGAGTTCATAATCCGGCCCCTGCGGCAGAGCATCAGGGTGAACACCCTCAAGGCTCCGCTTGATGTGGTCGTTGAAAGGCTTGAGGAGGAGTTTGAGCTGGAACCGGTTCCTTGGGTTCGCGAGGGCTTCTTCATCAACGTCGACAATCTCGCGAAGGTTCCGGAGCACGGCCTCGGCCTCATTTTTGGCCAGGAAGCGAGCTCCATGATTCCGCCCGTGGTGCTTGATCCGAAGCCCGGCGAGCTGGTTCTCGATGTTGCAGCAGCCCCGGGCTCGAAGACAGGTCAGATAGCCCAGTATATGGAAAACAAGGGTTGCATAATAGCCAACGACCCGAAGCTCAGCAGGGCCAACGTCCTCATAGCGAACCTCAACCGGATGGGTGTCCTCATAGCAAGGGTGACGACGAAGGACGGCGTTTATTTTGCCCGTTTTGAGAAGGCCTTCGACAGGGTCCTCCTCGACGCGCCGTGCTCTTCCGTGGGGATGATAAGGAAGAGCCCGAAGTTCCTGGAGAGCTGGCGCCTGAGGGGCGTCATCAAGTACATGAAGGTTCAGAAGAGGCTCATCCTGGCGGCATATCAGGCCCTCAGGCCCGGCGGAACGCTGGTTTATTCGACCTGCACGATAGACCCTCTGGAGAACGAGGAGGTCGTCGATTACCTGCTCCGGAAGACGGACGCGAGGCTGGAGAGGATAAACCTGCCGGTGAAGACCAGCGAGCCGGTCCTTGAGTGGGAGGGCAAAACCTACTCTGAGGAGCTGAGAAAGGCCCTGAGGATACATCCCAGCGACAACGACACCGAGGCGTTTTTCATCGCGAAGATAGCCAAGCCGGGGGGAGGGGCATGAGCGACAACCCGAGGAACGAGATAGGAAAAACGAGCGACGCCGAGCTCGTCAAAAGGCTCCTCATCGAGAACTACGGCTATGCTCCGGAGCTTGCCTATGAGATACGCGGGAGGTATCACAAGGTCTACGCGTGGAAGCCCTGCTCCCTTGAAATCAGGGGGCCCGACAGAAACGGTGTGTACTTCGGCAGGGTGGAGAGCGACGGGATAAGGCTGAGCATCGAAGGCTCCTTCCTCGTTGGGCCGAAGGCCACGAAGAACGTCGTCGAGCTGGACGACGAGAGGGCGAGGCGCTACTTGGCCGGGGAGAGCGTTGAGATTGGGGACGACTCCCTTCACGGATGGGTGATAGTCAAGTGGCGCTCCTACTACCTCGGCTCGGCCAAGGCCAAGGAGGGCAGGCTCATAAACTACGTGCCGAAGGAGAGGAGACTGAAGCTCGGAGACCCCGCGAAAGCTTAAAATAACGTTAGGGTAATCTAAACCGGAGGTGGGAGGATGGTGCCGCTGAAGAGGATAGATAAAATACGCTGGGAGATTCCCAAGTTCGACAAGCGCATGAGGGTTCCGGGCAGGATTTACGCTGACGACCAGCTCATCGAGAAGATGCGCGGGGACAGAACGCTGGAGCAGGCCGCCAACGTTGCGATGCTCCCCGGCATCTACAAGTACTCCATAGTCATGCCAGACGGCCACCAGGGCTACGGCTTCCCTATTGGCGGAGTGGCGGCTTTTGACGTTAAGGAGGGCGTAATAAGCCCCGGAGGCGTGGGTTATGATGTGAATTGCGGCGTCAGGCTCATCAGAACGAACCTCACCGAGAAGGAAGTGAGGCCCAGGATAAAGGAGCTAGTTGACACGCTCTTCAAGAACGTCCCGAGCGGGCTTGGAAGCAAGGGAAGGGTGAGGCTCCACTGGACGCAGCTCGATGACGTCTTAGCTGACGGCGCCAAGTGGGCGGTTGACAACGGCTACGGCTGGAAGGAGGACCTTGAGCACCTTGAGGAAGGCGGAAGGATGGAGGGTGCCGACCCGAATGCCGTCAGCCAGAAGGCGAAGCAGAGGGGAGCGCCACAGCTTGGCTCCCTCGGCTCCGGGAACCACTTCCTTGAGGTCCAGGTCGTCGATAAGGTCTTCGACGAGAAGATAGCAGAAGCATACGGTCTCTTCGAGGGGCAGGTCGTTGTCATGGTTCACACTGGTTCGCGTGGCCTTGGCCACCAGGTGGCGAGCGACTACCTGCGCGTGATGGAGAAGGCTAACAGGAAGTACGGGATTCCCTGGCCCGACAGGGAGCTCGTCAGCGTCCCCTTCGGGAGCGAGGAGGGACGGAGGTATTTCTCTGCGATGAAGGCCGCCGCCAACTTCGCCTGGGCCAACAGGCAGATGATAACCCACTGGGTCAGGGAGAGCTTTGAGGAGGTATTCAAGAGAAAGGCTGAAGACATGGAGATGAGCATCGTCTACGATGTGGCCCACAACATAGCGAAGGTCGAGGAGCACGAGGTCGACGGAAAGAAGGTTACCGTCGTCGTCCACAGGAAGGGAGCGACGAGGGCATTCCCCGCCGGCCATCCGGACGTGCCGAAGGCCTACCGCGACGTCGGCCAGCCGGTTCTGATTCCTGGCTCGATGGGAACCGCCAGCTACGTTCTCGCTGGAGCGGAGGGTTCGATGAGGGAAACCTTCGGTTCGAGCTGCCACGGTGCCGGCAGGCTGCTCAGCAGGAAAGCTGCCACCAGGCAGTACCGCGGCGACCGGCTCAGGAACGAGCTCCTACAGAGGGGAATCTACGTCCGTGCGGCATCGCTCCGCGTTGTGGCTGAGGAGGCTCCAGGGGCCTACAAGAGTGTTGACAACGTCGTCAACGTCGTCCATCAGGCAGGCGTGGCCAACCTCGTCGCGAGGATGCGTCCGATGGGTGTCGCCAAGGGGTGATTTCGATTTTCCGATTCTTTTAGAAATAGAAGAATGAAAAGTCAGTTGATGTCGCTGGTCATGAACCGGACGTAGGCAAAGGCGAAGGGCAGGAAGAGCATGACAAGGAGCATTGCCAGGTTGTTGAAGCCGTAGGTGAAGGAATCGCCCAGCGGAAGGTAGTAGTTAAGGAATCTGTCGCCCCCGAAGATGTACTGGACGAGCTGGACGTAGTGGTGTGCGGGGTTAATGAGGTGAAGCCTCGACATCCACGTGTTCACCGTTTCCTGCCAGACCTCGTGGGCACCCGTTCCCCACGGCGGCTCTGGCCCGGCGAGCTTGGGTGCAACTATCCCCACCACGATGCCGTAGAAGACGGTGAGGAATATCGCCAGGCCGATCGCAGCGAGCATCGAAGTCTCCGGCTTTTTAAAGAGTGTTGAGAAAAGGACGCCGATTGAAAGGAAAGTCAGCGTGTACAGGATGGTCACCAGAATCGCCAAGAACCCTCTGAAGAGTGAGTCGCCGTCCATAGGAATCCCCAGTATGAGCATCACGGCGATGATGGCAATGTAGACCACGAGGTTGGCCAGAACCACCAGAACTCCCATCCCGAGGAACTTGCCGTTGATGACCTCGTCCCTGTACACTGGGTGACCTAGGAGAACCTTCGCCGTTCCGGTTTCTACTTCCCGGTTTATGGCGTCCGACCCCAGGGCGGCCCCGAGGACGGCCCCGATGATGGTGATTATCATCATGTTTATCATGAAGAGCATCGAAAGGGGGGTCATGTACACCTCACCGCCGGCCCCCCAGAGGCTGAACTCGTTGGATTCAACGCCCGGGACGCCCATCCGAATCAGGTAGTCCTTTATGCCGTAGACCGCGAGGCCAAAAATGAGGAGGTAGAGGCCCATGATGACGATGAACCTTTTGCTCTTCACTGCGGTGTAGAGTTCCTTGAGGGCTATGTTCCAGGCGGGGTTCATCTCCTGCCGACCCTCCTCATCAGCCATATCACGATTCCAAAGACGACTACCAGCAAAACGATGCCGATGTAAGCGCTGCTTGAGCCCTGCGTGACCCTGACCGTTATCACTGTTTCGGCCTTTGCCTGGTCGCCGGCGGCCTTCACGGTTACGGTGTAGGTTCCCGCGGGAGCGGACTTTGGAACCTTTATCCTAAGCTCAACGCTTTGGCCGTGGCTTATCCAGACGTTGCCGCCCTGGGGAATCTCCCCCATCCGCGGGATGTTGTCAGGAACGACCTCAACGTCCCAGCCGTTCGGTGCCTGGGTCGAGAACTTAACGTTCGTGACGGTTCCAGTGGCGTCGACCCATATCGAGGTGGCCGTTGAGCCTCCAGCCCTAACGCTCAGTGTAGGATAGTCCGGGTTGAGGGAGAGGCTGGCGGGGTTCTCCACCCTTACCGTCAGCGGGATTTCAACCCGCGTCTCTTTCCCCTCGATGAGGATCCTGGCGTTTATCTCACCCGATGCTGCATTGAACGGCGCTACGACCACGACGTAAGCGCTCACCCGTTTTCCGGGTTCAGCCTTCAGGATTCCAACCGGAACCGCACCGTTAGCATCCTGACTGACGACGTAGCTCCACCGATTCTCAAGGCCCTCGACCCTTATCCTGTACTCATCCTCGTTGGAGCCGAGGTTTGTTATCTCCACCTCGGTGCTGGCGCTCCCCCCGGCCTGGAGGGTGAGGACATCGTGCTGGGCCTCTGCCTCAAAGTAGTACGGCGCCCTCATGAGGGTTACCTTGAGGGTCTTCTCCTCGCCGTCCCCCAGTTTCACCCTTTCCTCCTTTGGAACGGCTCCCGGGGCACCGGCGGCAAGCCTGTACTCACCCGCCGGGAGTTCAACCGTCATGCTGCCCACCGCCGACGTTGTAACGTTCTTTCCACCGACGCTTACCCATCCCTTCACGGGGTTTCCACCCTCATCGGTCAGGATTACCGTCAGCTTCGCCGGCTGGCCGAGGTAGGTTTTGTATACATGAACCGTTAGCCCGTGCTCCCGCCCGTTGACCATGAAGCTCAACCGGTGGTCGCCGAGGGTAGCGTTCCTGGGTATCTCGATGAGCAGGGTGGCGCCGAAGGTTCCCGAAACTGTAAAGCTCCTGAGCCTGTACCGCCCGTCCGTCAGGTACATCGTCCATCCTGCGGGGACGTCCTTTGGCCGGAAGTCCACGGCGCCGCTTCCCGTGAATGTTACGGGAACCGCAAGTTTCTGCCCCGCCTCTGCGTCCAAGCTTAGGTACGGAACCGAGACATCAACGGCGGCGGCTTCTATCCGAACGCTCCCCTGGAAATCCCCTATGGAGAATCTGATGGTTCCACTGCCCGCAGGCTCAACGTGAAGGCTGACCGTTTCCGAGCCCTTTGGAGGAAGAGTTATCTCCTCGACCTCAACCCCCCCGTACAGAAAGTTCGCCCTCCACCCTTCCGGCATGGACGTAACTTTGAGGCTCAAGCGGAGCTCCGAATTCAAGGCGCTGGTTATCGTTATCGGCACGTCAACGGGTCCGGAGGCCCTTATCCTTCCGTAGGGGCAGAACACCGAGTACTCCATGCTGACCGTCTCCGAGGCGGGTTCCGCGGCATACACCTTTATCCTCTTCCCGTCGTACTCCACGGCTATCAGATCAACGACGGCACTTCCGTTAACCTCCAGGGTTCTTGAAACACCGTTCACCGAGACGTCAATGGTCTCGTCGCCCACCCCTGTAACGAGGACAACATTCCCGCCGAAAACAGCCTTGGCTCCGACTTCGGGCTTTAGAGACGTAATGAAATCGGGCTTCACAGAAACCACGATAAAACCGCCCCTTTCAGTGTAGCTCCCGATGAATATCCGGAGATCATCCCTCTTAACCTCAGTTCCAAAGGTAAAGGGTGCTATGTCCAGTACCGTATCTCCCCTCTTCACCACAAGGTAGGGGCTCCCATTGGCCGCCTGGGTCAGGGTTACGGTGTATCCGTCGACTCTAACGGTCTGCCCGGTTGAAATCCTCCCCTGAAACACTGTCACGTAGGGCTGAGCCGCAACGAGTGAAGACAGAAAAACCAGCGAAAGAAAAACCCCCAGAAGTTTTCTCATTCCCCATCCCTCCCGTAAATGGTTCGGAGGAAAACGTCCTCCAGGCTGGGTTCTTCAACATCGAGCCTCAGGATTGTGAGGCCTTTTTCGGAGAGGTACCTGGAGAGGTCTTCCCTTATGTCGGTTCTAGCGAATATTATCGCCCTGTTAGGTTGAATCACCTCAACCCTCGTTACCTCGGGATGCTCTATCTCAGGAAGGGGCTCCTTGGTTTCAACCTTTATCTCGTAGCCCTCAAGCTCCATGAACTGCCTCTTTATCTCTTCAAGGGTTCCGACAGCCTTCAGCTTCCCTTTCACGATTATCCCGACCCTGTCACTGAGCTCCTCGACCTCGCTGAGCACATGGGAAGAGAAGAAGACGGTCCTGCCCTCGGCCTTCGCCTCCCTGATGATCCTTTTGACGAGGTGGGCTCCCTCAGGATCGAGACCGCTCGTCGGCTCGTCGAGGATTAGAAGTTCGGGGTCGTTTACGAGGGTCTGGGCTATCAGAAGCCTCTGCTTCATACCCTTGGAGAACGTCTTCGCCTTCCGGTAGCGGACCTCCCAGAGACCTACCATCTTCAGAAGTTCCGTTATCCGCTTCTCCCGCTCCGCGTTTGACATCCTGTAGAAGTTGGCGAAGAACTCAAGGTTTTTCCACGCGGTGAGCTCGCCGTACACTGTGGCGTTCTCGGGGAGAAAACCAATCCTCTCTTTAACGGTTATGGGTTCTTTAAAAACATCGCATCCCAAGAGCTTTACGGTGCCTTGATCAGGTATTACTATGCCCAGCATGCTGAGTATCGTTGTGGTCTTCCCGGCGCCGTTGGGGCCGAGAAAGCCGAAGACTTCCCTCCCACGCACTTTCAGGTTTAAATCGTCGACGGCTTTAAAGTTGCCGTACCTCTTGACGAGGTTCTCAATCTCTATGGAGTACATACCATCACCCCAAATCAACCCTTATGAACTTCGCGTACGCCACAACAAGGGACAGGAGGGACATGACAGATAGCATAACTATGTTCCCCCACACGAGGCCGAGGCTCTCTGCAATAGGCCTCTCCTCGACGATGCTGCCCTCATAAGCAAGAGCGGATATTATTTCGCTTATTTTTGGTTTTCCCCCGAAGATCATCCTGATTATCTCCTGATAATGATAGTTTGGAGAGATATAAAGGATTCTCTCCGCCGTTATTGTCAGCTTGGTCAGCCATGCCTGATATGCTGGGTCTTTAAGTAGCATCTCCTGAAGTTGATCTTCAGTTAGATTTGCAGCATTCTCCGGGATATTGGGGACTGGAGGCAAGCCAGCCAGTGCAAATGCCACGACTCCGGCGATTATTGAGAGCAGAAAGCCAAAGAAGACAAAGAGGAAAATCGACATGACTAATGCATTCCGTGATTTTCTGATAAAGGTTGAGACCAAGAGTCCCAGGCTCAGGAAGACCAGTCCATAGAGCATACTGAAGGGCAGAGTCGCCAAAAACTTTATCAGATCCTCCTTGGCCACGGAAATCCCAAAAATTAGTGCAAAAGCCACCGTTAAAACGTAAAACAATGATAATGCAGTACCCAGTATCAACAGACTGCCCACGAGTTTGCCGAAGAGTATCTCATCCCGGTACACGGGTCTTGAGATCACAAGCTTTAAAGTTCCATTTTCTATCTCCTCCGCTATTGTGGTTCCTCCAAGAAGAACTCCAAGCAGGGCTATTGAGTAGTTGAACGCATTGGAGAAACCTGTGAGGAAAAGCATCTGAAAGGGCGTCCGGTATAACTCTCCATTCATCCCGAGTCTTTTTGAGTTGTAAACCATCACCAGTGAGAGTACGATGAAAAGCGCCATTGTTATGTGGAATTTTTTTGTTTTAATTCCTATCTCGAAATCCTTCATCGCTATGTTCATGACCGCCCTTCCCATGTCCGTCACCCGTTGCTGGACACGCCGACAATGTTTAATAATATTACTCTGATGCCACTGTCATTTAACCTATAACAAATTTCAAAAACAAGAACAGGTGACGGTAATATTGACGAAAACTTTAAATAGTACTCAGATCTCGGAGAAGCTCTTGGATGATAGGGGTGTGGAAGAAGGCTTTAGGTTATAGTAATGGTATTGATGGCAATTGGAATGGTAGTCGGAGGAGCAGTCTGGGGTAGCAATCTGACTTATCGCATAACCAAGAGGTATACGAACCCAGAAAAGGCTGAAATTGTGGGAGGTGCTGTAGGAACTGCCGCCGGATGGTTAGGAGGAAAGGCTATTGACCATGCAAGTAAGTGGGCAGGAGAAAGAGTGGGAGCATGGGCAGCGGCAAGAATTGGTGCAGAAGTAGGAGGGAGAGTAGGAACTATATTTGGAGGCCTTGTAGGCCTAGCGGTAGGGTTAGCTGTGGGTGCCGCGATTGGATACTAATGAGGTGAGTCTAAAATGGATGCTTTAAGGAGGCTTGCTTGGTCTCTTGTTCCTTTTTTTATGTTGATGCTAGTTGTGAGGTTAACGGAAGACGTTGTTTTTGGTATTGTGGCAGGCTTCACTCTTGGAGCCTTCTTGACAGCTATCAAACCTTCATGGAGGAACATTATAGTGGCTATGGGGCTCATATTGGGACTTTTTATAGGTTACTCGCTCCTACCAAAGTTCTGGCCATGAGGGATAAAAATGGTGAATCTTAAGTCTGCTTTTTCCTTTTGTCTGTCCACCCTTATGTTTACAACTGGTATCGTTCTTGGCTTTTTCTCAGCGCTCAGGCATGACTATTCCGCTTATTTTGGTTTTGATCCTTTTGATAATTCCAATCCGGGCTTTTTGTTCTTCTTCAAACACAACATTAAAGTTGCCCTCATGCTCTGGAGTGGAGCAATAACATTCGGAGCCACAACACTCTTGAACTTAACATTCAACGGTATGATTTTAGGTTCAGCCGTTAAAACTACTACAGAGCAGATAGGTTTAATAAAAACTCTACTCCTGCTTCTCCCTCATGGTGTTCTTGAGATCCCCGGAATGATAATAGCTGAGCCGCTGGTTTTAAAATCCCTTACGCACTGTTGAGGTTCGCTTTGGGCAGGAAGGAAGAGATTATTACGGAAGAGGATGCTAAAGAATTCTTTAAGCTCGTTTTTATCTCGATAGTTTTAATTTTCATTGCTGCTTTGATTGAGAGCACAATAACACTTAAAATAGCCAAAAGTGGGGTGATGGAGGTGTGAAGGAAGACCCTCGTACTTCGGCCTGATGCTGATGGCTGTGGGGCGATAGCCGGGGAGATGAGGGCGCAGTAATTTGACTTACCCCCCGAAAAGAAATACACAGACCCGGAAAAGGCAGCGTTGCTGGACACGCCGACAATGTTTAATAATATTACTCCAATACCACTGTCATTTAACCTATAACAAATTTCAAAAACAAGAACAGGTGACGGTAATATTGACGAAAACTTTAAATAGTACTCAGACCCCCGAGAAATTCTCGGGTGATGGAGGTGTGGAGGAAGGCCCTCGCACTCAGTTTGGTGCTGATGGCCGTAGTAATGGCAGTTGAAGGGGCAGCAACGGAAAACAGGGTTGACTGGACCGTTGGCACGGCCTCTGCTACAGTGGCAATATACGGGGAAGGAAAGTACGATTTGATTCATGGGGCTTATTTGTGGTACAAGACGAAGGATTGGAAGCAGGCTTTTTATGGATCCATAACGGGCGGGGCAACGTTAAAGGTATCTAAAGAGGCCGGAAAGACTTTGGCCAAATACGCCACGAAAAGAATAATACAGAGAGCCGGCATCCGGATGGCCGTAAAGTTTGCTGCAAGGGCAATCCCGGTTGTTGGTGTGGGTCTTGCAATGTAAGGGGGTGTTCCAAATGAATATCAGGGAAGATCTGCAGGATTTCCTCCTGGCAGTTGTGATGCCCCTGATAATAATGGGCACATTGACCGCTGTGACAGTAGCATACACTCAAATAATCCCAGTCAGGTCAGTGACCGATTTCCTTGAGGCAACTTTCGTATTCAGCCTGATGTATGGTATACTGCTTTATTCGTATACAGTAATAACAGAAGCCAAACGGGAAATTAAGAATATTGAAAGACACTTTGAAAAACTCGAAGAGAATTCAAATTATGTTCAGTCATAACCCTGCAGGGGCAAAGACCATGAGGCACACTATGATTCTTTCATTTTTGTTGTTTACCATGGGGTTTGTTCTTGGAGTTTCTCTGTCATCCCATTACAGTACCACAGACTACGCAAATCCCGAATCAATTTTGGGGCTTTTAGACCAAGAATTCAATATGAACCGTGTTACGTTTGCCAATATCTTCGTTAACAATCTTAAAGTTGTCCTATTGCTTTCTTTTGGCGGTGCTCTGACTTTCGGTGGATTAACCCTCTTGAATTTAGTCGCCAATGGGGTGAATCTGGGAACACTATTTTACGATTTCCTTATCATCAGAGACATCAAAACATTCCTCATTTTGCTGCTCCCCCATGGTATTTTTGAAATACCTGCCATCGTCGTTGCAGGAGCGGCAGGCTTTAAGATTCCCTATGAACTGTTGAGGTTTGTCTTGGGCCGGAAGGGAGAGATTATCAGCGAAGAAGACGCCAAAGAGTTCTTTAAACTCGTCGCGATTTCAGTGATCATGATTCTCATCGCCGCCCTAATCGAGAGCACTGTAACGCTTAAAATCGCCGAAGGTTTGGGCTGAGTTCGTGGTGCAGTCCACACCCTCATGGGAACGGCACCCTTTTAGGGTTCAATGAGAAGACGTGAGGGGTGATTCCATGGAGCTAACACACGTGGATGAAAAGGGTGTTAAGATGGTGGAAGTCGGACACAAGGGGGAGGTATTCAGGAGGGCCGTGGCAAAGGGGCGCATCAGGCTCAGGTCGGAGACGATAGAACTGATAAAGGCGGGCAAGACAAAGAAGGGCAACGTCATCGCGGCGGCACAGATAGCGGGTATTCTGGCGGTGAAAAAGACGCCGGAGCTGATTCCCCTCTGTCACCCGATACCGCTGACGGGAGTTGATATAACATTCGAGTTTGGGGAGGACTACATAGAGGCCACCTGCGAGGTTCGCGCCCATTACAAGACCGGCGTCGAAATGGAGGCCTTAACCGGCGTCACCGTCGCCCTGCTGACGATATGGGACATGGTCAAGGCCGTGGAGAAGGACGAGAAGGGCCAGTATCCTTTCACCAGGATTGAAGACGTCCACGTCGTGGAGAAGGTGAAGGCTCACTCCCGGCAGTAGCCGATGACGAAGTACTCGACGGCGCTTGCCAGGTCATTGAGAACAAAGCCGAGGAAGAAGAGGAGAAACGTTCCGAGGGGGTATTCCTCGAAATACTTCCAAATCAGCCACCACACAAGCCCCCAAACGACAACGCGGGGCACCTCGATGAGAAGCATGGCCTTCTTCGATACCTCCCTGATGAGAAGGCGCTTCAGACCGTTATCGTCCCTGACGAGGTAGTCCGAGTCGGAGCTTTTCAGGCCCGGGACCTTCCCCTCACCCCGTGCCAAGAAAACCCTGCCCCTCTTCAGGCGAATCACGTAGATCCAGTTCCCGTAGCTGGATGAAAGAAAAGACTCAACGGAAAGCTCGGGATCGAGGTCTTTTCCAACCTCCGAAACGTGAAAACCCGCCCGTCTGAACCCATCGAGAACTTTCCCCTCGTCGAGTTGATGAGCCTTGATCACCCTGACGCGGTAGCTGGGGTTCAGCAGTTTCCCAACCAGCATGGTACTCAGGCCGTTAGTATTGGCGAATAGATTTAAACCTATCGGCCTCAAAAAATATTTCAGGGGAAAGGGAGAAACGTTATCGGTGATGCCCGTGAACATACTCCTGTTTGGACCCCCCGGAAGCGGAAAGAGCACCCACGCCAGAAGGATAGTCGAACGCTACGGTCTGAACTATATCTCCTCAGGCGATATAATCAGGGAGGAAATAAGAAGAAAAAGCACGATCGGCATTGAGATGGAGGGGTACCTATCAAGAGGTGAGCTGATTCCCGACACCATCGTTAACACTCTGATAATCTCAAAGCTCAGGAGACAGAGAGAAAACTTCATTCTGGACGGGTATCCACGAACCCCCGAACAGGTGATAACCTTGGAGAACTACCTGTACGACCACGGCATTAAACTCGACCTCGCAATGGAGATATTCATCGACCTCGAAACCAGCGTCGAAAGAATCTCTGGAAGGAGAATATGTCCCAACTGCGGTACGGTCTATCACATCAAATTCAATCCCCCCAAGCGGGGAGAGAGGTGCGATGTCTGCGGTGCTCTTCTAATTCAAAGAAAAGACGACATGCCGGACATTGTCGAGCGCAGATACAACATCTACATGAAGAACATGGAACCGATAATAAAGTTCTACAGGGGAAAGGGAATATACGTGAGAGTGGACGGAAGTGGCTTCATAGAGGAAGTGTGGAAGAGAATACAGCCGCTCCTGGATTACATCAGGAGCCGGGAGAGTCCTTTCCAAGGAGTTCCATGAGTTCTCTTACCTCCTTTCTTTTAGCAAGCTCCTCAACGTCCTTTTCTATCTTCCCCATCCTCTTCATCACCATGGAAATGACTTTATCTTCGGGACCAATGATTCTAACCTCGACGGGAAGGAGTTTCTTGGTCAATGTTTTCATGTAGAGCCTTGTTTTCCTGGATAGCTGCTCACAGAGGTTTTCTTTCTCATTTTCCGGAAGGATGTCCCCGGTTCTAAGGACAACCCGTATCCTGGGTATCCTCTCCCCCGTAACGTTGATGGCCATGAAAGAAAAATCAACGTTCCATTCCCTCAGGGTTATCATGAGCCCCTTCCCAAGGCGTTCAAGGACGTCCTTCATATCATCGGGGCCGCTGACTATGAGCTTGGCGGCCCTCTCAGGGTGTCCCTCCTGAGGATGCTCATCCACTACCCTAAAGCCGGATATTGCGAATTTGACTCCGTATACCTTTCCGAAGGTTTCCGTGGCGTCGGAGGCAAGTTTCTCAAGGAGACCGTAGACGAAGGGGTCGGCATCCATAGAAAGGAACCTCTGGAGCCCCCTCACCTTTAGAAAGAATATGAGGTTCAGAACCCTGCCCTCTGGCTGGACGAAGACGATAAGCTCCTCCAGCGAGGCCCCGAAGGCCTCAACGGCCTCCTTAATTCTCCCCGCGAACAGTTTGTCAATGATTGGGTAGTACTCCGGCGGATTGACGGTCAGCAATTCCAACACTCCGCTACTAAATACGACGAAATCACTTTAAGGGTTTTCCATACAGAGGTACCCGGTGGTTCCATGAGGATCAAATTCTACGCCACGTTTAGAGAGCTGGTCGGAAGGAAGGAGGTGGAGGTTCACGGTGTAAAAACCGTGCGCGAGCTCATTGAGTATCTCTCGGAACACTACAGCCCGGAGATTAGAAAGCAACTCCTTGAAACGGGGCGCGTTGACGAGGGAAAGCCCGTTGACGGCATGATACTGGTCAACGGCCACAACGTTCTCCACCTGAACGGGCTGGACACGGAGCTCCGAGAGGACGACGAAGTGCACATATTCCCACCCGCGGGGGGAGGATGATGGCGGTTGCAGAGCTGTGCCTGTTCCCACTGGGGACGGAAACGCCGAGCGTGGGGAGGTACCTGGAGCCCGTGCTGGAGGTCATCAGGGCGAGCGGCCTCAAGTACAAGCTCTGCCCGATGGGTACGGTCGTTGAGGGCTCGGTGGAGGAAATCCTCGACCTTGTGAAGGCCTGTCACGAGGCCATATTCAGAGCAGGAGCCGAGAGGGTCGTTATAAGTCTGAGGATAGACGACAGAACCGACAAGCCCCTGACGATAGAGGGCAAGATGAGGGTTTGAGATGGCCGAGTACTTCGACAGGATAGCCTGCAGGTACGACGAGTGGTACAGAACGAAGACGGGTAGCTACGTTGACAGAATCGAGAAGTGGCTCGTCTTCTCAATGCTGCGGTCAAAGTCTGGAAGGGCGCTCGACCTGGGCTGTGGAACGGGCGACTACACCCTTGAGCTGAAGAGGAGAGGCTTCGACGTGATTGGACTGGACGCCAGCGAGGGCATGCTCAAAGTGGCACGGAAGAAGGGCGTGGAATGTATAAAAGGGGACGCCTACAGCCTGCCGTTTCCGGACGGGAGCTTTGATCTGGTTTTGAGCGTCACGATGTTCGAGTTCATCCACGAGCCTGAGAGGGTAGTGGCCGAGATAAACCGCGTCCTGAAACCGGGCGGCGAGGTTCTCATAGCCACTATGAACGGACGGAGCGCGTGGTTCCTCTTCAAAAGGCTGAAGAGCCTGTTCGTGGAGACCGCTTACAGATACGCCCGCTTTTACACTCCCGCCGAGCTTGAGAGCCTGCTCAGGAACGCGGGATTCGTTGACGTGGAGAGCGCCGGGGTGATATACTTCCCGTCCTTCTGGCCCTTCCTCGGTCTGGCCGAGGGGCTTGACCGGAAGTTCCACAGGCACTGCAGGAGCCTGGCCGCCTTCATAGCCGTCCGGGGAGTGAAGCCTTGAAGAGGATAAGGCTGATAACCCGGGAGGAGGCGTGGAAGCGGGCCGGGAGGATAAAACGGGAGTACGAGGCCATATACGGCATTGAATTTGAACTTGAGTCGGCGTTTATCCCCCTGGATGACATCGTACCGACCCAGGCTGCACTGAGCGAGGTTAAGCTCCTTGTGGTTCTCCAGGAGATAAAGCACGGCTACGACGCGCCGGTCATAGCCGTACCCTACGGAAATAAGTACTACCTCATAGACGGCCACCACAGGGCATTTGCTCTGAAAAAACTTGGCTTTGAGAGCGTTGAGGCGATTCTAATCCGGCCCAGGGAGAGGCTCGTGCCGGGCGTCATCAAAACGGCAGAAAAAGAGGGATTAAAAAGGCTTGAAAATCTGAAAATAGTGAGGGATTAACCCTCCCACACCACGTACTCCTTCTTTGTGATGAAGATTGGCTCCACCCTCTTCTTGACCACGACAACCTTGTCCTTACCGTACTTCTGGTAGAGCTTCTGGATGTAGCCCTCAAAGACTCCCTCGGGCATTGATGCCTGGGCGGTTATCTCGTTGTCCCCCGCGGCAACGTGTATTCCACTCTTGACCGGCACGTACGTTATGATGTCCTGGTGCGGGTCGAGGTAGAACTTCTCCTGGTAGATGTCCTTACCGTTGGGTGCGACGTAGTAGACGATGCTCGCCCTGAGGTACAGGTCGACCGTACGCTCCTCCCTGAACGCGGCGGTGAGCTTCAGCTCCCCGTTTCGTCCTTCGCCGAGGACGTAGATTGGGTTGACATCATTTCCGTTGACGTAGACCGGGCCGTTGAGCACACCCACCGGGCCGTCCTGAACCAGCACGAAGCGATACCTGGTGGCGTTGGGTACCGTCAGGTTTACATCGAGCGGGGTCTCGTTGAGGTGGTTCATGTTGATGCCCTCGGCCAGTATCTCCCTCTTTACAAGCACGCTGCCGTTGTACGCCTCGAAGATGAGAGTGGCGTTCTTGACGTCCCTTCCGAAGGCGGATATCCACAGCCTCAGCTTCTGATCTCCGAGCGGGAGCTTTCCACCGCCAAGTGTACTGTACACCGGTGCCCACGTTCCGTTATTGAATCTCTCTATCCTGTAAACCGCGAAGGGTCTGAATTCATAGGTCGAAACGCCGCCCTTGTTGTGAACCAGTTTAAAGTTTGCAAAGAGTTTCTGGGCTCCATCTGTTTCAAATGAGAACGGTATCTGGAACGCCAGCCTCACAAAGTTGCTAAAGGCTATCTTCTGATAGGCAAGGATACCATAGCCCTGGAAGACATATAGAACGTAGGGTATATCCCCCTTCCCACGCACAATCATTCCCCTGGCCAGGTCTATTGTGAAAACCGGCTGGTAGGCGTACTTTCCAGTGTTTATGTACACCACGGTCTTTCCACTCTCGTTGGCATACTGTATGTACTGGGCCGGAATGACCTGGAACATCGGGTTCTTCCGGTATTCACCATAGGTTATTGCACCACCGAGGTAGCTTATGGCGTTGAACTTGTAGATGTCCTGCTGCCAGACTATGAGGTAGTTCAGCTCCCAGGCCTCAAAATCCTGCTCGCTCTCACCACCGTAGTGGGAGAAGAAGTCAGCCACGATGTAGCGTCTGTCGTAGGCGTGACCACCGTCCGTCGCGGAACGCCTGTGGCTGAGCAGGCTGGACTCAATCCAGTAGCCGTAGTCCCACCAGCTAGTGGCACTGTCGAGGGGATTGCTGTTCTCCCCGAGCCATTTAAGAGTGTCCATCCAGTCCGCGGGAACGGAGCCCTTAGCTCTGGCGGTGTTCTTGGCGATGTCCTCCATATGCTGGGCACCGATGAGGGGCAGCGGCAGGAAGAGAAGCACCAAGAGAACGGCGTAGAGCGCCTTGGTCGTCACGCTCTCCTTCATGTTTTCAACAAAGAGGAAGGCCTCACCTATGGCAACTCCCGCCAGCAGGAGTATTGCTCCCGAAGCCTGGAACATGAAGCGAACCGCAAGCAGGAGCAGGTAGAGGGAGCCGGCGTAGTAGGCCACGAGGAATATCTCCTTGTGACCGGTCAGGTCGTTTTTGGCGAGCTTCCTCACGAACCTCGCGGCGACTATGATGAACCCCACTATGGAGAGGATGAAGATTATGGCGTCATTGGTCTTGATGCTGTAGTAGGCCTTTATGGTGTTCCAGTCGGTTTTTGCAAGCTCTGCGACCGTCTGGTAGAGCGGGTTTGACTGGGTGGCACCGCCGAGGAACTTTAGGAGGTCTCTTCCGAAGTAGCCGTAGAATGCCAGAACTCCCAGGACTGCGATAACCGCAACAGTGCCAAATCTGTGCTTCTTATCCGAATAGTTGAGACCGGCCCGTTCCCCGTAGAGCATTATGCCCGCGAGGACACCGAGAGCGACGAGCCCCTCGATGGAGAAGATTATGAAGCTTCTTATCCCTATAAGGCCCGTGCGGGAAAATGCAAGCCCAATGAGGAGTGAGAGGCCGTAGATTGGATAGAAGTCCCTCACAAATCTCTTCAGGGCGTCCATCATACCGAAAATAAAGAACACCACTGTCGTGACACCCGCGAAGAGCAGCATAATCCCAAGACCAAACTGGCTTCCAGTCCACGCCGCCATGTACAGGACGCTCAGCAGCAGGAACAGGACTCCGGAGAGTATCTTCTTCAGGTTCCACTCCCTCTCATCGAGGTAGACCATGAGGATGAACACCGCGTAGAGGAAGAACATCATGAACGGCCCTTCACCACGGTTGTTGCCGGAGTATGTCTTGCTGAAGTTGGCGTAGGAAAACATCATGAACGCTGCCGCCCAGAGGCCCGCCCAGTTGGAGTGAAGCTTTCGTCCGAGGAGATACACCCCTATGATGGTCATCGCTCCGACGAAGGGCGGCCAGAGCTTGAACGCTCCCAGCTGATCGTAGCCGAATACCGAGACGATTTTGTAGAACATAGCCTGGATTGTGTACAGACCAAGATAGCCGCCCGTTTTTATTCCCGTTGGGGGCTCTGCGTAGGCGAAGTACTTGGGAATCCACTCGTGAATGGCTATCTTATACATCTCGTAGTGGAAGAAGGTATCCGGGTCGAGGAAGGTCTTGTAGTTGGACGTGACGTTCCTTATCCTGAAGCCCACGTAGGCCAGTATGAGGACTATCAGCGGGAGACCGTAGGCCTTGAACTTCTGGTAGTACTCCGGAAGGGAAGTTTTTTCCCCCTTCTTCTTTCGTTTCTCCTTAACTTTCGTTTTTACCATCCAAACCACCTCATTCAACGGTAACTGACTTGGCCAGATTCCTCGGCTTGTCGGGGTCGTTGCCCCGTAAGACCGCAAGGTGATACGCAAGTATCTGGAGGGGAACAACGTAAACTATCGGCGTGAGGAGTTCATCCATCCCGGGCATTTCAATGAAAACGTCCGAGACCCTCATCAACGCTGTTTGATCCCCAACGCTTATTATGTACGCCCCCCTGGCTCTGGACTCCTCGATGTTCGAGAGGACCTTGTCGAATGTCTTTCCGCTCGGGGCTATGGCCACCACCGGGACTCCATCCTCAAGAAGTGCCAGGGGCCCGTGCTTCAGTTCTCCGGCGCTCAGACCCTCAGCGTGTATGTAACTTATTTCCTTGAGCTTGAGCGCCCCCTCAAGGGCGGTTGGGACGCTTATCCCCCTGCCGATGTAGAAGAAGTCCCTCTTGTTTTTAAGCCCCTCGGCCAGCTCTCTCAGCGATGTCTCATGCTTAAGAACGCTCTCCACGAGTTCAGGAACGGCTTTGAGTCCCATCTCCAGTTCCTCAAGGTATCCCTGATCGGCGGTTCCAAGAACCCTCGCTAGCTCGATGGCGAGCATGGTGAGAACAGTGAGCTGGGTTGTGTACGTCTTGGTCGCGGCGACGCCGATCTCCGGGCCGGCGTGGGTGTATAGGGTGAGGTCAGCTATTCTGGTCGCCATGCTCCCAACAACGTTGACTATCGCGAGAACCTTTGCCCCCCGCTTCTTGGCCAGCTTCATGGCCGCGAGGGTATCGGCGGTTTCTCCGCTCTGGGTTATGGCTATAACCAGGGTGTTCTCGTCTATAAGATCCTCAAGCTCGTAGCGGAACTCGCTCGCATCCTCAACTATGGGAACCCTCCTGGCCAGTCTCTGGAAGAGGTACTTGCCCACCAAACCAGCGTGATACGAGGTTCCCATCGCCACAATGAATATCCTGTCGTATTTGGCTATCTCCTCCGCCACCGAGCGTATAGTTCCGGCGTTGCCGTGTATGGCGTCCCTTATGGCCCCGGGCTGTTCGTGTATCTCCTTGAGCATGAAGTGAGGGTAACCTCCCTTCTCAGCCATCTCAAGGGTCCATCCTATCTCATGGACGGGTTTTTCGACGGCCTCTCCCGTGTCAAGGTTCTTGACGATCCACGAGTCCCTCGTGAGGACCGCGTACTCCCTGTCGTCCAGAAACACGACGCGGTTCGTGTACTCAAGGAAGGCCGGGACGTCGCTGGCGGCGAAGTTCTCCCCGTCCCCAACTCCAAGGACGAGGGGGCTCTCGTTTCTCACGAAGTACAACCTGTCCGGCTCTTCGGCGTATATTATGCCGAGCGCAAAGGAACCTTTGAGCCGGAGGAGTGCCCTCCTCATGGCATCCTCAAAGCTCCCCCCGGATTTAAGCTCCTCTTCGATGAGATGTGCTATAACTTCGGTGTCCGTGTCGCTGTCAAAGCGATGGCCCCGTTTGAGGAGTTCCTCCCGAAGCTCGCGGTAGTTCTCGATTATACCGTTGTGAACGAGGGCAATCTTACCTGTGCAGTCCCTTTGGGGATGAGCGTTAACGTCGTTCGGAATCCCGTGGGTGGCCCAGCGGGTGTGTCCGATTCCCCTTTTGCCGGGCATTTTGAGAAAGCCGAGCTTTTCAGCGAGTTCGTCTATCCTTCCGGCACCCTTCCTTATGTGAAGCCGTCCGCTCTCAGCGGTGACGATTCCGGCCGAATCGTACCCCCTATATTCGAGCCTTTTCAGGCCTTTAACGATAACCTCGCAGGCCGGCCTGTCCCCGATGTATCCGATTATACCGCACATTACCTTCCACCCGCCTCGCTTACTCTTTCCCTAAATAAATGCCGGAAGTTAAAAGCGTTTCTCAATTCCGGTTTTTGGGTGGGTTCATATAGCCTCTGGTTCAACCCTCTATGGGAGGAAAAGCCTTTATACCCTGCAGTCTATCTAATCTGGGTGTGCTGATGAACAGAAAGCTCGACGAGTTCCTTGAGGCGGCCTCACAGAAGACCCCAGGGGACACGGAGGACGGCGGGGAGAGAGGAAAAAGGAAACGCCTGAAATCAACCAGCCTGGAGTCTTTTCTCCCGGAGGAGCACGTGAATTACTTCAAGCGGCTCCGCATAGGGTCAAAGAAGATAAGGAACGCCAAAATAGAGGAGCTATAGGCCCTCCGCTATTATCGCCTTCGTTCCGAACTGAAAGACGAATGCCCTTCTATCGCCCCGCAGATTCGCTTCTATCCTCTTCCGAACCTTCCAGTACTCTCCCTCCGGCACGCTTATCCTGAGAGTCGCCCTTCCAAAGCCCTCCTTTCTGAGAAAGTCGTTTATCCTGACCGGATGGAAGGGCAGGACGCCTACAACGGCATAGGTTCTCTTGAGGTAGGGACTTCTGATTTCCTCGTTGCCGGTCGCCAGAACGCGCCGCTTCTCCCGGAGGAGCATCTTTGCATCCGCATCCAATACATGGAACAGCTCGTTTATCAAATCGGCATAATCAACGCTCTGGGGAATCTCGTAGAGGTACCGGCCCGGCTTTTCCGCCCACTCAACTATCCTCTCCAGATTCGGGTCGCTCTCAAGCCTCACCCCCGCCGGCAGGATAACGGCGCTCCTCTCGGCCTTCACTAGGGGTTCAGTGTAGAAGGTCAGCCTGTTGAGTGCGCCGAAGAGGTCGATGTACTCGAACTCCCCCCTCCAGGGAACCCTCTCGCGCCTCATCTGGGGCGGCAGGTCAAAGATGAACGCATCCGTTTTGGATTTGTACGCCCGGTACACCTCCAGCGGGCTTGGCAGGAGGTCTTCCAGCCTTCTCTCGGGCATCTCAGGAGGTCTCGCGGGGTCGGAGAATACCACCTCGGCGTCTACCCTCTCGATTGTATCCCCGTCGAGTGAATCGGCGTTTATGAACTCGATGTTGTGGGCACCGTAGCGCTCGGCGTTCCTCCGTGCGAACTCCACCTTCAGGGGGTCGATGTCGATTCCATAAGCTTTCTCGACCTTCATCGCGTAGAAGATCAGCTGAATTCCGATTCCGCAGGAGACGTCGGCTATGCTCGTGACTCCGAATTCTCCCAGGCGCTCGGCGCGATACCTGGCCACGACCTCGTGGGTGGCGTAGCGGAGGCCTTCCAGATCCATCCAGAGGTCGCTCCGGGAGAACTTGTCCTTTGCCCTTATCCTGGCCCTCGCTATCTCCGCTATCAGCTTCCAGTCATCACCGAGCTTGGCGCGGAGCTTCCTCTCGTCGAGGCCCCTCCGTATCATGTCCACCGCGAGTTGAACCTGCTCCTCGGTTATCATCATGTTCCAACCTTGGGGAGAGGCTTAAAAACGTTGCCGCGCTAATCTACCCGGTGATAAAATGGACCGGATAAAGGTTCTCTTCATCTTGGTTTCGGCGGTTATATTAATCGGTTCATTCTGGTATCTCTACGATTTCGCCTCCCGCTCCGACCTCAGGGACTACATCGGAGACGAAGTCTGGTACGTGCCCGCGAGCAGGAACGTTCTCCACAGGCTGGATGTTACTCTTCACTACGTGAACGAAACGACTAACGCGGCCGGAATAAACGTCATCTTCTCAAACACGAGCGTTCGGGTAAAATACCAGTACGATGTCGAAAGGATAGCCCTCCGTTACAATGCAACCCATGAGATGGAGTACCTCAAGTTTCCGGGAGTTTACTTTGAGATACCGGTGGACAACGTGGAGGGCTTCCTCAACGCCCTGTCCGGAGAAATACCGGCGGATGCCTACTACGTCGTTCCGGGCTACAGGTATCCCGATAAGGAGAACATCCAGAACTACCTCAACACCGAGCACCCCTTCCTTGGGAAGGACCTTATAATGCTCGGCATGCTTGCTGAAGATAAACCGATAAACTGGCGCCTGCCCGGGATAGTTGCCTTCGTCCTGATAGGCATCCTCGTGGTCATTGCCACGTACAGAGTAAGCGGCAGCTACCTCGCGGCGTTCATAGCCCTCCTCTTCGCCGTTGCTGACCCAACCCTTGAGGCAACCGCCGTAACGGCCATGCTGGACATACACGTGGCCCTCTTCGTGGCACTGTTCACGGCGCTGATGATCTACGAGAAAAGGGAAGCCGCGGGATTCGCCGTTGGCCTGGCGGCCGCCGCCAAGCTCAGCGGCGCCTTCGCTTATCCAATCTTATTGACACAAGCCCTGAGAAAGGAACAGAAATTCGGGAGATTCCTCCTCTCGACCGTTATCCTGCCGGGAATTGGATTTCTCATCTCCAACGTGCCCGGCATAATGGTGGTGGGTTTCAGGACGTGGTTAAACGACTTTTTGAGCAGCTTCCGCTGGCACCTCTCGAACAAGGGGGGCCATCCCGCGGCATCGCCTGTTTGGGAGTGGTTCGTAAACCACAAGGCCTTCCCATTCCACTACCGGCCCGATATCTACGCCCAGACAGACCCGTTCCTGCTCCTCAGCATGGTTCTGTTCATACTGGCCCTTCCCTGGCTCCACAGGCGGAGAGGAAAGCTGGTGGTCCCCTTCGGCATCTTCTGGATCACGGTTGGCTTCTTCGTCCTTCAGTACGCCCTGGGGGGAACGACCCAGTTCAGCTTCTACGCGACGGTTCTCGTCCCGCCGGCCGCCATCGTCATGGGGGCTGCGCTGAGGGAACTCCTGCGCTGGGAGGCCTTCACCGAATCCCTCTGGCTGTACCTGGAGTGGCTGTTTGAGATAAAAGACAGGATAAGGCTGAGGCTGGGGAGATGATGACTCAAAAAACTTAAATACTAAGGCTGTTTAGTACTAATCATGATTAGTC
Source organism: Thermococcus sp. 21S7 (assembly GCF_012027615.1). Classification (NCBI taxonomy): domain Archaea; kingdom Methanobacteriati; phylum Methanobacteriota; class Thermococci; order Thermococcales; family Thermococcaceae; genus Thermococcus; species Thermococcus sp. 21S7. Next base: position 150,702 of record NZ_SNUT01000003.1, read on the forward strand.
CATTTGTTGACCGGGAGAGGGAGATGGGAATACTCGAAAGAGAATGGGAGAGAGCTCCCTCCTTCGTCGTGATTTATGGCAGAAGAAGGGTTGGGAAGACGAGACTGCTGGTGGAATTCTCACGTGGAAGAAAGGCTTTCTTCCATACTTTTACTGAAGGCACAAAAGAGAGTCAAATACGGGTTATCAGGGAAGAACTCGCCAAGTTTTATGGGGACGATATCTTCCTGAGCTTCAACGATTGGTATCCCCTATTCAAGTACCTTGCATCCAAAATCAAGGAAAAAACCCTCGTAGTGCTCGACGAGTTTACGTATGCCATTAAAAGCGACAAGAGTATCTTGGGTGCCCTCCAGAGGGCATGGGACCACGAACTCAGCAGGAGACCCGTTATGCTCGTTCTCTCCGGTTCGCTGATGGGAATGATGGTTGATGACGTGCTCAGCTACTCTTCACCCCTCTACGGCAGGCGAACCGCTGGATTCATGCTCAGACCTCTGAACCTGTTCAACTCCATGGGGTTCTTTGATAACTTCCAGCGCGGTCTCCTGAGCTACATGCTCATTGGTGGTGTCCCGGCATACCTTTCAATAGCAGCCCGCTATTCTGACGTCAACCAGCTCGTTGAGAACGAATTTTTATCCCCCGACGGCTTTTTCTACGATGAGCCGTACATCATTCTTTCCCAGGAGCTAAGGGAGCTGAAGTTCTACTCCTCAATACTTGCCGCTATAGCTGAAGGTCGAGAGAGACCGAGTGAGATAGCCACCTACGTAGGCGTCGAAGGGCGGAGGATATACCCATATCTTGAAACGCTGATACGCCTCGGCTTCGTTGAACGCCAGCTCCCCGTTGCGAGAAAAGAAAAACGGGGGCTTTACAGGATTAAAGACCCAATGCTCCTCACGTGGTTTTCCATAGTCCGCCCCAACAGAACGGAGATAGAGCTTGGAATTCTTAGCCCGAAGAACGTCAAGGAGAGCCTCCAGAGGGTCTTTTCAAGGCGGTTTGAAGAAGTCTCAAAGGAGTTTCTCATAGAACTGAATCAGGCTGACTGGCTTCCATTCCGCTTCACCAAGATCGGAAGGTGGTGGCACAAGAATGAGGAGATTGACTTACTCGCTCTTAACGAGCAGGAGAAAAAGGCTCTGTTCGTTGAGGTTAAGTGGAAGAAGCTCAGAGAAAGGGAAGCACGGGGAATTCTGAAGGACTTGAAGAGGAAGGCCGAGTTAGTTGATCTGGATGGTTGGGAGAAGAGTTACGGGTTGATAGCGAGGAAAATTAAAGGGATTGAAGGGTTAAGGGCTGAAGGCTATCCCGCCTGGGACTTGGTGGACTTTGGGGTTATCTCAAAAACTCGTCAAGCCTAACCTGCCCTTTCTTCTTTGATTTCCTAGCCTCTATCTCTGCCCTCAGCTTCTCCTCTATCTTCTTCAGCGTCTTCCAGCTCCGTCGGACTATCGGCGGAAAGCGACCGTGTTCGCGGTAGTAGTTCTCCAAGAACACCCTTGTCCTCGGGTCGCTGGGATAGCCGCTCCCAATCTCGCCGTACTCCTCCTTCAGCTTTTCTATCGCCCTGTCGCGGGTCACCTTCGCTATTATCGAGGCCGCCGAGACCGGCACGAACTTGTCGTCGGCCCTGTGCTCCGCCACTATCTCGGCCTCGAACTTCAGCCCCTTCCGGATGTCTTCGCCGAAGCGGGCCTCCTTCACGTCGGCGGCGTCGATGTATATCACGTCGGGCTTCACCCTGAGCGAGTTGAGGGCCTTAACGAAGTTCTCCACCTCGAACTCGTTTAGGGTTCCCACGCGGGAGTCTATCTCCTCCGGCCATAATTCAAGAATTACATAATCATCTAAAAGTGCAATTATCTCATCGAAGAGCTTCTCACGTTTCTTAGGCGTCAGCTTTTTTGAATCTCTAACTCCAAGCTCTTCCAGCTTGGGGACGTTTTTTTCATCCACCACAACGGCCGCTATTGCCATGGGCCCTATCACCGGCCCCCTTCCAGCCTCGTCAATTCCAGCGAGCTTCAATCTTTCACCTCCTGAAGAGAAGGGCGCCGTAGATGACGCCCAGCATTATCGTTGCCAGACCGCTCGGAGGTATGTCCGTGAAGTACGCGAGGATTACCGAGGAGAGCTGTATCCCCAGGGTCAGAAAGAGACTGACCCCTATGACCTTCCGGAGGTTGCTCCTCACCATAAGGGCTATCGCCCCGGGGAGGACTGCGACCACCTGGAGCGTTATCAGACCAACGGTCTGGACTATCAGCGCTCCAATCGCGCCGACGAGGACGTAGAGAATCATCAGGTACGCACGGGCGTTGCCGCCGTAGCTCTCCAGCCCCTCGGGGTCAAAGCTCAGGTAGAGGAAGTCGCGGTAGAGAAAGAGCATGACGAAGAAGAGGAGCGCTCCCCCGAACACGAGGACGGTGAGGTCGTTGAGGGTTATCAGAAATATCTCGCCAGTGAGGTACGAGATTATGCTCTCGCTGAGCGGAAAGTAGGGCTTTCCCGCCATGACCTTGTACAGAACGCCGAATCCCAGAACGGTGAGTCCCGCCACGAAGCTCGCCACTATCCCAACGGCGGAATCCGGAGAGAAGCCGCGCTTCTCAAGGTGGGCTATGATGAGCACAACGGCGACCGTGACGATGAGGGCGACGAGCATCACCAGTGAGAGGTTGTCGAGCAGGAGGCCGAATATCATCCCCAGAACCGCACCGAGAAGAAGGGCGTGGAAAATGGCATGCGTCAGGAACGCCAGCCCCTTGGTGTTGATGAGCGGACTGAGCATTCCGAGGAGGACGCTGACCATAACGCTGGCCAGGAGTGCCCGTATCAGATACTCCGGAATCATCTGCCCCCACCCCCGTGCCCGTGGAGGTGAGTGTCTCCGGTGATGCAGAACAGCTTGTCCTCAACCGGCACGACCCTCGCCAGGGGGCCGTAGACGGACTTGATTACGCTGTCCCTAAGGACCTCCTCGGGTTTGCCGAAGGCGATCAGGCGCTTGTTGAGGAGCATCACCCTGTCCCCGACCTCCAGCAGGGGGTTTATGTCGTGGGTGGTTATCACCATGGTTATGCCCCTCTCCTTTTTTATCTTGCCGAGAACCGCGGCCACCTCGGCCCTGGCACTGGGATCGAGGGCGGACAGCGGCTCGTCCAGAATGAGAATCTCCGGGTCGCTGATGAGTGCCCGGGCGAGCAGAACGCGCTGCTTCTGGCCGCCGCTGAGTTCGCGGAATAGTCTGCCTGCGGAATCGGCGAGACCCACGAAGTTGAGAACCTCCTCGGCTTTCCCAAGGATATCCTGGGATATTTTGAAGTGAACGAAGCCCCTCCTGTAGAGGCCGCCCATGGCGACGACCTCAAGGGCGGTGAGCGGGACCCTTTCGTTCAGGTTGTGGCTCTGGGGCACGTAGCCTATAAGCTCCCTCGCCTCGCAGGGCGGCCTGTCAAAAACCCTGAGCTCACCGGAGTACTCCCTGTGGAAGCAGGCTATCGTCTTGATGAGGGTCGTCTTTCCCGCACCGTTGGGGCCGAGCAGGAGTAGAGTCTCACCACTCTCTATCTCGAACGTGACGCCCTCCACCGCTGGCACTCCGTCGTAGGTTATGGTTAGGTTCTCTGCGGTTATCGCGGACATGGGCATCCCAGTTCAATTTAAGCGGTGCGTTTTTAAACTTTCATGTGCACATAATGGACAGAGATGTGTAGTCACCCCGGGGTGGTGCAAAAATTTTAAAAGTACAGACCTGTACTCTCATTAGAAAATTTTTGCAAGGCTCAGGTTTATAAGGGCCGGAGCCTACTCGCTGGAGGTGATTATCATGGCGTACCACAGAGGTGGAAGAAGCGGAAAGAAAAAGAACCGTCAGGTTCAGGGTGATGAGGTCATCAGGGTTCCCCTTCCAAGGAACGGGCAGCTCTTCGGAGTGATAGAACAGGCCCTAGGCTCGGGATGGATGGACGTCCGCTGCGAGGACGGCAAGCTTAGGAGATGCAGAATCCCGGGCAAGCTGAAGAGGCGCATGTGGATGCGCGTTGGCGATGTGGTCATCGTTCAGCCCTGGCCGGTTCAGACCGACGAGAGGGGCGACATCGTCTACCGCTACACCAGAACCCAGGTTGACTGGCTCCTCAGGAAGGGCAAGATAAGCCAGGACTTCCTTACCGGCGGAGATATGCTCTTCTGAGCGTAATCCCGAGTGATGGCGATGCGCGAGGAGCTCATCGAGCGGGAGATCGAGGGGATGCTCGGCCTCCGGGAGAGGCGCGAGAAGGACAGCGAGCTCTACAAGATAGCCAACGAAGTCTTTGACAGGACGACGAAGGAAACCCTCGCCTATCTGCACAGGAGGGGTAAAATAGAAGCCCTCCACGGTGTAATAAGCACGGGGAAGGAGGCCAACGTCTTCGCCGGCGTGGACGCCGAGGGTGAAAGGGTGGCCGTTAAGATATACCGCACCTACACTACAGAATTCCGCAGGATATGGGAGTACCTCGCCGCCGATCCCAGAATCGGCTACCTGCCGAAGGATATGCGCAAGCTTGTCTTCGTGTGGACGAGGAGAGAATTTAAAAACCTCCAGCGGGCGATTAAATACGCGGTTCGGGTTCCCGAGCCGGTAATCTTCCGCAACAACGTCCTGGTGATGGAGTTCGTGGGCGATGAAATGCCCGCCCCAAGGCTCAAGGATGTGGAGCGCGAGCTTGAGAAGAGGGACTTCGAGGAGCTCTACGACTTCACGATGCGGGTCATCGAGAGGCTCTGGAAGCGCGGCGACATGGTTCACGGCGACCTCAGCGAGTACAACATCCTGCTCCACGACGGGCCGGTGGTTATAGACTGGTCCCAGGCGACCGTGAGGAGAAACCGCATGAGCCTGGAACTGCTCAAGCGTGACCTGCGCAACGTTATCAATTACTTCGGTAGGAAAGGCGTCGATGTTGATGATTTCGATGACAAGTTCCGTGAGCTGGTTGGGGTTTAGAGGGTGAGACTATGGACGAGTTCGAGAGGCTCCTTAAGAAGTACGAGCGCCTTGACAAGGACGGTCGGCCGCTGAGGGAGGAGCACGAGGAGGAAATAACCTACACGGCCGAGGGTGAGCAGGAGGAGTTCGTAAGGATTCCAAAGGACAGGGTGGCGGTCGTTATAGGGAAGAAGGGGCAGACCAAGAGGGAAATAGAGAGGAGAACCAAGACCAAGATAGAGATAGACAGCGAAACCGGGGAAGTTTTCATAACCGCAACCAAGGAGACCGACGACCCGCTTGCCGTCTGGAAGGCGAGGGACGTTGTGATGGCAATCGGGAGAGGATTCTCCCCGGAGAGGGCCTTCCGGCTCTTCAACGAGGGCGAGGTCCTTGAGGTCGTCAACCTCACCGATGTCCTCATCGGCAACGACAAGAACGCCCTTCCACGCGTTAGGGGAAGGATAATCGGCAGGAAGGGCAGAACCCGTGAGATAATTGAGGAAATGAGCGGGGCAGACGTGAGCGTCTACGGCAAGACCGTCGCGATAATCGGCAATCCGATTCAGGTTGAGGTCGCCAAGACCGCCATAGAGAAGCTCGCCAAGGGCTCCCCGCACGGTGTTGTCTACAAGTACCTTGAGCGCAGGAAGAAGGACCTTGAAATGGAGAGTATGAGCTATTACGAGGCCCTTGGCGAAGAAGTTGAGAAGAACGAGGAGGAATGAAGATGGCCGAAGCAAGTCAGCTGTTTAAGGAATTCAAAATTCAGAGCGTCAGTGAGTTCTTCAGACGAAACGCGGCCATGCTTGGCTACACGGGCAAGATACGCTCCCTCACAACAGTTGTTCACGAAGCCGTTACTAACTCCCTCGATGCCTGCGAGGAAGCTGGGATAGCCCCATACATCCGCGTTGAGATAGAGGAGCTCGGAAGGGAGCACTACAAGGTAATCGTCGAGGACAACGGTCCGGGAATACCCGAGAAGTACATAACCCACGTTTTTGGTAAGATGCTCGCCGGTACCAAGGCCCACAGGAACATACAGAGCCGCGGTCAGCAGGGTATAGGTATAAGCGGTGCCGTCATGTTCGCCCAGATAACGAGCGGAAAGGCAACGCGCGTCATCACTTCAACCGGCGGCGATAAAACCATCGAGGCCTGGGTTAAGATCGACGTTGACAAGAACGAGGGTAAAATCGTCAAGAAGGAGAAGCACCCAAATCCCAAGGGCTGGCGCGGGACGAGGATAGAGCTTGAGGTGAAAAACGTCCGCTACATACGCTCAAAGCAGGGCGTCTACTGGTACCTCAAGCTCACCGCCATAGCCAATCCACATGCCCACATCGAGCTCATAGAGCCGGACGGGAAGCTCATAGTCTTCCCGAGGTCGAGCGAAGAGGTGCCGAAGCCGCCGGTCGAGATGAAGCCCCACCCGAGGGGAGTCCTCACAGATGACGTTTACAGGATGGCCAAGAAGACCCGGAGAAACACGGTGAAGCGCTTTCTCGTCGGCGAGTTCTCAAGGATAAGCGACAAGAAGATAGACGAACTGATAGAGTACATCGCGGCGCTGAGGCTGATAAAGACCGAGGGGGACAAGAACGTCCAGGAGCAGCTCTACGAGAGGCTCATGAAGGGTGAGGTTAAAGCCGTTCTCCGCTCCTTCAGGGGATACACGAAAGTCGTCAAGCAGGTTGCCAAGATTATGGAGAAGCCGCCCGAGAAGCTCACCTGGCACGAGGCGGAGGAGATAGTCGAGGCCTTCAAATACATGAAGTTCTTAGCCCCGCCAACCCACGGGCTGAGGCCAATCGGCGAGGAGAACATCGAGAAGGGTCTCAGGGGAATCCTCAAGCCGGAGTTTGTGACGGCAGTGACGAGGCCGCCGAAGGTTTACTCAGGCGGTATCCCCTTCCAGGTTGAGGTCGGCCTCGCCTACGGCGGTGAGATTCCAGCGGGCTTTGAGCTTCTCCGCTACGCCAACAGGGTTCCACTCCTCTTTGATGCAGGCTCCTGTGTGACGACCCTCGCCGCGCGCTCCATCGACTGGAAGCGCTACAAGGTTGACGACCTCGACCGTGCGCCGGTGGTGCTCATGATAAACGTCATCAGCGTCCACGTGCCCTACACCGGCACCGGAAAGCAGAGCATCGCCAACGTCGAAGAGATTCAGAACGAGATAAGGCTGGCCATAATGGACGCGGCAAGAAAGCTCCAAACCTACCTGAGCGGCAAGCACAGGAAGCTCTATCAGGTTAAGAGGAAGAAGACCTTCGAGAAGTACGTACCGGAGATAGCGAGAGCCCTGAGCATTCTGACCGGAGAGGAGGAGGACGCGGTCAAGACCTACTTCCTGACCTTCATAGAGGGCCACTTTAAGGCCAAAGAGAGTGAGCTTGGCGAGGTGAGCGAGAATGCCTAAATCCAAGGTCGTCAGGCGGGAGAAGCCCAGGGAGCGCTTTTCCTATGACCCGACCAAAGTGCTCTCCAAGCTGGAGGAGTACGGAAGGAGAATCCTGGAGGACATAAAGAGCGGAAAGAACCCCTACTTCGACATCCCCATGCGCGGTCTCAACAACGTCTACTTCGATGAGAAGAGGCGCGTCATCAGGATGGGCGATAAACTCTCTAGGAGATACTTCCTCAACGTTGCCCACGCGAGAAAGTTCATGCAGACTCTCCTTATCATGGCCTATGTGAAGCGCCTCGTCAGCGAGGGCAAGCACGCGAGCCTTCGTGAGGCATACTACGCCAACAAGCACACCATTCCCGGAACGAAGGAGAACACCTTTGAAGACCAGCGCGAGAGCGACCCAATCATCGAAGACCTTGAGAGGATGCTCGGCGTTCTGCGTGAGGAGATGCACCTGACGGCCGACAGGCGCGGCTACATCTACGGCGACATAGTCATCCGCGACGGCGAGGACGAGTTCAACACGAGCAAGCTCGGTATGGGCGGCTGGGCCGTCCCTGGAACCGTCGAGCACCTCCAGTTCCCGGAGATAAACGTTGACTACGCCCTCGTAGTCGAGACCGCCGCTATGGCCGACAGGCTGATTGAGGAAAAGTTCCCGAAGAAGGAGAAGGCCCTCATCATAGCGACGCAGGGTCAGGCGTCCCGTGGAGTTAGAAGGCTCATCCACAGGCTCCACTACGAGGAGGGACTGCCGATTATAGTCTTCACCGATGGAGACCCCTACGGTTGGTACATCTACTCCACCATAAAGCAGGGCTCCATCAACCTCGCCTACCTCAGCGACAAGCTGGCGACGCCGGAGGCGCGCTTCGTCGGCATGACGATGGACGACATAGAGCGCTATGGGCTGAAGAACGTTACCGAAAAGCTCAAGGGAATCCCGCCCAACAAGAAGGGCGGCCCAACCGGCGACTACAAGAGAATCCTGGAGGAAATGGAGTACCCCTGGTTCCAGAACAAGGAGTGGCAGAGGCAGCTCAAGATGGCCGTTAAGATGGGGGTCAGGATAGAGCAGCAGGCCCTCGCCAACAAGAGCCTTGAGTTCGTGGCCAAGAGGTACCTCCCGGAAAAGATAAACAGCGGTGATCTGTTGCCATGACGACCACCGAGGAGCTGGTGGCCCAGGTAAACAAGATACTGGACGATATTGGAATAGACATGGACGGGTTATTCGAGACTTTCGACGTCCCGTCCATCTCTTACCGCCTCAGAGAAAACCTTTCCATCCTCCAGGAGCTTGAGGAAGACCTCTCAAGGCGCGTGGGCGAGGCCACACCGTCCGTCAGGGGGGTAGGCAAGCGCGAGCGCGACCCGCACATCCAGTGGATTTACAAGAAGAAGCGCAACAGGGTTCTCGCCCTCGAAAGGCTCCGCGCGGCGATAACCGCCCACAAAATGGCCCTGGCCCTCATATCGGCCAACTACACTTTCTTCCTCGGACGGAAGCCGGTAACCATCAAGGAGCTCACGAGGGAGAACGTCGAGGACGTTGAGGCCGTTCCGAGGAACGTTCAGATAGGCAGGATAGAGGTGCTGCCCCACCTCGCCTACTCCGGCGACGTTCTGAGGCTCCTCGCCAGGGAGAACATAGCCGTCAGGGAGTCCTTCAAGTTCATAAAGGGAAAGCTCCGCGAGAAAGGAACCGTAAGAACGCGCGGCCTGCGCATAGAGGTCGAATACTGGGAGAACAACCGCCTGAAAAAGGCCCGCCTTGACCTTCCCGCAGATGCGGACATAGAGGGCGAGCTGAGAAAGCGCTACGGAAGGCGCTTCCGCTGGCGCGTGCTGAGCTTCGTCAAGACCAAGGGGGTGCTCATAAACAACCACTACACCGTTGACAACCTCTCGCTGGCATACTCCGTTCTCGATCCAGAAAAGGGCGCCGAAAAGCTTGGCCTCGACCTCTTCCGCTACTACTTCCTCACCTCCGAGAACGAGAGGGAAACACTCGGCCTCTACCCCAACATAAAGCTCTGCATAGACTGCCACTACTCGATATTCGACCTCCCATTCCGGGGCGATCCGAACTTTAGGACAGGCCATGGGAGCATGTTCATCATAAGGAAGTGCGAGATGGAGAGCGCCCTCGTTGGGAAGAGGAAGGACATAACGACCATTCCCAACTACCTGCTCGGTGCGGTTCTCCTCTACGGGATGAGCGAGTACAGCGAGGATAAAGTCGCCGAACTCCTCGGCGTTCCAAGGAACGAGCTTGAGGAGGCCATCCGGAAGTTCGTGATCTCCGGTCTCCACAAGACCCTTTTCGCCGAGGCGAAGAAGTTTGAGAAGTTTATGCCCAAGAGCGATAAGGCCAAGCAGTTTTTGGCCCTCCTCCAGGGGTGAGTTTATGAGGGTGGAGGTTAAGGCGCGGAACAATTCCGAGCTTATACGGAAGCTCGGCGAGGTTCTGAACGAGGAGGTTACCGAGGTCTACATAAACCTCCGCCCGACTAAGGAGATACTCGTGAGAATCCTTGAGCGCGCCCCCAACGTCAGGCGCATAAGCTGTCCCCCGAGCCTCTACCCCAAGGTCTCCAAAAAGGCCATCAACGCCCTCGCCCAGATGGGCATAGAACTCGTTCCCGAGGGCTACCCCCGCGGAAGGCCCCGGAAATACGATGAGAACACCATTCGGGAGGTTCAAGGCCTCCTGATGAACGGCGTCCCTCCCAAGGAGATAAGCGCCAGGATGGGCATCCCGCTCCGAACGGTTTACTACATGATAGAGCAACTGGGTGTCAGGTCATGGAGAAAATAAAGGGCCTGTACCTGGCTCTCTTCTCCGCTTTCCTCGCCGTTTCCATGCTCCTGGGCGGGACGGTTGTCCATGGCGGGACGACGGTCTTCAACTTTGAGTGGGTGTTCTTCTTCGCGAACCTTTTCCTCTTCGCGGCCGCCGGCTACGTTCTGAAGATGCTCCTCGAAGGAAAGTTTGAGATGGGAACCCAAAGAACCAAGAGGGGCAACGTTCTCACGGGCACAATAACGCTCCTGGCGATTTTAGTTGCCATTAAACTGCTCTTCGAGAGGAGGCAGGAGAGCCTCGTGAACGGGGGAAAGGTGGGGGAAACCCTCTCCGGGGTCTGGTACAACGTCACCTCCGGCGACTTCGTCGTTACCCTCCGCGAGCTTCCTGGGATATTCTACGTCATCCCCCTCCTCGTCTTCGTTCTGCTCCTTCTCACCGTGAGGAGGCGGAAGAGGCACGTCACACCGTTCGAGGTCAGGTTCGAGCCGGAGATGACCTACGACTCCATAGAGGGCACCTCCGCCGAGAGGGTCATAAAGATGTACAAGAACGTTGTCGCAGGCCTCGTGATGAAGGGCTATCCATATCAGAAGAGCTGGACCCACTGGGAGCACGAGGCGAAGCTGCGGGAAATCTTCCCCGACCTGGAAGACCTCGACGTCCTCACGAGGATGTTCGAGAAGGCCAAGTACGCGGAGAGGCTCGGAGAGGATGACGTTAAACTTGCACGAGAGAGCTACGAGAGGCTTATGACGTTTCTGAGGTAGGTTTAAAAAGCGGTCGAATTAGAAGCCCCTAAACACAAGATGAAAGGTGATGCTCATGCTCGTTGAGACCCAGGAAGAGACCCCGGAGATAAGGGAGCGCCTTCACCGCGTCGGAATCACCAACCTGCGCACCGTGGCGAGAATAAACTGGAAGGGAAGGGTGTACACCTTCCTGCCCGTCTTCGAGATAACCATCGATGTCCCCGAGGAGAAGAAGGGAATACACATGAGCAGGCTCGTGGAGAGCATAACCGAGGCCATGAGCGAGGCGGTCGAGGAAGAGGTCATGCAGGCCCACGCCTCCCTTGAGGAGCTTGGAAGGTGCGTTATACGCCGCCTTGAGGGCAAGCATCCGCACAGGCGCGCCGAGGTCTGGATAAGGACCCACCTCATAATACCCCGCCAGACCCCCGCGAGCGGAAAGACCACCTACGAGCCCTACGACGTCGAGGTGGGAGTGATAAAAAACGAGGACGGCTCCTTTGGAAAGGTCCTCCGCGTCAAGGTGATTGGGAACACGGCCTGCCCGCACGCGATGGCGAACAACGATGGGAAGACCCACATCCAGAGGGCGATAGGTGAGCTTGAGGTAAGGACGGCCTTCGACGAGGAGATAGCCCTTGAGGATATGATAGACGTCGTCGAAAGCTCCTTCAGCCACCCAACGTACACGCTGCTCAAGACGATAGATGAGAACGCCGTCGTCCGGGGAATGCACGGCAACCCAAAGTTCGTCGAGGACGTCGCAAGGGAGATATTCGCCAAGGCCAAGGAGCGCTTTAAGGGAAAAATCCACGTGAGGGTCATAAGCAACGAAAGCATCCACAAGCACGACGTTATCGCGGAGACGTGGAGCTGAACCCAAAATTTATTTATCTTCATCTCCAGATTTTTGGTGGTGAGAACGGGCGTGACTTTTCTCTTCTCCAAGCCTCGCCCTTTAGGGCGGGGAGGAGGTCAGGCTCGCGGATTTGATGCATCGCATCAGCGAAATAGAAAGATTTCTCCGGGAGCTTGTAGATGCGGTGTTCCACGACACCCAAACCCTTAAGTAGTTTGAACGCGCTCCCGCGCCGCCGCTTCTCAACCGGGAAAAGCTTTATAACCGCACCTTTTAAGTGAGAGGTGAACAAGCTCATCAGGTTAGAAGGTGGTGTAAATGGGAAGAAGGGAAGAGATGGTTGCGAAGATTAAAGAGCTCATGACCCAGCCCGAGAGGATTAGGAACATGGGTATCGCCGCTCACATTGACCACGGTAAGACGACGCTGAGCGACAACCTGCTCGCCGGTGCGGGAATGATAAGCGAGGAGCTGGCCGGAAAGCAGCTCGTCCTCGACTTCGACGAGCAGGAGCAGGCGAGGGGAATCACCATCAACGCGGCCAACGTTTCGATGGTTCACAACTACGAGGGCCAGGACTACCTCATCAACCTCATCGACACCCCGGGTCACGTCGACTTCGGTGGTGACGTTACGAGAGCCATGCGCGCCATCGACGGTGCGATTATAGTTGTGGACGCCGTTGAGGGAGTCATGCCCCAGACCGAGACCGTTCTCAGGCAGGCCCTGAGGGAGTACGTTAAGCCAGTTCTCTTCATCAACAAGGTTGACCGTCTCATCAAGGAGCTCAAGCTCGGCCCGAACGAGATACTCAACCGCTTCGCCAAGATCATCACCGACGTGAACAGGCTCATCAAGAAGTACGCCCCGGACGAGTTCAAGGGCCAGTGGATGGTCAAGGTCGAGGACGGTAGCGTCGCCTTCGGTTCAGCCTACTACAACTGGGCCCTCAGCGTCCCGTACATGAAGAAGACCGGCGTTTCCTTCAAGGACATCGTTGAGCTCACCAACGCCGGCGACCTCAAGACCCTCAGGAAGAAGGCCCCGCTCCACGTTGTCGTTCTCGATATGGTCGTCAAGCACCTGCCTAACCCGCTTGAGGCCCAGAAGTACAGGATTCCGCACCTCTGGAGGGGCGAGGTCGAGAGCGAGGTCGGCCAGGCCATGGTCAAGTGCGACCCGAAGGGCAAGATGGTCATGGTCGTCACCAAAATCATCCTCGACAAGCACGCCGGTGAGGTTTCAACCGGCCGTGTCTGGAGCGGTACCGTGAAGACCGGCCAGGAGGTCTACCTCATCAACGCCAAGAGGAAGGCCAGGATCCAGCAGGTCGGTATCTACATGGGTCCCGAGAGGGTCAACATGGAGGCCGTTCCGGCAGGCAACATCGTCGCCGTCACCGGACTGCGCGATGCAATGGCTGGTGAGACTGTCGCTCAGGAGCAGATAGAGCCGTTCGAGGCCCTCCACTACACCAGCGAGCCGGTCGTTACCGTCGCCATTGAAGCCAAGAACGTTAAGGACCTTCCGAAGCTCATCGAGGCGCTCAGGCAGCTCGCCAAGGAGGACCCGACGCTCCACGTCAAGATCGACGAGGAGACCGGCCAGCACCTCCTCAGCGGTATGGGTGAGCTCCACCTTGAGGTCAAGCTCGTCAAGCTCAAGGAGGACTGGAAGCTCGACGTTGACGTCAGCCCGCCGATCGTCGTTTACCGCGAGAGCGTCAGCAAGATGAGCCCGATAGTCGAAGGAAAGAGCCCGAACAAGCACAACAGGTTCTACATCACCGTGGAGCCGCTTCCGGACGAGATATACCAGGCCATCCGCGAGGGCCTCATCCCCGAGGGCAGGCCCAAGAACCCGAAGGAGGTCGCCAAGAAGCTCGCCGAGCTCGGCATGGACTACGAGGTCGCCAAAGGCATCGTCGACATCTACCAGGGCAACCTGTTCCTCGACAACACCAAGGGTATCCAGTACCTCAACGAGGTTATGGACCTCCTCGTCGATGGATTCCACCAGGCCATGGATGAGGGCCCGCTCGCCAGGGAGCCCGTCATGAAGGTCATGGTTCGCCTGCACGACGCCAAGATCCATGAGGACAACGTCCACCGCGGTCCGGCCCAGATATACCCGGCCATCAGGGGCGCCATCCAGTGCGCCATGATGAAGGCCCAGCCGATCCTCTACGAGCCGTACCAGAAGGTCATCATCAACGTGCCCTACGAGTACATGGGTGCCGTCAGCAGGGAGATCAACCAGAGGCGCGGTCAGCTCATCGACATGCGCCAGGAGGGCGAGGTCATGATCATCATCGCCGAGGCCCCGGTCGCGGAGATGTTCGGATTCGCCGGAGCCATCCGTGGCGCCACCAGCGGAAGGGCCCTCTGGAGCACCGAGCACGCCGGATTCAAGAGGGTTCCAGGAGAGCTCGCTGTGAACATCATCAGGCAGATACGCCAGAGGAAGGGTCTCGACCCGAACCCGCCGAAGGAGCAGGACGTCTGCCCGCAGCAGTGAGGGCTTTCTGCCCTCTAAGTTTTCTCTTCTCTTGGACTTTTGGAAGGCTGATTGGTCTTTTCCAACATGAGGCACATCACTTTCGGCGTTCTTTCGCGAAACTCTTAAATAGTTGAAGCACGAGTATTATACTCATGAGTAGACAAACTTTCGTGGACCGGAAGAGGGAACTTGAGTTTCTGGAGAGGAGGTACCGCAGTGACAAAGCCGAACTGCTCATTATATACGGCCGCAGGAGAATTGGAAAGACCGAGCTGCTCCTCCAGTTCGCCCGGGACAAACCCCACGTTTATTTTCTCGCAACGGAAAAGCCGTACCATGAGAATCTCCGAGAGCTTCAAAAGCTCCTCGCGGAATTCCTCGGCGATGAATTATTCAGCAGAGTCTCTTTCCATGATATTGACGAGCTTTTGATGGCCTTCGCCGAGAGGGTACGTGATGAACGCGTTGTCCTGGTGATTGACGAGTTCCCCCTGCTTATAGAACGCTACCGGCCGGTTCTCTCGCTCCTTCAGAGGGCATGGGACTTGAAGCTCTCGAAGGGCAGAATAATGCTGATTCTCTGCGGTTCGAGTGTTTCGGCAATGGAAACGGAGGTTTTGGGCTACAAAAGCCCGCTCTACGGAAGGCGGACCGGGCAATGGCGCTTAACGGAGATTCCCTTCTTCTACATCGGTGAGTTCCTTCCCGGCTATTCGATCGAAGACCTCGTGAAGGTCTGGGGTGTGGTGGGGGGCATTCCGGCCTACCTCCTTAAGTTTGAGCCCGGGAAGGACTTTAACGAAAACGTCGTTGACAACGTCCTCTCAAAGGGTGCCTTCCTCTACGAGGAGGCTGAAATACTACTGCGGGAAGAGCTCAGGGAGCCGGCCAACTACTTCGCGATACTCGAAGCGATAGCGGGTGGGAGGAATAGATTTGGAGAGATTGTGAACGCAACCGGGCTCGACAAGAGCCTCGTTTCCAAGTACCTGAGCGTTCTTCAGAGGCTTGGAATAGTCCGGAGGGAAGTTTCCGTTACTGCAACGGCCAAAGAAGCCAGCAAAAGAGGACTCTATTCCATAGACGACAATTACTTCTCCTTCTGGTTCAGGTATGTCCTCCCGAACAGGAGCTACCTTGAGGCTGGACTGGCGGAGGACGTCTGGGAGCGTTCGCAGAGGAATTTCAACGCTTATATGGGTTCGGCCTTCGAACGACTTGTTGGAAGTCCGGAGGTTTTCATCAAGCTCACCGGCTTCCACTTCACAAAACTCGGTCGCTGGTGGCACAGGGGGGAAGAGATTGATTTGGTGGCGTTAAACGAGCACGAGAAAAATGCTCTGTTCGTCGAGGTGAAGTGGAAAAGTCTTAGCGAGAGGGAAGCGCGGGGGATTTTGAAGGACTTGGAAAGGAAGGGTGAGTTGGTTGGCCTCGAAGACTGGAAAAAGCACTGGGGACTGGTTGCCAGGAAAGTCGAAGGAAAGGAACGGTTGAACGCCGAGGGCTGGCGGGTGTGGGATTTGGGCGATTTTGAAGTGCCGTCCTGAAAATTAACAAATTCCCGTCCAACATTCATTAGTTAACTTTTTAAACCCGCTTCGTAACTTAGGGACGGAACTCATGAGGCCTCCCCGAGAAAAGGCGGGTTTCCCGCCCGAGGGGGCCGAGGTTCGAAAGATTTAAAAAGCCATCCTAGTCAACGAGACTAGACCAAAATATGGAGGTGTATGAAAATGGCTAAGGAGAAGCCGCACGTTAACATCGTCTTTATAGGCCACGTCGACCACGGAAAGAGCACCACCATCGGAAGGCTGCTCTTCGACACCGCCAACATACCGGAGAACATCATCAAGAAGTTCGAGGAGATGGGTGAGAAGGGTAAGTCCTTCAAGTTCGCTTGGGTCATGGACAGGCTCAAGGAGGAGCGCGAGAGGGGTATCACCATCGACGTCGCTCACACCAAGTTCGAGACCCCGCACAAGTACATCACCATCATCGACGCTCCGGGCCACAGAGACTTCGTTAAGAACATGATCACCGGTGCCAGCCAGGCCGACGCCGCCGTTCTCGTCGTCGCCGCCACCGACGGTGTCATGCCGCAGACCAAGGAGCACGCCTTCCTTGCCAGGACCCTCGGTATCGGCCACATCATCGTTGCCATCAACAAGATGGACATGGTCAACTACGACGAGAAGAAGTTCAAGCAGGTCGCCGAGCAGGTTAAGAAGCTCCTCATGATGCTCGGCTACAAGGACTTCCCGATCATCCCGATCAGCGCTTGGGAGGGCGACAACGTCGTCAAGAAGAGCGACAACATGCCCTGGTACAACGGCCCGACCCTCATCGACGCCCTCGACCAGATCCCGGAGCCGCCGAAGCCGACCGACAAGCCGCTCCGCATCCCGATCCAGGACGTCTACTCCATTAAGGGTGTCGGTACCGTCCCGGTCGGCCGTGTCGAGACCGGTGTCCTCCGCGTCGGTGACGTCGTCATCTTCGAGCCGGCCAGCACCATCTTCCACAAGCCGATCCAGGGTGAGGTTAAGTCCATCGAGATGCACCACGAGGCCATGCAGGAGGCCCTTCCGGGTGACAACATCGGATTCAACGTCCGTGGCGTTGGTAAGAACGACATAAAGCGCGGTGACGTTGCCGGACACAGCAACAACCCGCCGACCGTCGTCAGGCCGAAGGACACCTTCAAGGCCCAGATCATCGTCCTCAACCACCCGACCGCCATCACCGTCGGCTACACCCCGGTCCTCCACGCGCACACCCTCCAGGTCGCCGTCAGGTTCGAGCAGCTCCTCGCCAAGCTCGACCCGAGGACCGGCAACATCGTCGAGGAGAACCCGCAGTTCATCAAGACCGGTGACTCCGCCATCGTCGTCCTCAGGCCGACCAAGCCGATGGTCATCGAGCCGGTCAAGGAGATACCGCAGATGGGCAGGTTCGCCATCCGTGACATGGGCCAGACCGTCGCTGCCGGTATGGTTATCTCCATCCAGAAGGCCGAGTGAAGGCCTTCTCTGACCTTTCCTTTACTCCCTTAAGCCTTAGGAGGGACTGAAATGCAGAAGGCAAGGATTAAGCTCGCGAGCACGGACATTAAGGCCCTCAACGAGGTCACCGACCAGATCAAACAGATCGCCGAGAGGACCGGCGTCAGGATGAGCGGCCCGATACCGCTTCCGACCAAGAGGATAAGGATCACCACCAGGAAGAGCCCGGACGGCGAGGGCACCGCAACCTTCGACAAGTTTGAGCTCCGCGTTCACAAGAGGCTCGTCGACATTGAGGCCGACGAAAGGGCCATGCGCCAGATCATGCGCATCCGCGTTCCCGAGGACGTCACCATCGAGATCGAGCTCATCTCCTGATTCCTCTCCTTTATGCGCCGGGGTAGCCTAGCCTGGGAAGGCGCGGGCCTGGAGAGTCCGTGGGCGTTAGCCCGCCAGGGTTCAAATCCCTGCCCCGGCGCCAAAACCTTCGCGGCTTCTTTTCCGTAAAGTTTATTACTCGTGGTAACGATTAACTTAACGATGCGACCATGAGGATAGTCAAGGTTCCCACGGGGGACAGGGTGGGCATCATCCCGGGTGGAATCCCACCGGAGGTGAACCTGGAGATAACGGTGACTTTCAAAAACGGAGTCCTGAGCCTGTGGATCTCCAACCCCAACCCGCATAAAGTTGAGGTCAGCAACGTCATAGAGCTCTACCAGCACGCCGGCGCCTGGAAGAAGCTAGACCTCGGACTGGTCTTTATAGAGCGCCCCATAGTTTTAATCCCCGGCGAGACCATCGAACAGAAGGTACAAGTAAACTTGTTCCCCGGCAGGTATAAAGTCGTTAAATTCGCCTACGTCAACGGCGCGAGAGTAAAGGTCGAAAAGGAGTTCACCGTGTAGTCCAGAATCTTCTCAGGTACAGCCTCATCCTCGCACGATCTACGGGTCTTATACTCTCGCGCATCCAGTCAGGTAAATCCTTCTTTATCGAGTTCCAGAGAAGGCGATAGTCGAGGACTATTATCGAGCCCTTCTCCTCGGCGGAGCGGTGAACCCTGCCGGCGGCCTGAACCAGTTTCCTGTGGGCGGGGAGGAAGTAGCCGTAGTACCTGCCCTTTCCAGGGAACTTCCTCTCGAAGTACCTTATCCGGGCCTGAACCCTGGGAGTGGGCCTCGCATAAGGGATTCCTACTAGCACAACTCCGTTCATCTCGTCGCCGCTGTAGTCCTGCCCCTCGCTGTTCCTGCCCCCCATAACCCCAAGGAGCACCGCCCCTCTGCCCTTCGCATGCGCCTTAAAGCTCGCCACCATCGCGTCGTTCTCGGCGGAGCTGACCCCCTGCTTCTCAATGAATATCGCCTTCCCGGTCTCCTCAAGACGAACCTGGAGATTCGCCGAGAGGAGTCCCTGAAGAACCTCATAGGAGGCCGTGAAAACTCCGACGTTCTTCGGTATAAATCTGGCTGCCTCAACGATGTATTCCACCATGCGGCTGTAAACCTGGAGTGAACGCTCATCACCCCTCGTTGAGACGTCTTTCGCGACAAGAACCTGGGCATTTTCGCGCTTTACCATCCGCGGGAACTTCTTCAGGCGGGTGTTTTCCACGCCCATGACGTCGCGGAATGCCTCAAGCGGGGTGAGCGTTCCGGACATGAATATCGCACTCTGGACGTTTTTGACGAAGCCCAGAGCCTTCGAAGGATCCAGGGCAACCAGTTCAAGGCTCAGCCCCCTTTCCCTGCTCATGAGGAAGAGGTAGTCCTCCCTTCCGGTAAGGGAAAGCCAGAGGAGAAGGAACTCACCTATTCTGCCTATGTAGGAGCGGGGCGGCTTGCCCTTCTCTATCCTGTCCTCTCTTATGGCATCGCCAACCGCCACCATGTCATTGAGTATTCTGACGAGCCTTCTGGTGTCGAGGCTCAGAATGTCAATGACGTGTGCAAAAACGAGCTCCGGCTGAATGGGGGTTTCGTGAACGTCCCGGCCCTTGAGCTTTTCGTCGTGGAGCATCTCCAGCCCCCTGCCCAGGATGCTGAGGAAGTTGGCTATCTCGTGCTCGTTGTACTCGTCGGCCTCTTTTATTGCTCTGTTTACCGTGTGTATGCTTATCCTATCGCTTAAAGCCGAAATCGCCTGGTCGGGCAGGTTGTGCGCCTCGTCGAAGATGACTATCAGGTCGGAGTAGTCGATGTCAAGGGAGCTTATGAAGTTCTCCCGGATGGTGGGGCTGAGGAGGTAGAGATAGCTGGCCACTATAACGTCAGCCTTCTCCGCTATCCTCTTGGTTAAATCGTAGGGACACAGCTCCAGGGTTTCGGCGTAGCTCAGAATCTCGGCCGGATGGCTCGGCTCGCTCAAGAAGAACTTCACCAGCTCGTCGAACTCGGTCTTTTTCTTCTTTTCATTCTCATAGAACTCGCACTTCTTGAGCTTCTTGAGGTTCCTGCAGACCACCATGGCGGTATAGGCGTCGCTCGTGAACTGGGTGAGATACGTATGAAGGCAGAGATCCTTTCTGCTCCTGAGCTCAACGCCGGAGACCGGATTCTTCCCGTTTATCGCCTTCAGCTCCTCTATAACCCTGTCCATCTGCCTGTGGGTTCTCGCGAGGTAAAGAACCTTGTAGCCCATCTCCCTGGCGTAGGGCAGGATTCCAGCTAAAACGCTCACCGTCTTTCCAAAGCCTGTGGGGGCCTCTATTATGGCGTTCTCACCGTTTCTAACCGCCTCCGAAACGAGGTCTATGAATTCCCGCTGATGTGGCCTGAGTTCCCTGTAGGGAAAGTACTCGAATCTTTCGCCCGTTTCGTTCATGGGAAAGAGTTTTAACGGCTCGCTTTTAACTTTTCCCCAGGTGAAGGGCGTGAACGAGAGGGAGCGGAGACTGGTTGAATACTCCATTGAGGCCGTTATAATAGCGTGGCTCGCGTACCTGTTCTTCTATCAGAACTACCTGCTTCACGGCTGGCACCGGGGGTTGCCACTTCCCTCGAAACTGCCCTTTATGGTGGCTGGAATCGTTGTTGCGGCGCTGTTCTTCTGGTACGAGTGGAAGAGATTCGAGCGCGAGCTTGATGGGGGGAAGAAGGTGCCCCTGAAGTCCGCCCTGCCCGTTGCCCTTAAGAACGAGAACCTCCCCGACTCAGACTCGAACGAAACAGAGAACGACGGCGAGACTACGGGTAATGGGGCCCAGAAAGAAGAATGGGAAGAGGTCAGAGCTTCAGCTCCGGAATCTCCTCAAGAACCTTGACGGTCAGCTTAACGGCTGCATCGACGTCGCGCTCGTCAACGACCTCCGTGTTGGAGTGGATGTAGCGCGCTGGAATGCTTATTCCGCCGCTCGGAACGCCGGCCTTGTTGAGGTGTATCGCTCCCGCGTCGGTTCCGCCGCCGGTGAGGATGTCCCACTGGTAGGGAATCTCGTGCTTCTTGGCCACCTCTTCCATCCAGCGGACGATGGTCGGGTGGCAGATAACGGAGCGATCCATTATCTTAATCGCGACGCCCTTTCCGAGCTGGCTTATCTGCTTGTGCTCCGGAGTTCCAGGAACGTCGGCGGCTATGGTGACATCGAGGGCGAAGCCGTAGTCGGGGTCTATGCCGAAGGACGAGACCTTTGCACCGCGGAGGCCAACCTCCTCCTGGACGGTGGCGACAAAGTAAACATCTGCGTCGGTCTCGGCCAGCTGCCTCGCGGCCTCGACGAGGATGTAAACAGCTATCCTGTCGTCGTGGGCGATGCTCACCAAGCGGTGCTTTCCAAGGCGCTCAAGCCTGCCGTCCCAGGTGATGACGGTGCCTATCTTGACACCCATCTCCTCGGCCTCTTCCCTGCTCTCGGCGCCTATGTCTATGAAGACCTGATCCCAGGTCGGGGCCTTGTTCCTCTGCTCCGGCTTCTGGATGTGCGGCGGAACGCTTCCACCGACGCCGTAGACGAACTCGTTCGGGCCGACCCAGACTTTAAACCTCTGGGCTATGAGCGTCCTCGGGTCAACACCGCCAACCGGCGCAACGCGGAGGAATCCGTTCTTCTCTATGTGGGTCACCATGAGACCAATCTGGTCCATGTGCCCCGCGAGCATGACCTTCGGGCCCTTGCCCTTCTTGTGGGCAATGACGTTGCCGAGCTTGTCGACGGTTATCTCGTCGACGTGGGGCTTGAAAGCCTCGATAACAACGTCCCTGACGCCGAGGAACTCGTAGCCGGAAACACCCGGCGCCTCTATAATCTTTTTCAGAAGTTCGTAGTCAACCATCACAACCACCCCTTTCGTTTAGATTTCCATCTAAATGGTCATGCAAGGGATATTTAAGGTTTTAGGTGCTCCAGAACTCCATCAATAGTAATACAGTCGGCACACTCCCTGCGAAAGCCCCTTGCTATGAGGAGGTAGCGCTTTTCCCCCTTCCATGGGGCGTTTTGGGCCTTGGCGATGAGCCTGCCGATCTCCCTCGGGCCATCAACGTTGGTTTTCCATTTCGTCTCTATGAACGTGGCGATGTTCTCTTCCCTGTTGATGGCAACGAGGTCTATCTCGTAGTTTCTCCCCCAATGAGGGCCGATACTGTCAAAGGTAATTAGCTCCCCGTTCAGGTCGTGCAGGAGGTCTAGAACGACCCTCTCAAAGACCCTCCCAAAGAACTCCTGGAACTTCCCTTCGATGTTTCTTCTGAAGGCATTAAAGTCCCCTGCCTCAACCTGCCTGCGGTTCGGTTCTATCAAACTGAACCAGAAGTTCAGGAAGTAATCGCTGATTACGTACCTCGAACGTCTACCGCCGAGGATGGGCCTTTCACGGGTTATTATTCCATAGTAGTCTTCCAGGGCCTCAAGGTACTTCGTTATGCTGCCCGGCTTCATCCCCACGGCATTGGCAATCTCAACGAGCCTGTTCTTTCCACTCGCTATTGCATCGAGGATTGAGAAATAAGTCCTGTACGCCTTACCGAACTCGTCCATAAGGAGGCCTTCTCCTTCAGCCGTTAGCAGTGTGGAGTACCGGACCGCATCAACAACGAGATTCAGTGGGTTGTCCGCTTCGAACACCTCCAAGAGTTCGTAGTACTTTGGGATTCCACCGAAAATACCATAGAACTCAACCTGCTGGACGGGCTCCGTGATTCCAAAATCTTTGAGCATCTCGAAAACCCATCTTGGACGCAGGGGTTGCAGTTCCACGAAGAGGGTGCTCCTGCCGTAGAGGGGGGCTTTCCTGGAGGTCAGCAGTTTCCTCATCATTCCAAGGTACGAACCAGATAGAATCATGAGGAGCGGCTTATCCCGGTTTCTGTCTATGAAGCGCTGGAGGTCAAAGGCTATGGCCGGGTTTACCCGGAGAACGTTCTGAAACTCGTCAAAGAAAACTGCCCCGATGTCGGCCACTTCAAGGTATTCAAACATCTCGGAGAATGTCTCAAACCGTGGAGAATACCCCAACTTTGCCCTGAGCTCCCTGGAGAAGTCCTCAAGGATGAGCTTTTCGCTTTTGACTGGAATGAAGAAGTCGAGATAATCAACGCCTTCCCTTTTGAAAAACTCCCTAACAAGTCTTGTCTTTCCAACTCGCCGGCGTCCTGTTATGGTCACAACCACGAGCCGGGAGCGGGATAGTTTGAGCGCCTTCCTAAGGGATTCCATCTCGCGCTCCCTGTTGTAGAACCTCATTTATAACCACCAACAGGATTATCCTGTAACAGGATATAAAATTTTCGAAGTTTTGCATGTTCCAAAAACTTATATTCTCACCCTCCGAGACCGGACTATGCACGTCCTGCTCGAACTCAACATCGTCCCCTGCACCTTCCTCAAAAGGCTCAACCGCTTCGTGGCGCTGGTCGAGGTTGATGGTGAGGAAAGGAAAGCCCTGGTGACCAACACAGGTCGCTTGGAGGAGTTCATGGTTCCGGGTAGGAAGGCCTTCTGCACGCCCAAGACCGGCGGAAAGACAGACTTCGTCCTGGTCGCCTTCGAGGACCTGGGCGGGAAGGGAGCGATAATTGACACGAGGACTCAGGCGAGGGCCTTCGAGAGAGCTTTGGAGCTTGGTCTGGTGCCCTGGCTGAGGGACTGCAGGATAAAGCGGAAGGAGGTCACGGTCGGCAAATCGCGCCTTGATTACCTCTTCGAATGTCCCGAGGGCGAGGTCTACGCCGAGATGAAGAGCGCCGTCCTGCGCGGCGGGAATAAGGGTGAGTACGCCATGTATCCGGACTGTCCGAGCGTCAGGGGGCAGAAGCACATCGGGGAACTTATAGAGCTGTCAAGGGCAGGAAAGAGGGCCATGATCTTCTTCATTGGCGCGATGCCGGGCGTTGAGAGGTTCCGGCCCTATGATGTGGGCGACCCGAAGATAGTGAGGCTCCTTAGGGAGGCGGACAAGGTGGGCGTTGAAATCCACGCGCTGGGCATATCCCTCCTGCCAGATGGAAGGATCATCCTTGAGAGGCCGAGCCTTGAAATCGAGCTCTAAACCGCCGTCCGCGGGGTTTTGTACCACACCTTCTTGGCTTTTCCCGCCTCCCACAGGCCGGCCAGCGAAATGAATATCCATATCTGGGAGTAGGTGTAGTACATGAGCGGCGCGAGGAGCCAGCAATCAACGCTCCTTATCTTTCCGTCGTAGAGGCCGGCGAATATCTCCAGCAGGAATGATACGTAAACGAAGCTCAGGATGAATCCTGTGAACCACGTGACGTTTCCGAAGGTTACCAGGAGCGCTACGAAGGCCACGTCCGCCACTATGACCGCTATCGCCAGGAGATAGTACACCATCAGCGTGAGGAGCAGGTCAAAGCGCAGGCCCCAGCCGGGAATCTCGCGGAACCTCTTTATGTGCTCCCTCACGGTGTAGACGTTTCCCGCCGCCCAGCGCGTCCGCTGCCTGAACCACACGCGCCAGCTCTCGGGCTCCTGCTCCCAGGTAACGGCGAGTGGATTGTAGGCTATCCTCTTGCCCGTTGAGAGTATCCTGAAGGACATCTCCAGGTCCTCGGCCAGAGCCTCTTCATCCCAGCCTCCGAGCTTTTCGAGCAGGCCCTTTCTGATTACAAAGTTCGTTCCCGGGAGCACAGCGGTTTTGTAGAGTTTGCTCTTTCCGCCCTGGCCGGCCAGCTGGAAGTAGAGGTACTCCATGCATATGAACCTCGTGAGGATGTTCCCCTTCCAGTTTATCGTCCTGACCTTTCCAGTCACCGCCGGCGTCTCATCGCTCAGCATCGCTACCAGGGCCTTGAGCGCCCCTGGCTCGGGTCTGTTGTCCGCGTCGTAGACCGCTATGACCTCTCCCTTCGCCAGCTTTAGGCCGTAGTTCAGGACGTAGCTCTTTCCCCTGCCGCCGCCCTCAACGCGGATTACTTTGATGAACGGGTACTCCCTAGCGACCTCCTCAGCTATCCTCACGGTATCATCCGTGGAGCCGTCGTCCAGGAGGAGAACCTCCAGTTTATCCCCAGGATAGTCGAGGTTCGCCATCGCCAGGAGAGTGTCCCTTATAACTACAGCCTCGTTCCTCGCTGGGATGAGGATGGTGACGGAGGGAAGCTCGTCAGGAATCTCGGGTTCCTTAAACTTTGAGTTGTAGCTCAACCCCGCCACAGTCAGGGCTATGTAGTAAAAGAACACGGGGTAGATAATCGCAGCTGAGAACAGCCAGATGAAGTGGAGGACGGACACGGCAATGTCCACGGCACCGGTTAACGGCTCCATACTCCCCTCCAGTTGTTATGTCCGTTTTCCTTATAAGTCTCTCCCAACGCGGAAGCGTTTTAAACCCGAAGGGGGAGAGAAAGTCAGGTGATGCGTATGGCCATAGTCGATGTTAGAATCCTCGTGGAAGGTGCGAGCGACGTCGAGGTTGTAAGTAAGGCCCTTCAGGGCTTGGCTTTGGGAAGCGAGTACAACATCACGATTTCCGCGATAATCCCGACAACCAACGTGGAGATAGCGAAGAGCGCCGCCGCGGGCGCCGACCTCCTCATCATAGCGACCGACGCCGACCGGGTCGGGCGAGACCTGGCCGAGAGGCTCTTCAGTGAGCTGGGGGAGATGGTCGGGCACGTTGAAAGGATGAAGCTCCCCCTCGGCCACGATTTGGAGCACGTTGACGTTGAACTCGTCAGGAAGGAGCTCAAGAACACCCTCGTCCGCGCCGGTCTCAAGACCCTCCAGCTTCTCCCCGGATACATGGAGCTGAGGAAGCAGCTGCTGGATGTGAAGGGACAGTACGACCTTTTAGCTCAGGAATACGAGAACCTTGAGAAGGAGCACGGGGAGCTTCGGGAAAAGTACGAGGAACTCCGCGCCGAATACGTCAGGGTTAGAAACGAGAACGATGGCCTGAGGGAACTGCTTGAGAAAAAGAGCAAGCCCCTCAGAATAGACGATGCCTGGAAGTCCCTCTTCCCCGCGGAGCCTGTTCCGGAAGAGAGGGTCATAGCTCTGGCCGTGGAGAAGCTCGGCTTGGCCGGTAAGGTGATAGTCGGGCAGGGCTACATCTTCGCCGAGGAGAAGGAGCTCGTGGAGGAACTCCTGAAGACGGTCTACCTGAGCCTGAGCATAAAGGAGGAGCTTCCCAAGCCGCCCAGGCCGCCGGCTGAAGAGCCGCCGAAAGCCCCAGAGCCCAAGCTAAGCGAACCGGGGGTCGTTGAGGACGCTGAAGTAAAGCCAGAGGACATCGAGGGACTTCTGAAGGGGCTGTGAGATGGAAGTCCCCGAGCTTATAGAGGAGTACGAAACCTACCTCGACCTTGAGGGGAAGAGCCCGAACACGATTAGGATGTACTCCTACTACGTGCGCCGGTATCTGGAGTGGGGCGGCTCCCCAAACGCCCGCTCCGCCCTCCGTTTTCTCGCGAGGCTTAGGAAGGAAGGCTACTCCAACAGGAGCCTCAACCTCGTGGTTCAGGCCCTGCGCTCCTACTTCCGTTTCGAGGGCTACGATGAGGAAGCCGAGAAGCTCAAGCCCCCAAAGGTCCCCCGGAGTCTCCCGAAAGCCCTAACGCGCGAGGAGGTTAAGAGACTCCTCTCGGTTATTCCGCCGACGAGAAAGCGCGATAGGCTCATAGTTCTCCTCCTCTATGGCGCCGGTCTGCGCGTAAGCGAGCTGTGCAACCTCAAGCGGCGCGACGTTGACCTGGAGCGCTCCATCATCGTGGTTCGGGGCGGCAAGGGTGCCAAGGACCGCGTCGTACCCATTCCAGAGTTCCTTACAAAGGAGATACGGGCATACCTCGAAACGCGCTCCGACGACAGCGAGTACCTCCTCGTCGAGGAGAGAAGGAGGGAGAAGGACAGGCTCTCCACCAAAACCGTGTGGTACCTCTTGAAGCGCTACGGCGTCAGGGCCGGCGTTGAGGTCACGCCCCACAAGCTCCGCCACAGCTTCGCGACCCACATGCTCGAAAACGGCGTCGACATAAGGGCCATCCAGGAGCTCCTCGGCCACTCGAACCTCTCAACGACGCAGATTTACACCAAGGTTACCGTCGAGCACCTCAGAAAGGCGCAGGAGAAGGCGAGGCTGATAGAGGGGCTGATGGAGTGAGCCCGAGCAGGAACTTCCAGAGCGGAACAACGTTTAGTCTGCGGCCGTCCATTTCAATGGTTTCCTCTTCATCGAGTGTCACAACCGTGAGATTCTCGCAGCCGAGATTTTTGCCGGCTCTAACGATGGCAGACAACTCCCGCTCCCGTGCATCCTTGAGGCTTAAGGTCACCTGAATCAGTTCCACAGTCTTTCCCGACTCCGAGACGACGAAATCAACCTCCTTCTCGCCGGAACCACCGTAGTAGTAAATGTTGAGAAGCGGGTTCAGATAGTGCTTCCTTCTGAGAAGCTCAAGGAACACGGCGTTTTCAATATCCCTTGCGGGGTCCTTCTTTGAGAAGAGGGCCAGGCCGGTATCGACGAGATAAACCTTCTTGGGGGCTCTGAGGGACTCTTTTTCGGAGCGGGCAAACTTCGGAAGGAAGAAGACGAAGAAGGAGTCTTCAAGTGCTCTGAGGTATTCGAGGACCGTCGTTTTTGATGTTCCAAACTCGGACTTGAGGAAGCGGTGGATTGAGCTGTACGAGGTGTATCTTGCGTAGTTCAAAAGCAGAAGCTTGACAATGGCCTCAATCAGGGCCACGTTCCTTATCCCGTGCCTCTCTACGACGTCCTTCGTTATCAT
Source organism: Thermococcus sp. 21S7 (assembly GCF_012027615.1). Lineage (NCBI taxonomy): Archaea > Methanobacteriati > Methanobacteriota > Thermococci > Thermococcales > Thermococcaceae > Thermococcus > Thermococcus sp. 21S7. Next base: position 178,211 of record NZ_SNUT01000003.1, read on the forward strand.
CACGGAGAGGTACTCTTCAAGTATTCTGACCTTATCGCCGAGCAGGGCCACCTCGGGGAAGGCGCCGTATCTTAAGTACTCATCCAGAAGATTTTTTATCACGTGCACCTTTCTGCCGTAGAGGTCGCGCTTTTTAAAGTCCACCCCCCTGAATCGGAGGAACTCCCGAAACGAGAGGGGGAGGAGTGTGTATGAAATCCCGCGTCCCCTCAGCTGGGTCGCAACCTCCCTTGAGAGCAGCCGTGAGGACGAACCCGTAACCGCAACCATGAAACCCTCGTCAAGCAGATACCTTACGCCGATTTCCCAGTTGGGAACGTTCTGAATCTCGTCGAGAAGGAAGAAAACCTCGCCCCCAACGTTCTCGGGATATAGGTCAAAGTACGCATCAACAACTCCAGGAAAGTCCCGTCCAGTTATCCCGAACAGGAGCGGGTTCTCAAAGTTCAGGTAAACGTAGCGTTCCCTCTCATCGCCAACCAGGGAATAGAGGAGATACGTCTTCCCGGAGCGCCTTGGACCGATTATCACCGTTGCCTTTCCCGGGTTTAGGGAAAGCTTTAGCTCTCTCTCCACAACCTGCGGCAAATCCCTCTCGTGGAAGAGGCGGATATAGCGTTTGATGTCGTCCGGCTTCATGGTACAGTATACAGTACCAATCTTTAAAAGCATTTGGTACGCCATACCGTACCAAAAATATTGAACGTTCAAAGCTCCCCCTTCTTCTTCAACATCGCAAGGTAGCTCGTGAATGCTCCGGCGGAGATTGTGTCGCCCAGGCCCACCGTTGAGACAGGGTTCCTGACGAGCCTCGTCGGGATTATGACGACCTTGTACTCCCTGGTTCTCAGGCGCCTCTTGGCCTCCTCGAAGCGGAGCTTCACGAACTCGCCGTACTCGTTGTATGGAACCCTCGTGCCGACTTTCACGTCCCCCGGGCTTTTTATGTCCCCCAGCGATGCCCTCGCTGCCGCGAGGGTTGTTGCGAGCTCAAGGCTGCTCCTCAGCTCGTCCTCGCTCAGCGGGTTGTCAGCGTGGGTAATGTACATGATGTAGTAAATCGTGTGTATCTGAAGAACCTCAAGGTTCATCTCATCAACGAGGATTTTGCCGCCCAGGACGGTGTCCTCTATGCGGTTGTAGGTAAATATTCTCTCCGCGAGCCTGGAGTAGCCGAGGGCGTTGAGGACGTGGGCTATCTCCGCCTCGTCCATTCCCACGCTGTCAACGAGCGGGAAGAGGTTGTAGATGACCTTCTTCCTGAGTTCTCTGCTCTGTATCGAGGCAAACTCCAGGTGAACCTTAACGTCCTTCTCACGCTTGAGCAGGAGTATGTCCTTTTTGGCCTCCCTGAGGTAGTGGTTCGCGTCCTTCCCATCAGAATAGCGGAGCTTTATCCCCTGGTAACCGGAGAGGATTGCCCCGTCAACCTGGAGGCCAATCTCAGGTAAGAACCGCTTCAGCTCCGGCTCGGTGTAAATCCTTATGCTTTCGAAGCGGGCCGAGACGATGAACCTGCCCGAGAAGGGAACCCGTATAGTCTCGTTTCCCAGCCTGAACCTTGTCCCAGCGCGGAACTCGAAGATGCGGTTCACCTTTATCGGGTCGCCTTCCCTGTATGCCTCGCGGGGGTGTTTGAAGGCCAATTTCCCGTCCTCGATGACAGGATAGAGAAGGTTGGGTTTATTAACGAACATCTCGGCCTGCTTTCTCGCGAGGTGGGGGGTGTAGACTATCACCCGCCCGAAGTCCAGGTTCGCCAGGAGGTTGGCTATGATTCCGGCCTGACCGCCCATCCTCTCAACGTCGTATTTGAAGTGGGAGTCGAACCACGTGTGAAGTTCCTCGTTGACGAGGGGGACCGCCATAGGTTTGCCCGTCTTGAGGGCATGAACCAGTCTCGCGACGAAGTCCAGGGGCTCGTTTATCTCCCTCGGATAGTCGTCCATCCTTTTTCGAACCGCTTCGGCACCGAACTCATCTATGAGCCCCTCCACTATCTCCCCGTTCAGGAAGGTTATCGCATCGACGTTCGTGTTGTACGCGGTGTAGATTGAGAGCTTCCTCGCCTCATCCAAGAGCCCCATTTGTATCACCCTCAGTGACTAACCTTTAGAAAATGCGGATGAATTCTTAAAAGGGTTTCGGAGGGATGGACAGAAAAATGTTGAAGGCTCAGAACTCCGTGAGGAGCTTTCCAAGCCAGGGAATTCGTTCCATGACGTCCATCTCTCTCAGAGCAAGCCACAGTGAGGCCTGGTTGCTCGTAACGACCGGAATCCCAAAGTCTTCCTCAAGGGGCTCGATTATCTCAAAGGTTCTGAGGTTGGTGCAGCTGATGAAAATCGCATCTGCCTCGTCCATGAAGCTCGCCTTGGCTAGGCGGTAGGCCTCGTGGGGTTCGAGCTTTCCAATCTGGGTGTTGTCCTCTATTCCAAGCCCCCTTATGTCGAGCACTGTGAACTCGTTCGCCTCCAGGAACTCTTTTTCACGTTCATTTATCTCGTCGGTGTAGGGGGTTATCACGAGGACGTCCCTCGCGTCAAGCATCTTGAGGGCCTCGACAACGGCCGTGCTGGTGCTGACCACTGGGACGTTTACCTCCTCCTCGATCTTCGCCTCAATCTCCTTTTCGTAGTCCTTCCCCCCGATGAAGGAGCCGCTCGTGCAGCCGTAGAGGATAAGCTCAACGCCCGCGTCGCGCAGAAGTCTGGCGCTCTCAACGGCCATGGCGTTCATCTTGACCAGTTCTTCCTCGGTGACGTTCTTCAATGGAACCCTCGCAGTATGAAGGGAGACCCCCTCCGGGAGCGCCGAGTGAAGCTCCATCTCCATGGTAGTGTTCGATGATGGAACGATAAGACCGAGCCTGCCTCTCCATCCGTACATGCTTTCACCTCTTGGGGATTACTCCGGAGTTCTCTTAAACCTTTGGTTTCGGAAAGGCTGATTAATGCTGGCGAGGAATCCCTAGGGGTGATAGCGTGGAGCTCGACGACGCGATATTGAACAGGACTTCCGTGAGGTATTTTGAGGAGAAGAACGTCCCTGAGGAGCACGTTAGAGCGCTTGTGGAGGCCGCGGTGAGGGCACCGACCGCGAGTGGCCTGGAGAACTGGAAGTTCGTGGTCTTCATGAGTGAAAACGTGAGGGAGAGGCTCTACAACCTCATAGCTGAGGGCATGATTCGATACTACCGCGCCGTGAACCTGCCCGATGAGAAGATAGAGAAGCTCAAGAAACGCATGTACGAAAGCGGGATGTACCGTGCACCGGTATACGTGGCGGTCTTCATCGACAGGCGCGTTCGATTCCTCCCAGGTGAGGAATTCGATGAGCCCGAGTTCATCTGGAGCATCGAGAGCGCGGCGATGGCGATTCAGAACCTCATGCTCAAGGCCGTTGAGCTCGGTCTCGGAACTGTCTACATCGGCGTTACGAATTTTCCTGGGATAGAGGAGGAAGTTCGGGAGCTCGCGGGCCTCGACGGGAACCACTACCTCGTTGGAGTCATCCCGGTTGGCTATCCCAAGGGGGAAGTTAAACCAAGGAAGAGGAGAAAGACCCTCGATGAGGTACTGGTCTTCATCTAAACGTTTTTATTCCCTCCCCCTCAACTCCACCTGGTGGAAGGATGATAGAGTTCGTGATACTCCTCGGCGTCATCGGCGGCTGGATAATAGTGGCCTCGACGCTCTTCCTCATGCTGGCCCTGGGCAAGATGTGGGGCCTAGTGGGGGTTCTGCTCCTCGTTGTGGCGATTCAGACAAACCACTGGCTCAAGGGAAAGTACATGCAGGCCATAGTCGATGCCACGCCGAGGGCCAAGGCCATAGCCGCGCACATATTCGAGATGAACGAACTCATCCTTCTCTCCTCCTACCTAATATCCGTGGTTCTCTACGTCGTCATCCAGAAGTACGTGGAGATAGTCATCAAGTTCCCGCACGCACTGGGGTGAGAGCATGAACGTCGTCATAGTCCGATACGGGGAGATAGGAACGAAATCCCGGCAGACGAGGAGGTGGTTCGAGAGCATACTCATGAACAACATCCGCGAGGCCCTGGTGAGCGAGGGAATCGAGTTCAAAAAGGTCGAGGCGAAGCACGGAAGGATTCTCGTGAAGACGAATAAAGCGAAAGATGCTGTTGACGTTCTCAGACGGGTTTTCGGCATAGTCTCGCTCTCCCCGGCGATGGAAATCGACGCCGAGCTGGATAAAATTAACAGAACTGCTCTAAAGCTCTTCAGGAGGAAGAAGCGCGAGCTTGGCCTTGAGAGGCCGCGCTTTAGGGTCACCGCGAGGAGAATCACCAAGGAGTTCCCCCTCAAGAGCCCCGAGGTTCAGGCGAAGGTCGGCGAGTACATCCTTGAGAACGAGGAGAGCGAGGTAAACCTTCACGACTACGAGGTTGAGGTCGGCGTCGAGCTGATGGAGGGCAGAGCCTACGTCTTCATCGACAAAATCTACGCCTGGGGCGGTCTTCCCATCGGCACCCAGGGCAAGGTGGTGGCGCTCCTCAGCGGCGGCATAGATTCGCCGGTTGCCGCTTTCCTCATGATGAAGCGCGGCGTTGAAGTCATTCCCGTCCACATCCACACCGGCGAGAAGACCCTTGAGAAGGTGCGCAGGATATGGAACCAGCTCAGGAAGTACGGCTACGGCGGAAAGGGCGAACTGATAGTCATCAAGCCGAAAGAGCGCGAGAAAATCCTTGAGAAGCTGCGCGAGATGAAGAAGGAGAAGTACACCTGCGTCTTCTGCAAGTACATGATGGTTAGGCACGCCGACAGAATAGCCAGGGAGTTCGGGGCGAAGGGCATCGTCATGGGCGATTCCCTCGGGCAGGTCGCCTCGCAGACCCTTGAAAACATGTACATAGTCAGCCAGGCGACTGACCTGCCGATATACCGTCCGCTCGTGGGGCTCGACAAGGAGGAAATCGTCAGGATAGCGAAGGAGATAGGAACCTTCGAGCTCTCAACGCTGCCGGAGGATGAGATTCCATTTATCCCAAAGCATCCGGTCATAAGGGGCTCCTGGGAGGAGTTCAGGAAGCTCTACAGGGCGGTCTTTGGGGAGGAACCCCGGAAAAGGCAGTGCTGAGGTGCTCCCATGGACTTTGAAAGGGCCAGCGTGTACTTTAGCCTCTCCCTTCCCATCATCTTCATCGCGGGACTGCTCATCGTCCTGAGCCAGAATCCCTGGTTCTCCTTTACGAAAAACGCCCTGAGCGACATGGGCTCCATACAGAATCCGGTGAACTACTACTTCAACGGTTTCTTAAAGGTCTTCGCGACCATTAGCTTCGTCGCCTCCATCGGGGCCCTCAGGCGTGGTCTCTCTTATCTGATGCCCCTCGCAATGGTTCTCCTGTTCCTCGTGGGAGTTTTTCCCGAGGAGTACGCCCCTCACGCCCCGGCGGCGGTCTTCTTCTACGTCCTTGCCCTGGCGGATATAGCGATTATCGGCCTGAAGCTCGGGAGAAGCGGGCTTTCGGCCGGCTACGCCTGGAGCGTCCTGGCGGTTCTCACCTTCGCCCTGATGCTCTACCTCGTGAAGGCGGGGATTTTTAAGGGGATTGCGATTCCTGAACTGATTGGCGCCGCCACGATACTCGCGTGGTTCACCTACATCGGCCTGCTCCAGCTCAAGGGTTTCAAACTCTGAGTTGAGGAAAGCTTCATATATCCTTCCCCGCCTCCCTTCAATTATGAAGGCAGTGGCGCTCTTAAGTTCGGGCATTGACTCGCCGGTGGCGATCTACCTCATGCTTAGAAAGGGCTTTGAAGTGACCCCCGTTCACTTCAGACAGAGCGGTACGAAGGAGTCCAAGGTTTTTGAGCTCTGCGAGGTTCTCGGAAGGTACGGAAAGCTGAACGAGCCGGTTATAGTGGATGCCTACGATGAACAGGCACCGATTTTTTCGAAGCTGGCCGAGATTGGAAAAGCGAAGTGGACGTGCCTTTTCTGCAAGTGGACGATGCTGAGGAAGGCCTGCAGGGTGGGGCACCGGATTGGGGCAAAGGCGATAATCACCGGGGACAGCCTCGGGCAGGTCGCCTCGCAGACCCTCGACAACCTGCTCATCATAAGCACCGCGAGCGACCTTCCGATTCTGCGGCCGCTCATAGGCCTTGACAAGGAGGAGATAGTTAGAATCGCCAAGGAGATAGGGACGTTTGAGATAAGCATCGAACGGGAGGAGCCGTGCCCCTTCGTGCCGAGGTATCCTGTTGTCAGGGGCTCGCCCGGTGAGTTCGAGAGGATAAAGGAGAGGCTCGTGAGGGAAGGGCTTCTTTAAACATCCCGTCCAGTTCACGAGGGCATATCGAAACGTCACTGGTCACCACAGGCTGAGTATTTTGTAGGCTCTCACCCCTTCAGTGGTTTGAACGTAAACGATGTTTCCTTCGAGTTTGACGTTTAGAGGTCTATCACCATCTTTAAATTCTCTGCAGGCAAGTTTTCTTAAGCTCCCTGCTGTAAACACACAAACTCCGTTCTTCTCCTCTTCGCGTTCGTTTGCCAAAAAGTAAGCAACAACCGCGTACTTCTCATTAGCGTCTATTAAGAGTCTGATGCCAACTCCCTCTCCCGGGATGCTGGTAATCCCCGCTTTCCTAATCTTTCCGTCTTCCTTCATGTAAATCAACGCGTGAGTCTCCAGTGGGGGCCTTCTCGGCTCTCCAATGGTGGCGTATATTCTTCCATCAGTGATTTTAACGTCCGAGACGTGGCCGCCAAGCACATCCGGGCAGAGCCAGTTTAGGAGCCGTCCCGTGGTGATGTTCATAAGGTAAACGCATGAGCTCCCAACGGAGCCAAAGATTGGATTGCTCACGAGAATTAGCCCATCCTTCGTGTACTTAAGCGGATACGCCGGAAAGTCCCGTCTCCACCTTTCGCTGAGGTTGTAGTCAAGGAAGACCAACGAAGATCGACTATCCGCGGTGAAGTACGCATACAAGAGTACCCCTTCAGGAGTGCAGACATACCCTTTACTTATTCCGGGCAAGGTGTAGTTGATGGTCATTGTTTTACCTGCTGAAACTGTGAAGGTGCAGGAAAAATTTTCAAGGGTAGAATATGTCTGAATCTTCAATGAGTCACACTTTGTTGCGGGCGAGGTATTATCAAAAGATACATCTTTCGGATTCGTGGAGATAAGCAGACCCTTGGGTAGGAGATACAGCAGGATTAAGAGGACGAGTCCCAAGGTTGCTAATTTTTTCTTTTTGTTCATAACACTCTCACCCTGCTGTCCTTTCCCCTGTTTATAATCTACTCATTCCAAACTAAGTATCTTGTATGCCTTTACCCCCTTTGTAGTTTTGATGTAAACGATGTTTCCTTCAAGTTTCACATTTTCCGGCCGTTCCCACTCCTCAAACTCCCTGCAGGCGATTTTTCTCAAGTCATCCGCCGTGAACACGCAAACGCCGTTCCTCTCCGTTCCGTCCGTTGGGTACAGGAAGTAGGCTACTGCAACGTACCTCTCATTCACGTCGAGGAGCATTCTCATCCCAACAAGTTCGAAGGTTGGAATATTTATCACTTCAACCTCCCTCCTGCCATTGTTATCAAAGACGTAAAGGTGGGCCATGCCTTTGGGATGTGCCGCCGCTATGTACAGCCTCTCGCCCATGAACTTAAACGCAGATATGGGTTCTCCGACGCATTTCCTGTCGTGAAGACTGCCGGTTTTCGCGTTTAGCATATAAAGGCACTTCTCTCCGAGGAGGAGTATGCTCCCGTTTTTGTATGCAACTGGCGAGCCTTCATATTCGGTCCTCCACAGTGGGGTTAGGTTGTAGGTGAAGAAGGCAATAGTACTGTGCTCTCGTGTGTAGTACCCGTAAACGGCAACTCCCTCGGGAGTACAGAAGTAAGAGCCGGAAAACTCCTCCAGGATCATGTTGAGATAGGAGGTGTTATTGATAAAGACGGTGAAGTTAATGAAAACGGTGTTATTTGGAGAAGCCTCTCGTTTCCATCTGATGTCCAACCACTGTGGACACGTGATAAAACCTCCATATTCCTCCGAGAAATCCACTTCTTTAAACTTTCCATCGATTTCGATTAGAGGGTTGGGTGAGTATGGTAGAGTGGAGTTATCCGTTATTGCTGTTGGAGTCCGCTCCAATGCTTCCTCCCTAGTGGACGTTTCCCAGCGGGTTGTTTTATTGTTGTTGCTAAGCTTTGGATATTCCTCGTAAACAACCGAGGCCGCTGAAATTAGAATGAGCAAAAATAAAAACAATGCTGGGTACTTTCCCATTGAATTCATAGACTATGCCCCCTGCTAGTCATCTACCATCTCACTATGTATTGCCACGTGTTTCGGTCAACAATCGGGAAGTTCTGCGAGGCTGATTCATCGGGAGCGAAACATCCTCCGCAGTGTCCGTTAGCCCATTTACACATATTGCCAACATCTCCACCTTTACAGCATCTGTCTCTTAGCCACTGGAAATTTATGTACAGCCTTACGTATATATCCGAATGGGAAGTACCTGGATTGGAAAGTGGAAGTTGGTAATACGAAACTACCCAGCATCCGTTTTTGTTGCACTCTACCTGCCAGATTAAATTACTTTCCTGAAATCTGCCATTTGAGGAGCCTGTGGACATGCCGGCAGTAGAGTGTGGGACAGGGTTGGAATTTGTATTATATGCCCAACCCCGATAGAATAGCTTAATTTCCATCGAGCCGCCAATATCTGGAAGAGCTGGGTATAGCTGTACTGCACGATCCCAGTATTTTTTAAAGTCTGTGCTGCTCTTAGGAAAATCATATGTGCAATACTGACCCCAGTAGTAGTCCTTGTTTGGAATACTGCTTTCGTATATTCCTACCCACACTGCAACTGGAGAAATGTATGTATAATGCACCACTGGGGCTGAGCTTGCATATGCTTTGTTAAACACTCCTGGAAGAGGTGGAGCTAGTCCATAAGCATCCATACAGATAGACTCAGAACAACTGTCTCCTTGTGCAATTCCACCAAAGTTTATTGCCAACGGCTCTACCCCTGTAGCACTTGCTATCAGTATCTGCTTTCGTCCGGTTTCTCTGAGTGTTTGTATGGTTTGTAGTTTTTCTTTCTCTTCGGTGAATCTGTAGATTTCATTCCAGAGTTTTTCCCTTTTGTCCAGCAGAGTGAAAATTTCACTGATTGTGTCGTCAGTATAGTTTCCGGCTTCAACTTTCTTAAGCAGTTCTCTCATCCGCATGTCCGTTTGAACGACCTCCGTAAACGTCAGCTCCGCCGCCTGCCTGTAGTAGGCTATGAACCACTCCAAGTCAACATCGGTCCTTACCGGATGGACCTTTTTAATGTGCTCTTGGACGATGGTGCTCTCTGAAGGCAGTTTATAATAGAGAATCTTTTTACCATAAGGTGTTTGCACGGTGTAGTTCTGGGCAAGTTGGAGGCTGAGCTTTTGGCGTTCGAGGTACTTCAGCTCGTTGGTGAGGAGTCTAATCTCATCTTTTAGCTTCACGATTTCAAAGAGAACGCTTGTGTTTTTGGTGACGCTCCATTCCCCATAAAGAGTTTTGAGTTTCAATCTCTTCTGTCCAATGGTGTTAGTCAGGTTTGTGATGTTCGCTGTGAGATTACTTAGAAGGACGTTAACATCGATGCAGGAGCAGTCCTGACAGCTTGTCTGGACTTGGCTGGTGGTTTGTGTTGCTTCCGCTTTGACGGTATGAAAACCGCTCAGGAAGAGAAGCCCAAGGAGGAGCATCGTTACCCACTTTCGCATTTGCCCCCCCCAAAGAGGTTATCAATCACAATTATTAAGAGTATTATATAAAACTTTCGCCCACAAAATACTGAGATTAAACTTGCATTGAATAATATATAACTGTTGGAGGTATGTCCAAAGCAGTCAAAATACAGATTAATTACCCAATTCTGTCCATAACTGAACGTTTTAGGAAAGTTTTTAAAGCCCTCTTCTCACCCATTTTTGGTGATGGCAAATGAACGTGTTTAACAGCACCCTCGAACTGTTCGAGAAGTACAAGCCGACCCCCCTGGTCAAACTCTCAGCCGAGAGGGGGGATGTATTTTGCCAAGCTAGAGTTCTTTAACCCGTTCAGCAGGAGCATAAAGGACAGGGCCGTTTTTAACATGCTTATGAAGGCCCTGGAGCGCGGCGACATCAACGGCACGAAAAAGCTTTTTGAGGCCACTTCCGGCAACGTTGGAATTTCTCTGGCGGCTCTGAGCAACGTGTTTGGCATCGAGTTCAGAGCCTACCTGCCGAAGCCAACACCCAGGGCGACGCAGATTCTCCTGAGGGTTCTCGGTGCAGAGGTCGTTATGACGGACTTCGAGACGATAGACCCAGCGATGGTGCGCTTTGTGGGGGAGGAAGCCAGAAAAGCCGGTGCGGTGAACCTCAACCAGTTCGAGAACGACGACAACTTCGACGCCCACTACCGCTTCACCGCCAGGGAGATCGAGGAACAGCTGAGGAGCATAGGGAAAACGCCCGACGTCATAATAGCCGGCATCGGAACTTCCGGACACATAGCCGGCATAGCGAGCTACTTCAAGGAGCGCTACGATACACAGGTTATCGGCGTCGTTCCAGCGAAGGGTGAGAAGATACCCGGCATCAAGAGGCTTGAGACGAGGCCCAAGTGGTACTTCCAGGTTGAGATAGACAGGGTCGTGGAGATAACGAGAAACGGGGCCATCGAAGGAGCCATCCGCGTTGCCAGAAGCGACGGTCTTCTCATAGGTCTAAGCTCCGGTGCCGTTTTCAGGGCCTATGCGGAGATTGCCGGCGAACTCGGCGAGAAGACCTACGTCCTCATCTTCCCGGACGATGGGTTTAAATACGTCGAGGTATTTGAGAGCTATCTGGGGATAACATGAAGCGTTTGAGGGTTGCCTCGTCTCTCCTTTTTCTCAGCGGTTTTCTGCTCCTCTACTACGCCTACTACCTAGCCTCGCCCGTTTACCTCACCTTCGCAATCTTCAACATGGGGCTTGGATACGGCGTCGGGATTGAAAACAAGACCGCCATCAAGGTCGCCCTCATATACGCCGGCGTGACTTTCTTCTTCTCCCTGCTGTTCCTGATAGCCGGCAACCCCCTGGCCCTGGTTGAGGTGGCGATGAGCTTCTTCATAATTCACGACATCCTGAGCTACATCAAGGTGGTGGTGCAGGAAGAGGAGGCAGAGGAAGAGTTGGAGACCGGTACCGAAAATTAGGGGTCGCATCTCGAACCAATTTGGGAAATCTGGTGCGTTTACGGAACCGTTTTAAGACCTAATGGAGGAACATTACACAAGGGGGTGGATACAGTGAGGAAGAATCTAGAGAAGACCGTTTTTGAGTACGCCGAAACCGTTAGGCCCGGTGAACTGGTTCTCGTGGAGTACACCTCTGAGGAGCCAGTTTACCTGCTCCTTTACGAAGTCCTCAAATACGCAAGGCACAATGGCATTCCCTACGCAATAGTGGATGTGCTCGATGGGCTTCACGTCATGAAGGCCCAGTTCAGGTTCGCCGGCCTCGACACGTCACCCATTGACGATGCCCCAGTGATAAAAATAGGGGGGCGGCTGGACACGGGCAGCGTTCTTGCAACGATCGACGAGAGAACGGAACTTCCGATACTGAAGAGGCGCTTCATGGAGTTCCTTGAGAGAGTCGAGGAGACTGTGGGCGGAGAGTCATTCATCAGGATTGTAGTCGGCGCCACAGAACTCCTCCAGCAGCTGGAGAACGACCCGATGAAGCGCGAAGAGTTCTTTGCCAGCATCATACGGCCGATGATTGGAAACCCCGAAAGCAGAGGACTGGTCTTCATAAACAGGAAGCGCGTGAATGGGTCGGGTCTTAGAGAGGCGGAGGAAATGTCCACCCGCGTTCTCAGGACCCGCATTGAGAACGGAAGGCTTGTGATAACGGTCGTTAAGTCGATTTACTTCGATGAATACCGCTCCGAAGTGGTGTTTGAATCCGGCGCGATTGGGGGTGGGAAAAATGATGAAGCATAAAACGGTGGAGGACGTCGTTGATACCATGAAGCGTCTCCAGCCCGGGGAAGTCATCATAGCGGAGTACGATTCCCTCGCCCCGGTTCACCTTGCTGCGTCCGTGCCCCTCTCCGTACCCCTCCTTGACGCCGACGATGAAAGGCACCTCATAGTCAACGATATATTTGACCAGTTCCACGTTATAAAGGCCCACCTCTCGATAACAGGGATTGACACAGGATGGATGGACGAGATACCCGTGATTAAGTTCGGCGGCGTTCTCCACACAGGGAACGTAATCAAGAGGATAAGCGTGCTCAAGGCCGCCTCGGTGTGGCATCGAGAGTACGTGGAAGCCTTGGAGACATTCCCCGGGCTGAAAATTATAGTGATACTGGGGCTTGAGAAACTCCTGACCGTTAAGACCGACATTCCGTCATCCTCCATCTGCCGCATGTGCATGGCCTCCGCCATGGGCTCGGAAGACATGATTATGGTGGCGTTCGTCAACAGGGATATGCTCCCCGAGAGCGTTCGGGAGGACATCAGGGAGCTGGCCAGCAGGGTTTTTGAGTTCAGCTTCCGGAACGGCAGGCTCGTGCTCCGCGTGGTTAAGTCGCCCACCCTTGAGCGTTACGGCTCCGAGTTCTCGGTAAACGCCGGTGAACTCGTGGAATACCTCCACAGGAGGAGCGGGCGTAGATAGTGCCTCAACGGCTGGGGATGCGGGGAGTGAGAACCGACTCCAAGGCCCCCTATCTCATTCTTCTCGCCGGCTTCTTCGCGATACTTGGCTCAACGATGAGCAAGTCCCCCACGCTTCCCCTCTACGCCCAGGGCATAGGGCTCGGAAAGGCGGAAATCGGCCTTGTCGCTGCCGCCTCGACGGTGACGGGCGTCTTCATAAACTTTGCCTCGGGCCTTCTCAGCGACGTTTACGGGAGGACGAGGCTCCTCAAGATGAGCGGCTTCGTTTTTCTCAGTGCGCCACTGCTGTACTTTCTCGCGGGCGACGCTTTAACCCTCGCCCTCGTCAGGGTTTACTACGGCGTTGCGACGGCCATCTTCGTCCCGGTGTCTTTCGCCCTGGTCAGCGATCTCTATCCGGACAGGAAGGGCACTTTCATGGGTTTCCTAAGCTCATCAACCCTCGTCGGCCGCGCCCTTGCTCCTGTCCTCGCAGGAAGCATCATATACTTCCTTGGATTTTCCGTGGTCTTCATCCTCTGTTCGCTGACTGGGCTTGTGGTTTTTGCCCTCACCTTCAGGTTCCCCGAGACGGGGGGTGAGCTCAAGAGGTTCGAGTTGACCTTTAGTATGGAGCTCCTCCTGATCGGCCTCCTGGACGCAGCCGTGTACATGGCCTACCAGGGTATAGAAACCTTCCTGCCCCTCTTCTACTACCTTCAGGACAAGGCCTGGCTCTCCGGGCTGATACTGACGGTGGAAATCGCCATAATGGCAGTCGTTAAGCCCTACGCGGGCTATCTCAGCGACAGGATTGGCAGGACGAAGCCGATAGTGGTAGGCATGAGCATGGTGGGCCTGGCGATGTTCATGCTTGCCCTTTCGGATTCCCTTCCGCTGGTGGTTCTGGGTGCGGTGGTCTTTTCGGTGGGCGCCTCGATAAGCGAGGCCTCAACGAAGCCCCTGGCCACGGAAGTCTCGAAGCTCCGTGGAACGGCATTAGGCTTTTTGGAGAGTGTGAAGGACATCGGCCAGGCGCTGGGGCCGGTTTTGATAGGATTCCTCGGGTTTAGAACCGGATTCCTCTTCGTGGGTGTGTTTGGGTTGGGGGCACTGGCGGTTTTTCTCCTGCGGGCCAAGAGCGGTTTCTCGCAGGGAATCAACCGCTGAAAAGTGGAAGAAAAGGGAAATCAGCCCTTCAGGATTATCCTGGCGTCGACGACGACGGCACCCTTGCCCTTCTCGTAGACGAAGACGGGGTTGAGGTCCATCTCCTTGATGTACTCGTCGAGGTCGTCCACGAGCTCGCTGACCTTGAGGAGGAGGTTGACTATTGCGTCTATATCAGCGGGCTCCTCTCCGCGCGCTCCGGCAAGAATCGGGTAGCTCTTTATCTCCCGAATCATCTTCCTGGCGTCGCGCTCGGTTATGGGCACTATGCGGAAGGTGACGTCCTTGAGAACCTCGACGAAGATTCCGCCGAGACCGAACATGAGTGCGTGGCCGAACTGCGGGTCTTCGGTGACGCCGATGATGATTTCCCTTCCGACCTTGAGCATCGGGGCTATGAGAACACCCAGGATTTCGGCGTCCGGGCGGTATTTGCGTGCGTTCTCGTGGATGAGCTCCCACTTCTCCTTCAGCTCCTCTGGGGTCTTGATGTTGAGAAGGACGACCTTGGCGTCGCTCTTGTGGAGAATCTGCGGGGACATCAGCTTCATGGCGACTGGATAGCCGATTTCCTCGGCGTACTTGAGTGCTTCATCGAGGGTCTTGGCAAGCTTTTCCTCCGGAACCGGGAGGCCGTAGGCTTTGAGAACCTGCTTTGCCTCGTACTCAACGAGCGAAGTCCTTCCGGACTTCAAAACCTCTTCAATAACTTTAAGGGCTTCCTCCTTCATGATACCACCACCGGAAGATTGGGGGGTCAGGCCCCCCTCCTGAGGTATTCAGCGTACTTAACAAGGCCCGCCAGGGCGCGGACACCCCTTTCGGGGGTCGGGTAAACGGGAACTCCCCTGTCCTCAAGGATTCTGGCGTAGTGGTCGGTCTTCTTACCGCCCATTGCAACGGCAACGATTGGCTTGTTGCTCTTCTTCTGGTACTCCGCGAGGATGTCGATTATCTTCTCCTCTTCGAGGAGCGGGACCTGGAAGAGGACTATGACGAGGATAGCGTCAACGTTGGGGTCGTTCACGAAGCCCTCGATGGCTATCCTATAGCGCTCGGCGTCGGTGTCGCCAACGACGTCGGTCGGGTTTCCTGCCACCGCGTGCGGCGGGAAGTTCTCCTTCAGGTACTTGAGGGTCTCCTCGCTCAGGTCTGCCATCTTGAGGCCGAACTTGGCGACGGCATCGCTGGCCATAACGCCCGCTCCACCGCCGTCGGTGATTATCCCTATCCTGTCACCCTTCGGGAGCTTGTCCTTGAGCCGGGCAAAGGCCTTTGCCAGGTCAAACATGTGCTCAAAGTCCTCGGCGCGGATAACCCCTGTCTGCTTGAAGACGGCATCGTAAATCGTGTCGGCACCTGCGAGCGAGCCGGTGTGGGAAGAGGCGGCCTTGGCACCGTACTCGCTCCTCCCGCTCTTGAGGGCTATGACCGGCTTGACTTTCGTAATGCGCTTGGCGGCCTCTATGAACTTCCTGCCGTCCTTGACGCCCTCGATGTAGAAGGTGACCACGTTGATTTCGTCATCGTGGATGAAGTAGTCCATAAGGTCTGCATCATCAACGTCGAGCTTGTTGCCGTAGCTGACCATCTTCCCGATTCCTATGCCTGCTCCAGCGGCCCAGTCGAGCATAGCTGCCGCGAAAGCTCCGCTCTGGCTGACGAAGGCTATCGGCCCGCTCTTCGGCCTGTCCATCTTGCTCTCCGGCAGGAAGACGGTGTCAACGCCGGTGTCCGGGACGTAGACGCCGACGCAGTTCGGGCCGATGACCCTTATTCCGTTCTCCCTGGCTATCTCAAGGATCTCGCGCTCCAGCTTCTTTCCTTCCTCACCGAGCTCACCGAATCCGCCGGTGATGATGATGACGGACTTTATTCCCTTCTTGGCTATCTGCCTCATCGTATCGGGGACGAACGGGGCGGGAATCGATATGACCGCCAGGTCGGTGTCCTCCGGAAGCTCCTCGACGCTCTTGTAGACCTTGTAGCCCTCTATCTCATCGAGCTTGGGGTTCACGGGGTATATGTTGCCCTTGAAGACCCCGCGCTCCTTGTTCATCCTGAAGTTCTCAAAGATGACGTTTCCAACCTTACCCTTCTTGTTGGTTGCACCGATGATAGCGACCGCCTTCGGGTCGAAGAAGGGCCTCATTTCCGTAACTATCTTTTCCACCATTGGTATCCCTCCACCAGAAACTGCTTCTCGCAAGAACTTCAGTTTAAATGTATAAAAGAGTTGCGTTTTGTAAAAATTGGACGCCAATGAACTGAAACGTCCATTAATGAAGGCTTTTCAAAAATCCGAGGCTTCTCCTGGCAGATTCGATGTCGCCAACTTCGAGGGTCCGCGTCACCTTCGGGAGCTTTGGCAGCACCCTGACCCACGGAACCGTGCCGTCGCCCAGGGCGAGGTGCTCATCCTTCTCGCCCCGGTTGTCGTGGAGGTGAACGTGAACTATCCTGTCCCCGAGAACCTCCAGGAAGCGCTCGAACTCTCCGGTTGTCGTGTTCAGGTGTCCAACGTCGAAAGTCACCCCTATCTCGACGTCACCGAGTATCTCGCACAGCCTCTCGCACGTCTGGGCGTCGAGGATTACGAAGCGCGGCATGTTCTCGACGCCGACCTTAACCCCGTACTCGAACCCCCATTCAGAGATTCTTCTCAGGGATTCCCTGTGTATCTCCAGGTACTTCCCCCGGTTCTTCATGCTGACCGGCGAGCAGTGGCCGGGGTGTATCGTGACCGAGAGCGCATCGAGTTCGGCCGCCAGTTCGATGGTCTCATGGATTATCTCCAGAGACGTTCTCCTCAGCCTGTCGTTGAAGGAGCCTATGTTGACGTCGCTGAACGGCGCATGGACGGTTCTCTTCATGCCCCAGCCGTCAAGGACCTCCGCAAAGACGCGGTAGTTGTCCTTCGTCAGGTAGTGGGGCCATTCGCTCAGAATCTCGATGAAATCAAAGCCCATCCTTCTCGCTTTCTGAACCCATTCCTCCAGCCCGGAGAGGTCCCTTCCGGAATATGCAGTCATGGAGAGGCCTATCATTCAACCACCCACCATCAGTTTGGCCATGAGCACGACGTAAATCGTGCCGAATATGTCGCTGTTGTTCGAGATGAGCGGTATCGCCACGTGGTCGGGGTCTATGTTCTTCTGGAAGAGGAAGTAGGAGACCGTGTAGGAGTAGAGCATGATGAAGAGAACCATAAACGGGTACGTGAGGACTATTATCCAGGCGGAGCCCGGAACCGCCATCCCTGTCGTCAGCTTCACAAGGGCGATGCCTATGAGGAGCTTCGTCGTCCCGATGACCGGCGCCGTCGTGAATAGCGCCAGGATGTCTGTGAGGGGCTTCCAGCAGATGAAGCTCTCTATCTCACCGAGGTGGAGCTTCGTCGAGGTTTTCGCGGCTATTATGGAGCCGTAGTTTCCGAAGCTGCTGAGGAGCGAGGGATAGATGAAGCTCAGTATGACCGACGCCTGGATTATCCCGCTGAACCTCGCGAGTATCGAACCGGATATCGTCGAGAGGAGCGCCAGCCCGGTTATCGTTATGAAGACCTGCTTGAGCTCAACGAACTCCGCCTTCCTGACCCGGCTTACGGCCGTCACGACCGCAAAGAGGGCAAGCACCGCGTAGTTGAAGAGCCTGAATCCCTCCGGTGAGCGCTCTATGAGGAGAATGAACAGCACCAATGAGGGGACGGTAAGGAAGTCGCCCATGGAGGCGACCAGCGGGGCCGCAACGCTGTCCGGGTCGGTGCCGCGCCTGAAGGAGAATATCGTGACGAAGGAGGTGAAGTAGCCGAGGATGAAGGACACGAGTATCGTCGAGGTGACGACTATGAGGAGGACGTCAAAGGCGTTCTTCCGGACACCGGTGGCGACGCCTATGGCCCACAGCATGACTATCGGGATGAGCGAGATGAGCATTCTGAGAACTATCTCCTTGAGAACCTTCTTATCCCTCATCGAGGGTTCGAGATCACCGAGGTAGAGCATCGTGGAGAAGCGCGATGCCATCGAGCCGAAAACGTTCCCGCGGAGGCCCATTATGCCCGGCAGAACCACAAGGAGGCCCGGGAACTGGGTTCTTATCGTCTCAAAGTATTTACCCAGAAACGTACCGCCGAATAGGCCGAACACCTGCGAGGTGAACAGGGACGGCAGCGTAACCCTGTAGGCTTCCCTGACCTTTCCCCTCAGCTCCTTCCTGACCTCTCCGCCGATCACTGCCATCACTCTCCATCGCCCTCACCCCGTAGACGTTGACCCTTGCGGGTATTAAACTTTTCGAAGCGATGCTGTGTTGAGGAGAAAAGGATATAAGATTTCCCCCCGTTCCCCCATCGGTGAGAGCCGGGTGGAAGAGTGGGACGAAATCGAGGTTCCGAGGAACGTTAAGGACATCTTCGTTGAGATGAAGAACACCGCAGAGCTGATGGTTGATCTGGCCTACTCCTCGATACTCTTCAACGAGGAGGAGATGGCCGAAGAGGTGCTCGAACTTGAGGAGTACCTCGACCTGCTCAACTACCACCTGATGGTTCACGCGGTTCTGGCAGCGAGAAGCCCCAAGGAGGCGGAGCAGATAACGTCCATCCTTCACATGGCGCACGCCATAGACGACATGTCCAACGCAGCGGCAGATTTGGCAAAGATGGTTCTGGAGGGGGTCGAACTCCACCCGGTCATAACGGAGGCGATACTGGGCAGCGAGGAAATAATAGGCAAAATCTACGTCTCGGCAAACTCGATACTCGTGGGTAAAACCCTGGAGGAGCTGGACGTGGCCACGAACACCGGCGTCTGGATAGTGGCCGTCAGGAGAGGCAAGCGCTGGATTTTCGACCCCGACGGGGACTTCAAGATATTTCCCGGGGACATACTCATAGGGAGGGGCACGAATACTTCCATAGATTACCTCAAGGAGATAGCCCGGGGCAACATCAAGGTGATGGGCAATGAATGAGCTTGAGGAGATTAGGAACTGCCTCATAGAGATGAAGGACCTGTCCTCCCTGATGGTGGACCTGGCGTTCTCCTCCGTCATGTACAACAGCGAGGACATAGCGGAGGAGGTCTACCTCCTCGAAGAGCGCATGGACGAGCTGACGCTCAAGGTCAAGAAGCTGGCCCTCATGCTGGCCAAGAAGGAAGACGACCCCCTCAAGCTCCTCAGCGTTATAGACATGGCCGAGATAAACGAGCAGATAAGCGATGCCGCCTACAAGATTTCCGACCTCGTGCTGAGGGACGTTGAGCCCCACCCGATAATCAGGCGGATAATGGAGGACACAGAGGAGGAGCTCGGCAGGGTGACGGTTCACGGGGGCTCCGTTCTCCACGGCAAGACCCTTGAACAGCTCAAGCTTCCGAGCAAGATAGGCACGAGGATACTGGCAATAAAGCGCGGGAGCAGGTACATATACAACCCCGGAAGGAACGACGTCATCATGGAGGGGGACGTTCTCATTGCGGTTGGCTCCGACCTCGACAGGCTGAGGAAGCTCGCCGGTGAGGAAGTGGAAGAGGAGGAGTGACCTCCCAACATTCGAAAACTTTTTATCCTTTAGCATAGTTTCCCCTACAGTGGTCGCGGTGAAGCCAAGGAATCTGGCGGTAGTATTAGGGGTTCTTCTCCTGACGGCCTATTCCCTCACGTGGCTCCACGAAAGAACGCTGGCACATTCGGGAAACTCCCGCGTTTTCTGGCTGGAAGGGGAGAACGTAACCGCAGACGGCTCGAACCTGTCGAGCATCCTCGGGGACTTCAGGACGCTGGGGTTCGTCGAGAGGGAACGGAACGACCCCATTGACCTGCGAATTCGATACGTTCCCCAGGCGCTCTGGGCAACCGCTGGCCAGTGCAGCATTGAGGGGCCACTCCTGATAACGCTGTCGCCAAATCAAACGGTCACAATAGAGCACATCTCGGTCAGGGTCACGCTCACCGGCGACGGCTGGGCCGACGAAATCTGGCCCGATTTTTCAGACCCCAACCCGGTCATCATCCCTCCGAAATTCGAGGGAGGACCCGGCTGTCTCGACGAAATCGGTAAAAGCCTGTGCGCCAGGTTCTGGGCGCTTAAACCCCTCTGGGGCAGGGAGGTTAGGCTGTATCTCCATCCGGACTTTACCCTGCTCCAAAACGGCTCCACCTGCAACGGGAGCCTTCTACTTGAGTTCCGCGTAGAATACCTCGTGAGGACTGGCCTTTTCACGTCCCGGCGGGAAGCGATGGTTCTCAGGCTCCCCGTGAAGTTCCACATCCACAACCTTCCGGAGCCGACATCCAGGATAGTTGTGAGGTACAAAAACGAAACTACCGTATATCCTCGTCCATGACGAGCCCTTTTGCGTAGGGGCAGAGCCCCCTCAGCGGGCACTCGTTGCATTTCGGCCTTATAGGGTTGCATATCCTCTTTCCGTGGTCAACCATCGCGTGGTTGACGTAAATCCACTTCTCGTAGGGAATCAGCTCCGCAAGGTACTGCTCGACCTTTTCCGGAGAAGCCCTCGGTGGAGCCAGGCCGAGGCGCTTGCTTATCCTGTTCACGTGAGTATCAACCGGAATCGCCTGCCTGCCAAAGCCGTAGGCCAGGACGATGTTGGCGCACTTCCTTCCGATTCCTGGGAGAGTCATCAGCTCCCTAAGGTCGTCCGGAACCTTTCCGCCGTACTTTTCGAGGATTATCCGTGAGGCCTTCACTATCCACTCGCCCTTGGTCTTCCAGAGGCCGACTCCGTTCTTTCTCAGAAACTCCTGCATCTCTTCGACCGGCGTGCTGGCTATCCTGCGGATGTCTCCGTATCTCTCAAACAGCCTCTCCCAGACCTTGTAGGTTACCTCGTCCCTCATGCGCTGCGAGATTATGCAGTGTATCAGCGTTCTGTACGGGTCACCGATGAGGAGATTCTCCCTCGGATGAGTTTCCATCAGAATCTCGACGATTTTTTCCGCACGATTTCTCTTCTCCTCCCAGCTTTCATCGAAGGTGAACTTTTCAAGGCTTAACGATCCTGATTTTGTTTTCCCCATAGATTATCACCACCGAGTTTTTGGAGACCCTAACTGCCTTTAGGTCATCGAACTCATCGCTATAAATCTTTTGCCCGTTCGGGTTCAGAATCAGAACCTTTTTCTCCAGGGTTATGACGAACCCGCTCTCGAAGGGGATTACCTCCCTCACGGGTTCATCGAACTCAAAATCAACGACCTCAACCTCGCCCCGCGAGAACTCTATCCTAGTGCTCCTGTTCACTTTTAGCGGCGAGGGCTCCGCCAGGACGACCTTGAAGCGGAGGGACTTTCCGAGAAGCTCAACTTCGATTTCCTCTCCAGTTCTGAGTTCCTCCCCGATGAGCTTGCCCTTTATGACATCGCTGAAATCCGCCGGCAGTTCGGCCTCGAAGAGGGGCTTTAGAACGGCCCGCATGGTATCACCACTGAATCATTGGGGAAGACGGTAATAAGCGTTCCCACCGCAATCTTTTTAAGCAATATATCGTTCGATATATTGGGTGAGATAATTGGAGCGTCCGAGCTTCAAGGGTTACATGAAGATACTCGTGCTGGATCTCCTCAGGGAGCCAAGGCACGGGTACGGGATAATGTCCGAGCTGGAGAGACTCTACGGAATAAAGCTGAGTGCCGGCACCGTTTACCCTATACTCTCCGCACTAAAGAGAAACGGACTAATTGAAGTTGCCGACACGGGAAGCAGGGACAGAAAAACATACAGAATAACCGAAAAGGGCAAGAGGTATCTGGAGGAGCATGAGGAGGAACTCCGGGAGATACAGGCAAAAATGCGCGCCTACCGGGCCTTTCTTGAGATGGGAGGCGATGAGCTGAGGGCGGCCTTCAAGGAGCTCTTTGAGTCCGTGGACGAACTGACTGACGAGCAGAGGGAGAGGATTCGGGAACTCTTCACTGGCTGTGCGAGGGAACTCAGGTTGATTCTACTTGGAGGTGGGCTGTATGAACGCGATTGAGGTTGAGAACCTCGTGAAGAAGTACGGGGATTTTGAAGCCGTTAAAGGAATATCGTTCAACGTGAGACAGGGCGAGATATTTGCATTTCTCGGGCCGAACGGGGCCGGAAAGACCACGACCGTCCACGTCCTCACCACACTGCTGAAGCCAACGGCCGGAAAGGCCATCGTTGCCGGACACGACGTCGTTAAGGAACCGATAGAAGTTAGGAGAAAGATAGGCATAGTTTTCCAGGATCCAAGCGTTGATAGAGAACTGACCGCCTACGAGAACATGCTCATCCACGGCAGGATATACGGGGTCGAAAATCTGAAGGAGAAGATAGAGCGCCTCCTCAAGTTCGTTGAGCTGTGGGAGTTCCGGGACAGACCCGTCAAGACCTTCTCCGGCGGCATGCAGAGGAGGCTTGAGATAGCGCGCTCCCTCCTCCACGAGCCCGAAATCCTCTTCCTCGACGAGCCGACGATAGGCCTCGACCCGCAGACGAGGGCGCACATCTGGGACTACATAAAAACCATGAAGGAGGAGCACAACATGACGATTTTCCTCACGACGCACTACATGGACGAGGCGGAGGGGTTGGCCGACAGGATAGCGGTGATGGACCACGGAAAGATAATCGCCGAGGGTACCGCCGAGGACCTGAAAAAGCTCGTGGGCAGCGACATAATCTATCTGAAGCTCCGGGCGAGGGAGGAACTCAAGTGTCTTAAGGCGGACTTCATCAAGGGCTGCAAGATGCTCCCGGACGGGAGGATAAGGCTCGACGTGAACAACGCCGCCGAGGCTCTGCCGAGGCTCTTCGAGCTGGCGAAGGAGACCGGCATCAAAATCCTTGAGGTCACGTACCACAGGCCGACCCTCAACGACGTCTTCCTGCACCTCACGGGCAGGGAGATTAGAGACGAAGGTGGAGAGCAGAACGTTGCGAGGATGATGATGAAGGCGAGGATGAGGAGGTGAGGGCATGCAGGTCTTTTTCACCATGATATACCGCGAGCTGAAGCGCTTTTCCCGCTCCAGGGCAAGGGTCATCGGAAGCATAATAAACCCCCTCATCTGGCTCATATTCTTCGGAAAGGGTTGGAGCGGCGTCTTCAACAACCCCATGGGGGCGCCCATCTTCGGCGGCGTCGACTACATGACATACCTCGTGCCGGGAATAATAGCCATGACGGTCTTCAACATGAGCTTCATGCAGGGCATAACGCTAATCTGGGACAAGCAGTTCGGCTTCCTGAAGGAGATTCTAGTCGCCCCCGCGAGCAGAACCGAGGCAATACTCGGCAGAATCACCGGGGGAGCGCTCATGGCCATGATACAGGGCATCATAATCCTCGCGCTCAGCTTCTTCATGGCCGACCTCAACGTGAGCGGAATCCTTCCAGCCCTCGGGCTGAGCTTCCTCGTTGGAATAGCGATAGCCGGCATGGGCGTCGCGATAGCGCTCAAGATGACCAGCATGGAAGGCTTCCAGATGATAGTGACCATGATAATGCTCCCAATGACCTTCCTGAGCGGAGCGTTCTACCCGATAAGCACGATGCCGGAGTGGATGCAGTGGCTGGCCAAGGTAAACCCGCTGACCTACGCGGTCGACGGTTCCAGGTACTACCTGGCCGGAGTCGAGCCGACCTTTGGAATCGTCACGGACTGGGTCGTGCTCATCGGCTTGGCGGCGCTCTTCGCTGGAGTTGCCGCTCTTGGATTTAGAAAAGCCACAATAGACTGAGGTGATGAAAGATGAAGAAGCAGGTTCTGACGATGCTGTGCGTGGCCTTTGCGGGCCTCATCTTCATCCCCACCGTCTTTTTCAACCAGCCCATCTTTGCCCTGGCCGGGGCCTTTTTCGACTGGCTCCCCCTTCCAACGGGCTGGATGAAAGCCGGAGGAGAGGTAAACAGAACCTTCCTCAAACTTCACGTGGCGGTGACCCTCATAGCCTACGCGATATTCGTTGGATGGCTCATCACAGGAACGGCTACGCTGGGCTTTGCCTTCCTTGAGGTCTGGTGGGTGGCGGTAATCTTCGGCGTGCTGATGGGCTACTGAAGTTTTCATTTTTAGTCGAAATCTTTTTAATTTTTAAGTCCTAAAAATCCCGATGCGGGATGAGTGACGCAACATCCGCCGCAATCCTGCTGATGGTCGGCGTTCCCCTCTTCGGTGTCTACCCGGTTCACCTGTTCAGGAAGGGACGACTCTCGCTGGAATCCCTGACGGTCTACCTGGCCGTCACGGCCTGGATCGTCATGCTGGCCTTCGGGGCAGTTCTCGACAGCGGTTTCCTCGTAATCGGTTCCTTCGTTATCATGCTGCTCGCCGCAGGACTCGCGATTGCGTTCCGAAAGGATATGCTGAGGGACGCCTACTCGGTGGAGGTTTCCCCAGACGAACCTCTCAGGCTTCGCTGGCTGGTGGCGCTCAACTCTTCGTTCTGGGTCTGGCTCGCGTACCGCCGCGGAGCGACATTGGCGGCAGCCCTCGACGTCCTCACAACCTATCTGACCGTTCTAGGGACCATAGCCCTGCTGAATCACTTCCTCGGCGGCCACTTTCCCCTGAAATCCTTCGCGGTGCTCTACGCGGTTGTCTCGGTTTTCCAGTTCAGGGATGCCTACGGGAGGCTCTACGAGAAAACGGGAAGGGATTGATCACCCCTCAAGCATTCCCTTGAACCTCTCGTAGCTCTCCCTGAACGCCTCCAGGACCGGGAGCTTTTCACCTGCGAAGAAGCTCAGCATCGCGCCGCCGCCAGTGGAGACGTGGCTTATGCCGGTTATGTTGTGCTGGTATATGCTCGCTATCGAGTGGCCTCCCCCGACTATGCTGAAGGCTGGGCTCTCCCCTATCGCCCTGAAGACGCCGACGGTGCCCACCGCGAACTCCTCCCTCTCGAAGACGCCCATCGGCCCGTTGGCAACTATTATCTTCGCCCCCATCAGCACCTCGCGGTACTTCTCAACGGTTCTCGAACCTATGTCGAGGATGGAATACTCGTCGAACAGCCACTTCTCATCGCTCAGCAGGTCGACCTCGACGCGCTCCCCCCTGTAATCAACGGCGAAATCAACGGGGGTTCTCACGTAGGGGTAGAACTCGTTGAGTATCTCCTCGGCCCAGTCCACCAGTTTGAGAAGGCCCTTCCTCTCCATGAACTCAAGGTTAGAGTCGCCGAGGTGGAAGCCCTTGGCGAGGGTGAACACGTGACCGACCAGCCCGCCGGTGAGTATGACCTCTGCCCTGCCGTTCCTCAGCACGTTCTCCGCCACGCGGAGGGAGTCGTCAACCTTTGCACCGCCGAGCACGTAGACCCTCGGCTTCTCCTGGGTCTCGTAGGCCTTCGTGAGGGCTTGGACCTCCCTCTCCATGAGGAAGCCCATTATCATTGGTTTCAGCCTCGCGAAGCCCACCAGGGAAGGCTGGGAGCGGTGGGCGGCGGCGAACGCATCGTTCACGACGTAATCAATAAGGGGCGCGAGTTTTCTCACGAAAAACGTCTTCTCACAATCTTCAATCGGCTTGTATTTGACCTCCTCCGCGGCAAATCGGAGGTTCTCAAGGACGATGGCCTCGCCGGGTTTCAGCGCCTTTATCCTCTCGCGGGCGTATTTTCCGAAGATGTCCTCAACGTACTCCACTTCCTGACCGAGCAGCCCGCTCAGTATCTCGGCGTGTTCCTCGGTGGTGATGTAGTCCCCCTTGTAGGGCTTGCTCTGGTGCGTTCCTATGACTAGTTTGGCCCCGTGTTCGAGGAGGTATATTATCGTCGGGAGAACCGCCCGAAACCGGGCGTCGCTGATTATCCTTCCGTCCTTGACGGGGGAGTTGAGATCAGCCCTCAGAAACACTGTCCTGTTGTGGTAGCTGAAGTCCGTGAGCCTGAACATCCCATCACCAGACTGGTGTTAAATTCCTCCCGTTAAAAACTTATTTTGAACACTTCGGGTGATAATGAATTTCGGGGGAAAGAGATTTATAAAATGAGATTCAAAAATATTCCAGTGTCTGATTTCGCTTTCATAGGTGAGAGTGATGCCGTGGACTCAGGATATAATAATGCTGGCATCTGAGGACGTTCTCATTGAAAACGTAATCGAGCTGCTTAAGAGAATGGGTTTCAGGGACTACGAAAAGGTCTCCAGCAAGAAGGACTGGGGAATAGACATAGTGGCCATAAGGGACGACCCCATAGCGGGTATGGAGAAGCTGGTTATAGCCGTTCACCGGAAGGGACTCGCTTCATCCCGCGACGTCAACGTCTTCGCTGGGCTCGTGGACAAGTATAAGGCGGACAAGGGAATACTCATCTCAACCGCGGGATTCACCAAAGACGCCAAAGTTCTTATCTCCAGGGAGCACCGGGGAAGGATAATCCCCTGGGATGGGGAGAAGCTCATCTCGCTCTTCCACAACTATTCTCTTGAACCGCCTGAGGAACTCCTCAAGATGGCGGAGAGCACCAAGAAGAAATCCGAGAAAAAGAGCCCCCTGAACGAGTTCGAACTCGATGCCCCCCTCCTCTACGAGTTCTCGGCCAAAGATGTGTTCAAGAAGGTTGCCTCCTTCGCCGCATCCAAGTATCCGATCAAGCCCTCCGAGATGAACCTCCGAGCCCTCTCCGTGACGCTCTCCAGCGCCTACATATTTTCCTGGTCCGTCGAGGGCGGGAATGAGAAGGACAAGGCAGTGGTGTTCTCGGGGGAGGACATAGTCCTGCGCGCAACTGAAGATAAAAGGCTCAGCGTCCCTGTGACCAAAGCCCTCCTCAACGATTCCTCTTCCATCCAGGCAACCGAGAGATACATAGAGGTTCCAATAAGCCCGAGCGAGGCGGTTCTGATACTCAAAGAGCGAGCCGCCAGGGAACTGGGCGTCGCCGAGGGGAAGGTCTCAATCCATGAGCGGAAGAAGGTCTACGTTCCAAAGTTCGCCAAGCTTGAGCTCAGGGTTGGTGAGAACACCGCGAAGGCCACCGTCAACCTGGAGAGCGGCAAGGTCGAGTTCGAGATAAGCCCCCTCCCGGACGAGTACTTCATCGGAAAGACAGAGGAGATAGTTCTCAAGCAGACAGGGGAGGAAGTGCTCGAAAAGGAGCTGAAGAGGGACAGGGGGAAAGTGAAGATATCGGGCAAAACCAAGAGCTTTTCCTTTGAGATGGCTTTCAACGAGTACACCGGAAAACCCCTCAGCCTCGAAGCCCTGCTGAGCGACGAGGCACTGAACGAGCTCCTTGAGAAAGCTTACCCCAGCGGGAAAGTCATGAACCTTGAGAAGGGTAAGAAGGTTGCCGTTGCCGACATTCTGCTCGACGACGGCATAGCCGTCCTTGAGGTCGACCTGACCACCGGGAAGTACTCCGAAGTGAGAAAACTTCCGTCCCCAAGGGAGGCCTTCAAAAACGCCAAAGAGGTCATAGAAGGCAATTTTCCGCCCAGGAACCTTGAGATGAGCTCATACCGCGTGCTGGAGCACAAGTACCTTGAACTGACCCTTGAGAGTCCGGACGGCAAGGCGGTAGTTAAGGTGGACGGCGCCACGGGCGACGTTCTGGACTACCTCGTCGAGATAACCCCCGAGCGGGCCAAGGAGCTGGTGGCCGAAAGGTACCCCGACTTTGAGATAACCTCGGTTGAAGGAAAAGATGCCGAGTACGTACTCAAGGCCGAGAACGAAATGCACGTGGTTACGATACGGCTCAGCAAGGACGGTAAGCTCGTCGAAGAGGTTGACCGCGTTCTGAAAAGGGAGCTGGCGGAGAAGATAGCCCTGGAGCGCGCGAGGGAGGTCGACGAGGAGGCCGGTATAGACTCAATCTCCCTGAACGACAACTGGGAGGTCGAATTCACCGGCAAGACGAAGATTGGAACGCTGGTTCTTCACAGGGCCACGGGAGAGGTTCTGGAGGAGAACGTGCGCTTCACGGAGATGGCGATAGAGGCCATGTACCACGAGCACCTGATGAAGAGCTTCGGTGAGAGGGAGGTCAGAACCGAGAGGCTGACCCACTACAAGGATAAGGGGTATATAACCATCAAGGTCTCCGGCGCAGGGAGGCTCTACTACGCGCGGATAGACACGAGAACCGGAAAAATAATAAGCGAAGACACGGCACCTATAAAGGGAATAACGGCAAAGCTGAAGCAGATTCAGCTGGAGAGCAAATACAAGTGACTAAGTCATCAGCATGTTCTCTATCATTTTTATGGCTTCCACTATCTTCCTCTCCGGCTTTTCCTCGTTCTTCGGTATCTCAAGGTTTATGACGAGCCTCTCCTCCTTGCCCTCCTCGAAATCGTAGACCTCAAGCTCCTCAACCTCAACGTCCTCAAAGATGCTCTCTATCTCCGGGCTGATTATCTTCTTGTCGTTGCCGTAGACCTCAACGCGCACAACGTCCTCCGTCGTCGAGGCTATTACCATTATCTCGTACGCGCCGACCTTTTTGGTGAAGCGAAGGACGCTTCCGTAGCCCTCGACCTCCTCCTTGAAGCCGAGCTGGTGCATGGTGCTCCTTATCGCCTCAGTCTTG
The DNA here is from genome assembly GCF_012027615.1 of Thermococcus sp. 21S7. Classification (NCBI taxonomy): domain Archaea; kingdom Methanobacteriati; phylum Methanobacteriota; class Thermococci; order Thermococcales; family Thermococcaceae; genus Thermococcus; species Thermococcus sp. 21S7. The sequence goes on from NZ_SNUT01000003.1 coordinate 206,610, forward strand.
CTCTTTATCCTGTTCAGAATCCTCTCGCGGAGCTTGTAGCTCTCCTGGAGGGCCTTCTTTATCCCCTCCCCGGCATCCTCAACGGTGCCCTCCCAGATGCCGATGACCTTGATACCCGATGAAGTGGGTTTAAGCTCTATCTTGATCGAGTCTATATCGAAATCTCGCAGATCGTCTATTTTAAGCTCGCTCAGCGTGAGGATGTCGAATTCCATCCTCACGATGCTGCCGAAGGCCTTGCCCTTGAACTTCACCTTCATCACCATGGTGGGCTTATGGGGATGGTTTAAAAACTCTTCCCCCTTGACGATGCGCAACGTCACAAAAAATGGAGGAAGGAAGGCTTTCACTTCCTTCTCCTGAGAAACGCCGGGAGAAGGGCTATAGCCACCAGAGCAGCAGGGCCGCAGACGCCCTTGCCCTCGGACGGGGCGCTGGTTGTCGTGGTGGTCGCGGGTGCGTACTCGTAAGTGGTCTCGGCCGTGTTGCCGTAGAAGTCCTCAACGACCACCCTCAGGGTGAATTCCGAGGAGTTCACCGTGAACTGACTGAAGTAGTTGCCCTTGACGTCCCACGGATTGGTGGAGAAAGCGGGGTACTCCGCCACGACCTTTCCGTTCTCGATGACCTCAACCCTGGCGCTCTTTATTCCAACGTTGTCGCTGGCGTCGAAGAAGACCTTAAGGAGCGTTCCCGGCTTCGGCTTCCTCGGTGAGATGTAGCCGAACTCAACGGTCGGTTTCTGAGTGTCCTTCTCCCTGACAACTGCCAGCTGGCTCTCGCCCTCCGGCACCGTAACGTTCAGCAGCATGTAGTAATTACCGCCTATCTCCCTCTCAGCGATGACCTTGTACGTTAAGGTGGTCGCGTCGGGGTCAACCTTGGCACCCTCGGGTATCTGAACCCCGAGGGGGCCGCTGACGGCTCTGCCCAGGTCGTTGAAGAAGTGGACCGCGCTTCCATCCTCACCGTTCTGCCTGAAGACGACGAACTTCTGTGGAACCGGGAGGGAGCTTATTCCCGCGTGGAGGACATCGTCCATCTCCGGAAATGCCACCGTTCCGTTGGGATAAACGTATATCACCTGGGAGCCGTACCAGGAAGGAACGTCGTAGTTATGGGACAGGTCCACCTTGCTCGGGGGGTTGCTGGTCTTGTCCGGCGCCCCCGTGGTCGTCAGGGTGTAGAACCAGTGCTCGTTTCCGTCCCTGTCAATGTACAGTATCGGCTTGTCGTGGTGTATGTGGCCCGCGAGGACGAGCCTGACGTTGTACTTCTCGACGAGCTGGAGGAAGTACCTGGCTATGTCCTGGTACTGTCCGTCCCTGCCGGCCCAGTCCCAGCTGATGTACTTCATGAGGGCGTTCCAGTCGTTGTCGTCGAAGGCCGTGTAGCCCTTTATGGTGCCGTACCCTCCCTCGTCGGTCTTGTACCAGAACGGGTGGTGGACGAGAACTACGACCGTCTTGTTCGGGTGGGACTTGAGTACGTCCTCCATCCACTGGAGCTGCTCCATCTCGGGGTGCCTCTCCTCGCCGCGGCTGTCGAGGCCTATGATGAGGAAGTTCCCGATGACCTCGTAGAAATACCTGGGGCCGACGTACTTGGAGTAGTAGGTCGGTGGATGGTCGTGGTTGCCCTTGATGCCTATGAAGGGCATTCCGGCGGCCGTTCCGTGAAGAACCGCCAGGTCAAAGAGATGGTAACCCATTCTGTCCCCGTTGGTGTCAACGTCGTCGCCGGTGCTTATCATGACGTTTACATCATCACCGTCCACCATGGCGTAGTACGTCATGAAGCTGTCGGTGGCGGTGTAGCTGTGCATCGGTATCGGGTCGTCGCAGTACTTCAGTATCTCCTGGACGCTCTTCTGGAAGTACTCCCCGCAGACAAAGCCCATCTTAGAGCCGCTCGTCACGTGAAAATCGCTTCCCTGGGCAATCTTGAGGACCTTCGGGGCCTCCTTCATGACCCAAACGCCGTTCGGAATTGTCACTTCTCCCTTGTCGCTCTTCACGACCAGAAAGTAAACGTCCGGTGCGGCATCTTCGGGTATCCTCGCCTTCACGACTCCGTTTTCGGTTCCGAGTATCTGAAGGTCGTACGGGCCGTGGAGTATTGAAACTATCCGCAACCCCTGAATTGTAACCCCCTCTGCCGGCTGTACTTCTATGGTCTCCCCGGGGAGGCCGATGGCCGGAACGCCCGGGAGGGGCTTCAGGACGATGTCTCCAGGAGCCACTGTGGTTTCTGCCCTGGTCGGAACCGATAAAACCGCCACAACGGCGAGAAGGGCAACGATTATTGCAAGGGCTCTTCTGACCGTCATGTTATCACCAGGAAGGGGTGGTACAACTCAATTATAAGCTTTCCTTTCAATGCGGGAAGGGATTTTCAGAGAATTCGTTCCAGTAGCTCCCGCGACCATGCCACGATTCTCTCTGCGGTTTTTGAGCCTCCGCCAAAGCGGAGGTAGAGGCTGTAGTTTTCTTCTATCCTTCTTCCAAGCTTTAGAGACGGCTCCCGTTTTCCAGCCTTGACCGCAACGATAAGCCGCGTCAGGTCGACGGCCATCTCCACCAGCGCGCAGTCGGCCCTGCTGAAGGGTTTCGGCGGCAGCATCCCCTCGATGATCCCCCCAGGTTCCAGGGAACATGCCAGAACCGTAGTTTTCCCCAGGTCGTCCTCGTAGGGCTCCTCGCGGATATCAACCATTCCGTAGAACCCCGGCAGGCCTTTAACCCACCTGAAACGGTTCCCCTCCGCGAACTCAAGGCTCACCGGAAGGTTCAGCCCGAGTTTTACCAGGAGTTCGGCGTCGTTGGTTACCTGTATCGAGGCGTACGGATGCTCCTTAAGCTCCTCAGCACTCCTCCCGCCGAAGAGTTTGAAGAACAGCCGGTTTCCTTTCCTCACAACGCCCACCGGGGTGACGTTTGACCTCGTGACCAGCAGAACCTCGTAGACCTGCCCCTCAGTGAGGAACTCCAAAGGCTCCATGCGACCACCGGGGAGAATAGAAATAAGGAGATTTAAAGCTGCTGCCTCGGAAGGACTATTATGTCGTCCCTCTCGACGTAAAAGGTCACCTCCTGCAGGGGCCTGAGTCCCGAGACTTCCCTGTCGCTGATGGTTCTGGCGATTATCCTGGTGTCCCCGAAGAGGCCGACGACCTCGATGAAGAAGCCGTAGTACTCGATGAGGTCCACGGTTCCGGTGAATGAGACCGCGTTCTCGACGGGCTTGAGCTTTATCCTCTCGGGTCGGATGACTATGACGACGTCGTCGCTCTCCTCGGTGTAATGGAGGCCGTCAAGCCTTATACCCTCGAATTCGACGGAAACGCGGTCGCCGTTCCTCTCAACAACCTTGGCCGGGATGACGTTGGTCTTGCCCATGAAGCTGGCGACGAATTCAGTCCTCGGGCTCTCGTATATCTCCTTTGGCGTTCCGACCTGCTCGACGGTTCCAACGTTCATAACCGCTATCCTGTCGCTTATCGCCATGGCCTCCTCCTGGTCGTGGGTAACGTAGATAACGGTGATTCCGAGTTCGCGCTGGATTCTCCTTATCTCAGAGCGCATCTCAAGTCTGAGCTTGGCGTCGAGGTTGCTCAGCGGCTCGTCCAGGAGGAGAACCTTGGGCTCGACGACCAAAGCTCTGGCTATCGCGACACGCTGCTGCTGACCGCCGGAGAGCTGTGTCGGGTAGCGGTCTTCAAAGCCCTTGAGCTTGACCAGCTCAAGCGCCCACTCCACCTTCTTCCTTATCGCCTCCCTGGAGAGTTTTTTGAGCTTCAGGCCGTAGGCAACGTTGTCAAAGACCGTCATGTGCGGCCAGAGGGCGTAGTTCTGGAAGACGAGCACCGCACCGCGCTTGCTGGAGGGGAGATAGGTGACCTCCTCGTCTCCGAAGTAGATGGTTCCGCTGTCCGGGAAGTCTAGACCGGCGATTATTCTCAGCGTCGTGGACTTTCCACAGCCGCTCGGTCCGAGCAGTGTGAAGAGTTCCCCGGCTTTGATATGAAGGTCTATCCCCTTGAGGGCGACCGTTTCTCCGAAGGTTTTAACGATGTTCTCAAGCTTAACGTCAACCATCCCAACCACCTCACGTGAGACCTATGAAAGAGTACCTCTGTTTGGTTATCACGTTGGCGAGGACTATGGCTATAATCTGCACCGTCATGAGGAAGACGCCGAGCGCGGCTGCTAGATTAGCGCTTCCAACGGCACTCGTCATCAGCTCGACCATTCTGGCGGTTATCGGGTAGTACTCGGGGTTTATTGAACCAAGGGTGATGCCGACGCTGGTCTCGCTCATGCAGTATACGAAGCTCAGCATCGCTCCGCCCAAGAGGTTCAGGAGTATCAGGGGTATGAGGATTCCGGTTAACGCCTTCCACCTTCCGGCGCCGAGGTTGAGCGCCGCCTCCTCAAGGGACACGTGAACCTGCTGGATTCCGGCGGAGATGGAGCGCGCCGCGAAGGGCAGACGCCTTATGGAGTACGCCAGCACGAGAACCATCGCCGGGTTGAAGCCGAGCAGGTTGGTGGGGTCCAACGGGGTGTCGGGGAACACCTTGGCAAAGAAGAAGAAATAGCTCATGGCTATAACGATACCGGGAACCGCTATCGGGATCGTCGAGAGGCTGTCGAGGACCGGGCCGAGCTTGCTCTTCTTGAACCTGCTGGAGGCGTAGGATGCCGTGAGTGAGAGCAGGAGGATGACGATTATCGCCGCCGTCGAGTACATGACGCTGTTCATGATGACCCTCTCGATGTCGGGCTGGGTGATGATGCTCTGTATGTGGGCCGTCGTGAAGCCCTGCGGCCACGTTCCCGACCAGCTCTCGCTGAAGGCGAGGAGAACCACACCCACCTGCGGGAATATCGAGATGAGGAGCATCGGAATGACGACGAGGTAAATCAAAGCGGCCTGCCAGCCCTTGGGCTTGGCCACGCGCGGCTTCCACCTTCCGCCCTTGCTGAGCATGGCGTACTGGCGCAGGCTGACGTACTTCCTGATGCCGAGGAACATCAGGATGGCGATGGTGAGCATTATGAGCGCGAGGGCGGCGAGCTGTGGACTGCCAACGTTGAAACCGCTCGTGAAGGCGCTGTAAATCTGGAAGGACATGAGCTTCCTGGCGAGCGGGTTGCCCTGGAAGACTATCGGTGCGGCGAGGTCTTCAAGGCTGAAAATGCCAACGAGGGTTGCACCGGCCGCTATTCCAGGAAGGGCAAGCGGGAACGTGACCGTCCTGAAAAGGTGGAACCTGCCGCTTCCAAGGTTCTCGGCCTGCTCCTCAAGGGTGGGGTCGATGTTTATGAAGCTCGCGTAGGCGTTGAGGTAGACGATGGGGTAGTACGTCATGGTCTGGGCCACTATGACGCCGACCAGACCGTCGATAACGATTCTGTGCGGGAACAGGTGAAGGGTGTCGTAGAACAGCCAGTTGATGAGGCCGTTGGGGAGGAACATCTTCTTGACGATGAAGACGTTGACGAACGGCGTGACGAGGAGGGGAACGAAGAGCAGAATTCTAACGATGTTCTTACCCGGAAAGTCGTAGCGGGCCATGACGAAGGCGAATATAGTTCCGAGAATCGTCGTCAGTATCATAACGCTTATCGAGACGAGCAGGGAGTTCAGAATGACCCCAAAGTCAACTCCCTGGATGTAGTATATCTTCTCCCCGCTGGGCATGGTGATGAGCCTGTAGAACTCTCCCGTTGGTTTGCTGATGTAGTAGTCCGACGTCAGGATGCTGGTAAACCAGTGGAATGAGAAGTGACCGTTGTACTCGAAGGCCACCGCCAGCATCGTCACCACGGGAATTATCAGAAATGCCACCAGGTAGATGAGTGGAAACAGGAATGATGCCGTTACGACAGGGTCGAAAATGGGCGTTCCGAAGAGATTCTCGCTCCACTTGCTAACCTTCATCGAGCATCAACCTCCGTTGTTTTGAAGTACCCGTCACTCTGATTGGGTCGAGGTGGGGTCTATTTAAATATTTCCAAAAATTTGTTGATTTACTGGCATCCAAAACGGGGGCAGGGATAGAAAAAATCTTCAGAAAAATATCAAAAAATGTGTAGATATCAAATTCAGCCGGTCATGCTCTTGAGTTCCTGGAGAACCCTGTCGTACTTGTTTCCGGCGGCCTGGCGCCACTCCTGGACGAGCTGATCCTGGAAGTTCCTGTCGCTGGTTATCTTGTTGTTTATCTTCTTGGCGTAGTCCTCGGTGAAGGTGACGGTCTGGCCGGTCTCGGGGTCCTTGAACTGTATCGGAGCAGTGAGTTCATCCTTGAGCCGCTCGAACTGCTCCTTGGTTATCTTGCCGTCCTTATAGGCCCCCACTATGGCGACCCATGCGTCGTGAAGCTTCTGGTTGGGGTCAACGAGGGTGGCCTTGAAGTAGTACTGGAGTGCGCTGACGGTCTCAAGGGCGCGTTTGTCGTCGAACGGTATCCCCTTGGCGTTGATGGCGTCCTGGTAGGCCTTCTTGAGGGCGGGCCTGACCTGGCCGTAGGTCTGTCCCTCGTGCTGGCCCTTGAATATGACGTCGGAGTAGGTCTTGGTTATCTTCATGTCAAAGATGTTCGGGTTGATGGGAAGCCTGTTGACGTCGGGGCTCATCCAGACGGCCTGGCCCTCGGTGAGGACCCAGTAGATGAAGGCCTGCGCCGCCTCCGGGTGCTGGGCGTTCTTGAGGAGCGCTATCGGGTCGCCGTTGATGATGCTCTCCCCCTTCGGGACTATGTACTGACAGTCAGGGTTCTGCTGCATGGCGGTGTAGCCGTAGAAGTCGATGGTGTTTCCAGCGGCAATCTCGCCGTTTATGACGGCATCCCTGACGGCGTCACTCTGCATGTATATCTTGGAGTTGGCCGCTATGAGGGTCATGATGCGCCAGCCCTGGTCCCAGCCGAAGGCCTGGACGATGATCTGGTAAATCCTCGTGTTGGACGTGCTCCTGGTCGGATCGGCTATGCCGTACTGCGGCGGGTTGAGGGCCCACTGCTCGCTGGCAACGTCCTCCCACTTCTCCGGAACCGGGAGGTTCCACTTCTTGAGCTGGGCTTTGTTGATTGTGAATCCGAACGATGAGAGTGCGGCGGCTATCCAGTACACCTTGTCGCCTTCCTTTCTAATCATCGGCATTCCAGCGAGCTGGGTTGGAATCTGATTGCCCACGAGACCGAGAACCTTCTCATCGGTTATCGGCGCGAGGTAGCCGGCCTTGTAGAGGTCGTCGAAGAGGGTCGGACCTCCACCCCAGCCGACGTCTGCGCCCTTCTCGATGTAGCTCGGCCAGAGGCTCTCAGGAACCTTGATGAACTTCAGGTCTTCGATGTGATACTGCTTCGCAATATCGCTCTTGAGGAACGCCTGCTTAGCCATGTACTGTATCGTTGCATCGTGTCTGGTGACGATGACAAGGGTTATGCCGCTGCTTTCGCCACCTCCGCTGCTAATGCAACCGCTGGCCACAACACTGATGGCAAGAAGCAGGATAAGACCAAAGGAGGCCCATTTTTTCATGCTTATCACCCAGTTATGTTCAATCAGTGGAAGTTTCTCAAACTCAATAAAAAATTAATGGTTCAAGGGGCTAAAGGAAAAGGAAGAAAGATTCACCTCTTTCTCCTGTAGAGGGCAAGCGGTATGAGGGCAAGTCCAACGAGAACGGCCGGACCGCAGGTGCTTCCACCGCCCTCCTCCTTGCCGAGGTTCTGCTGGACGCTGATCGCCCAGTGGATGAAGTTGGTGACGAACTGCGGGCCGTCGAGTTTGACGCCGTGGTATTCCGGACTCCACATGGGCTCGTAACCGCCGTAGGGGGTCTCGCCGCTGACTATAAGCACGTTCTTCTTGTCCGGGAAGACCTCAACCGCCATGAGAGGGAACTGGCCAGTTGAACCGGCGGTGTAAGCCTGGGCCACCGGGTCAGTGTTCTCCACAATCTGACCGTCGCCGCTGCTGGTGACGATGACGTAAACGTTCTCAATCCCTCCCCCGCCGGGTATGGCCTTCCAGTTGCCGTCATCGTCAACGTAAGCGACGACGCCCGGCCCGTGGAAGAGAACCTTCCCACCGTTGGCAAGATCCTTGGTGAGCATGTCTTTCTCGGGGGTGTTAGCCTCCGGGTTAACGAGACCAACGACACGGTAGCCGGCTCCGGCGTTGCTGGTGGCGTCCTCCACCGAGCACTGGTCTAGTCTGAGGTGAACTCCAAGGGCGTCAAGTATGGAGTCAACATAGTCAATCTTGTCGCCGCTTCCGTAGTCGCTGTCGCCTGCAATCCAGAGGATTTTTCCGCCCTGGTTCCACCAGTCCTCCAAGGCCTTTATCTCATCGTTGCTGAAGGGCTGGCTGGGCTGTCCAATAATGAGAAAATCAACGTCCTTAAGAGCATCGGCGGTTATCTTCTCGCCGGCGCTCTGTATGCCAAGCTGATCCGCCAGAGAGGGATCACCGATGTAAACCCAGTTGACATCCGTTATAGTCTTGATCATTCCCTCGGCAAGGACGTTGCCGTTCTTGTCAGTCAACACTGCCAAGCCCTTGTCGCTTTCACCATGGGAGAGATCAACACCGACCGTGGTGGCGCCGGCCATGGCAAATCCAAACACTCCAAAGAAAACAAACACCGCGAGTATTACTGCAGCCTTCCTCATGGTATCACCGGGTTATTTAAGGCCCAGGAAGTTATAAATCTTGTGAATCTGAACTTTAACAGTCCGGAAAAACTTCCGTAAAGTCCTTAAAGGCTTATACCGTTCAGGCTTCAGGTGGTGAGTATGGACATAGAGGGAAGGATAGAGCTCATTAAAAGAAAGCCCACGGAAGAACTTTTGACCGAGGAGAACCTCAGGCATCTGCTCGAAGTCGGCGTTCCAATGCAGCACTACATAGGATTTGAGATAAGCGGTTACATTCATCTGGGAACCGGTTTGATGGCAGGAGCGAAGATAGCCGACCTCCAGAAGGCTGGAATCAAGACGAGAATTTTCCTCGCCGACTGGCACAGCTGGATAAACGACAAGCTCGGAGGAGACCTTGAGGTCATCCAGAAGGTCGCGCTGAGCTACTTCAAGGAGGGCATGAAGCAGAGCATAAAGGTCATGGGCGGCGACCCCGACAGGGTCGAGTTCGTTCTGGCCAGCGAGATACTGGAGAAAGGCGACTACTGGCAGACCGTCATAGACATCTCCAAGAACGTCACCCTCGCGAGGATGATGCGCTCCATAACGATAATGGGCCGCCAGATGGGAGAGGCCATAGACTTCGCCAAACTCATCTACCCGGCGATGCAGGTGGCGGACATCTTCTACCAGGGCGTTACCATAGCGCACGCCGGAATGGACCAGAGGAAGGCGCACGTTATAGCGATTGAAGTTGCCCAGAAGCTGAAGTACCACGCTATAGAGCACAACGGCGAGAAGCTCAAGCCGGTCGCCCTGCACCACCACCTCCTGCTCGGCCTCCAGGAGCCGCCGGTCTGGCCGATTGAGAGCGAGGAGCAGTTCAAGGAGCTCAAGACCCAGATGAAGATGAGCAAGAGCAAGCCGTATTCGGCGGTCTTCATCCACGACAGCCCCGAGGAGATAAAGGGGAAGCTCAGGAAGGCATTCTGCCCGGCGAAGGAAGTCAGGTACAACCCCGTCCTCGACTGGGCGGAGTACATAATCTTCCGCGAGGAGCCGACCGAGTTCACCATCCACCGCCCTGCCAAGTTCGGTGGAGACGTCACCTACACCACTATCGAGGAGCTCAAGAGGGACTTCGCGGAAGGAAAGCTCCACCCGCTCGACCTCAAGAACGCGGTCGCCGAATACCTCATCGAACTCCTCAAGCCGGTCAGGGACTACTTCGAGAAGAACCCGGAGCCCCTTGAGCTGATGCGGGAGATAAAGATCACCCGCTGATTTTCCTTCCTTTGCCCCTTGCCGGTGATAGGATGCCAGGGATTGACGAGAAGGACAGGGAGATACTCAGAATCCTCAGAAAGGAGGGCAGGATAACCCTAACTGAGCTCGGAAAGCGCGTTGGCCTGTCCCCGGCGAGCGTGAAGAACAGGGTCGAAAAGCTGGAGAAGCTCGGGGCCATCAAGGGCTACTCCGCCGTTGTTGACCCGGCTTTCCTCGACGAATACGTTCAGGCGTTCTTTGAGCTCAAGCTTGCCATAGACGACCACACGGTCGACCCGATTCTGAGACGGGTCGCCGGGCTGGACGAGGTTCAGAGCCTCCACCGGCGCAGCGGCGAGAGGCAGATACTCGTGAGGGCGAGCTTCCACAACACCGACGAGGTTAAGGCCTTTGCCGGAAGGCTCAGACGGCTCTTCGGCAAAAACCTGGAGCGGGTTGAGGTTACACTCATAATAGACACCTTCAAGGAGAACTGGGTGTCCTGTGAGAAGAGAAAACGCTGAGTGCCTGCGAGGGAGTGAGGATGCTCTTCGTCGTGAGACCCGGGAGAAAGAAGAACGAGCTTGAGGCATTCTTCATCGAGAACGAGCCCGAAAAGCTCACCGCCATGAAGAACCTGAAGGCCGAGAGGATATACCGCTTCATAATGCGTGAGGGAAGGCTCTTCAAGGTTCTTGAGGGCAGCCAGTACCGCAACCCCAAGGAGATCGAGAAGCTCCTCCGCGGGGCCAGGATAGTCCTTGTGAACGCCGACGAGTGGGAGGACTACTTCAGGAGGAGGCTCCAGAACAAGCGCGTTGAGAAAGCCGAGCTCTGCCGCCTCTGCCTCCTCGACGGCAGAGTGACCGTCCTCACCGAAGGGAATCGCATTAAATACCACGGCGAGTACATCTGCGAGCGCTGTGCGGAGGACGAGCTGAAGAGGGAGCTCCGCTTCAGGTTCAGAAGCGTTGCCATGTTCGACCAGGCGAAGAAGCTCCTCGACAGGTTCAGGGACCTCGATAAAGTCCTCTACGCCTTCGACCCCCGCTTCGACCCGACGAGGCATCCCGAGATAACCAAGTGGGACGAGCTGAAGGCAAAGCACGTGCGCGTTGAGAAAATCCACCTCGACGAGCTCCCGCTTCCCGAGAAGTTTAAATCCGTTCTCAAGGCGGAAGGCGTTAACGAGCTCCTCCCGGTTCAGAGTTTGGCAATAAAGAACGGCCTCCTTGAGGGCGAGAGCCTCCTCGTGGTTTCCGCCACGGCGAGCGGCAAAACCCTCATCGGTGAGCTGGCCGGTGTCCCAAGGGCCATGAAAGGCAGGAAGATGCTCTTCCTCGTCCCCCTTGTCGCTCTGGCCAACCAGAAGTACGAGGACTTCAAGAGGAGGTATTCAAAGCTCGGCCTTCGTGTTGCCATTCGCGTTGGAATGAGCCGCATAAAAACCCGGGACGAGCTGATGGTCGTTGACACGGGCATCGACGCGGACATTATAGTGGGAACCTACGAGGGTATAGACTACCTTCTCCGCGCCGGCAGGAAGATAGGGGACGTTGGAACCATCGTGATAGACGAGATACACACCTTAGATGACGAGGAGCGCGGGCCGAGGCTGGACGGACTAATTGCGAGGCTGAGGAAGCTCTATCCGAGCGCGCAGTTCATCGGCCTCTCCGCAACCGTTGGAAACGCCGGTGAACTGGCGAAGGAACTTGGTCTGAAGCTGGTGCTCTACGACGAGAGACCGGTGGATTTGGAGAGGCACATAATCATAGCGAGAAACGAGTCCGAGAAGTGGCGCCACATAGCGGTTCTCTGCCGGGCCGAGGCGATGAGGAAATCCCGGCAGGGCTACAAGGGGCAGACGATAGTCTTCACATTCTCGCGCAAGAGGACGCACGAGCTTTCCGCCTACCTCACGAGCAAAGGGCTGAAAGCCAAGCCCTACCACTCCGGTCTGCCCTACAAACAGAGGAAGCTCACCGAGATGGAGTTCCTGGCCCAGCGGTTGGACGTGGTCGTTACAACGGCGGCTTTGGGAGCCGGCGTTGACTTCCCCGCTTCGCAGGTGGTCTTCGAGAGCCTCGCCATGGGCAACAAGTGGCTGAGCGTGAGAGAGTTCCACCAGATGCTCGGAAGGGCAGGAAGGCCGCTCTACCACGAGAAGGGCAGGGTCTACCTCATCGTCGAGCCAGGAAGGAAGTATTCCGCCCAGATGGAAGGCTCCGAGGACGAAGTTGCCTTCAGGCTTTTGACCGCTCCAATTGAGCCCGTGATGGTGGAGTGGAGCGACGAGCTTGAGCAGGACAACGTTTTGGCCCATTCCTGCGTCTTCAACCGGCTCGACGTCATCGAGGATGTCCAGTCCAAATGCCTCGGCGCCAACCAGAGCGCGGAAAAGGTTCTCGAAAAGCTTGAGGAGCACGGCTTTGTCCGGCTTAAAGGGCCGTCCGTGGAGGTCACCCCCTACGGAAGGGCCGTGAGCATGAGCTTCCTCCTACCCAAGGAGGCGTCCTCCATAAGGAACAACCTCGGGAAGAAGCCCGCCCGGTGGATATCCGTCAAGCTCCTGCCCTTCGAGAACCTCTACCTGAGCGGAACGCTCCAGAGGGAGCTTGAAGGTGCAGTGAGGGGAAGGCTGAGCGCCAACGTATTCTCGCCGAGCTTTTCAGCTATCCTTGAGGAGCTCGACAAGGTCATCCCGGAGCTCAGTCCTAACGCCGCCGAGAGGCTCTTCACGCTCTACCAGGAGTTCTTCATGTGCCCCGAGGAGGACTGCACGGACTACGCGATGGAGCGCGTCAGCAACATGATAATCGAGCTGAGGCGGAACGGTAAGCACCCGACCCAGATAGCGGAGCACTTCAGGAAGGTCTATGGCCTCATAGTCTATCCGGGAGACGTCTTCACGTGGCTCGACGGGGTCGTGAGGAAGCTTGAGGCGGTGGAGAGAATCGCGAGGGTCTTCCGCGTGAAAAGTGCCGAGGAAGAGGCAAAGGTTCTGAAGAGGGAGATCGAGGAGGGCAGAACGATACGCAGGGACCGCGGGGAGGAGAGAAGTTATCGGCGGCCTTCAAGCCGGGGAGACCAGAGGAAACCGGGGAGAGGAAACCCGGCCATGAGAAGGGCCGATAGAAGGGGGAAGAGGGTGGGCTGAGGATCAGCCCCCTATCTGAAGCACCAGCTGGGCCGGGTCCCTGATGGCCGGCCCCAGGCCGAGGACGTAAACCATGAGATACCAGAGCCTTCTTTCCTCTTCATCATCGACGAGCTTCTGAATGCCGTAGTAGACGACAATGAGGATGAGCGTTATCCATGGGTAGTAGAAGTACGCCCCGAAGTGCTGGACGAGGATGTTCTCCAGCCAGTGAACCTCGCGGTAGCCGTAGAAGTGTATGGCAACGACCGTTGAACCCATGTCGTAGAGGTGCGCCAAGACCGCGTAGAGGTAGAGCCTGTCAAAGGGTTTGTATTTGTATATCAGCAGCGCTGGTATCCATGAGATGAAAGTGTGAAGGAGCGTCAGTTCGTAGGGCTCCCAGCTCTTTGCGTGAGTGACCAGCAAATAGTTCGCCCACAGTGCCAGGAGTGCTCCCCAGCCGAAGGTCAGCTTCGGGTATGTCTTCAGCTTCGCGTCCAGAACTATGGCAGGCAGCATTATCAGGAAGGTCGTGAAGAAAATCCCCGGCGTGAGTATCAGGGGATTCTGGGGGAGTATGCCTCCATCGACGAGGGCTCTCACCGTGGAGCCGAAGACGACCATTAGTGTAACGGCCATGAAGAGCGTCCCATCGATTTTGATCTTGAGGGGTTTCAGTATATACTTATATGTATATATGGCACCGAAGCCGAGCATGAGTGCATACACGAGCGTGTTAATCGGGTTGTATCCGCTCCTGGTGAACATCGGCTCCCAGAAGTATTCGTACAGGAAACCCCACAGTTCGTTCCACAGTGATTCCAGCATCTTTCTCCCCCAGGGTGAGTCCCCCTCCCGGTTTAAAGGCCTTTTGGGAACAAAAAAAGAAAAGCTGATAAACGGTGAGATTTTAAAAATGCAGGGGGTGAGAGAATGGCGCACGGACCGGCTATGGTTTTTGGTATGGGCGCCGCGATAGTACTGGGCTTCCTGCTGGCGCTCTTCATAGCGGCCCTGTTCCTGTGGATGGCCGCAAAGCTCATCGGAATCAAAAACGCCTCTATGGGGAAGGCAATGATCGCGATACTCGGTGGCGGAATACTGGCCGCCATCGTTGGCTCTCTGGTCGGAGCGGTTCTGAGACCCCTCGGCCCCATAGCGGCGTTCATAACCAGCATATGGGTCATCAAGGCGGTGTTCGATACTGACTGGATTAGAGCATTCCTGGCGTGGTTACTCTCAGGAATTATAGCCATCCTGGTAATGGGAATCCTCGCGTTCCTGGGAATATTCACAATCGGCGCCCTCGCGGCGCTCTGAGTTCCCTTTTTTGAGTAAGGTATAAATATCCCCACCGCGCTAGACTATGTGATGCCCATGTTCTTCAAACCGGCCGAGCTCCAATCCAGGGAGGTGAAGCCCTTCGAGGAGTTCCCCTTCGGCCTCAGCGAGGGGAGCCTAGCCGGGATAATCTCGACCGACGAGCTGGCCGAAACTGCTTTTCTATACCATCTCGTCGCGAACGCCCTTGAAAACGGCCCCGTCTACCATATCGGCCCGGGGGCATCGTTTTCCGTCAAGGTTCTGAAGCGCCTCACCGAGGACGTTTCCAACCTGTACGCCGGCAACGTCTACTCGGTTGAAGAACTCCTCCAAGCGCTCAACGTCGTTGAGGACGGCTCCCTTGTGGTGGTCTCGCTCTTTCCGACGCTTCTCAACCGCTCCGCCGAGGGAACAGTGGAGGTTCGGAAGCTGGTGGACAGGAAGGGGCTCATCCTGGTTCTGGGACACACAACCATAGAGCTCAACGAACTCGACCTTCCGGGAGAATTCAGGCGCCTCTACGACCTTCCTGAGATATTCGAGGCGCTGGCTGTTCTGAGAACCAGCTCCTACCGCGGTCACTACAGGCTCAACATGACCGTTCTCAAGGCACCTCCCGACTACGTCCCCGCCGTTGGGGACCACTCGATACCGATAGACTCTCTGATAAAACCCCTTCTCTAGCCGTATATGCTCACGTGGCCGAGTCCCAGGCCGTAGCGGACGTAGAGCGCCAGTCCAAAGAGGATTAATATGATTGCAGTGGCCGCGTAGTCGGTTCCCCTCATCTCGATATCGTAGAGGAACGTTCTCTTCTTGGCGGCACCGAGCGCCCTGCTCTCAAGTGCTATGCTCAGCTCGTGGGCGGTTTTGAGGGAGGCAACGAGCAGGGGGACGAGGACTGCGCTCATCCTCTTCATCCTGACCAGGAAATTCCCCTTCTCGACTTCCCAGCCGCGGCTCTTCTGGGCGTCCATGATGTTGCCCGTCAGAATGTAGAGCGTCGGGATGTAGCGGAGCGCTATGGAGATGGTCAGGCCAAACTCGTAGGGCATGCCAAGCTTCACGAAGCCGAGGATGAGGTCGCGCTGGGTCGTCGTCATCAGCAGCATGAACGTCAGCAGGGCAAAGGTCAGCAGGCGCATCGAGAAGGAGACTCCGAACAGAAGTCCCTGAAGCCTCGGCTTGTATATCAGGGGCCATATTATGAGTGTTATGACGACTATCGGAATGAGCGGCTTCAGGAGGCGGAGTCCTTCCCGGATTTCAATCTTTCCCAGGGCCCTCACGGCGATGAGTGTCGTGAAGAACAGCGGAATCAGGAAAACCGGATCGTTGTAGAGCATTATCGCGGCTATCCCCACCAAGGTTCCGATTATCTTGACCCTCGGATCGAGGCGGTGGAGGATGGAGTCCCTCTCAAAGTAGAAAGGATACATCATCGCAAACCACCCGCCAGGGCGTTTATAACCTCTGAGGTACTCCGCACAAACCCTATTCCGAGCCTCTCACTTATTCTAAGGAGCTCCGGCTTTTCAAGCCCATAACCGTGGAGTTCAAGCGAGAAGAACTCCTCCACAGGGCCGTCGAAGACCTTCCTTCCCTCATGGAGGAGCAAAACCCTCTCGGCCAGCTCAAGAACCAGATCCATGTCGTGGGTTATGAGCAGTATCCCGTGACCGTTTCTCCTGAGCTCGCGTATCGTCTCCACGACTCCCGCGGCGTTCCTGGCGTCCAGCCCCGTCGTTGGTTCGTCGAGGATCAGGTACTTCGGCTTCATCGCCAGGACGCAGGCTATGGCAAGCCTCTGCTTCTCACCTCCGCTCAGGGAGTAGGGGGTCCTCTTCTCGTAGCCATCGAGATGCACGGCCCTCAAAGCCCACCGAACGCGTTCCTCGACCTCTTCCTCGCTCAGGCCGAGGTTCTTCGGTCCGAAGGCCACCTCCTTGAAGACGTCCTCCTCGAAGAACATGTGCTCCGGGTTCTGAAAGACGTAGCCGACGACGCGCGAGAGTTCGGCGACCGTGTGCTCTCTCGTGTCCATTCCGTCAACGAGGACCCTTCCCCGGGTGGGCTTCAGAAGACCGTTCAGGTGCTTGGCGAACGTCGTCTTCCCGCTCCCATTCTGCCCCACAAGCGCCACTATCTCCTCGTCCATCTCAAAGTCTACGCCCCTCAGCGCCTCCTTGCCGTTCCCGTAGATGTGCCAGACGTTCTCAGCCCTCAGCATCGCTTTCCACTTCCGGCGGCTGATTTAAAAAAGTTCCCAGTGATACCGTGAGTTCCCTGAACAGTTTCACGGAGACCTCCAGGAGTGTGGGCGCTCTTCCGAGCACGCGCGCCATGGACGTTGCATCGTCGGGTACTGGATTGGAAACGTTTAGCCCAATCCCAATAATCGTGTACCGAACCATATCCAGCTCCCCCGCGGCCTCCAGAAGGAGGCCCGCTATCTTCCGCCCCCCAATGTAAACCCCGCCCTCAAGAACCTCCGCCCGTATCTTATAATCCCTGAGGGTTCTCGCCACTGCTTCGAGGGACGGCCCCACGAGGCTTTCGACATCGGTGAGCCTCATCCTGGGCCGCAGAATCACCGAGAAGTACAGACCGCCCTTCTTTGAGAGCCACCGCCTTCCCCGCCGCCCCCTTCCAGCAGTCTGTTCCTCAGCTATGATGAACGTCCAGTTCGGTTCTCCGTTCTCCGCGAGCTTCCCGGCAACTCCCATCGTTGATGGTGTCTTCAGAAGGTAGTAGCTCCTAACGTCAAGCTCCCAGGGATAGGGCTTTTCGGGGGTGGAAACGAGCCGGTATCCCCTCCCCGTGGCTTCTATACCGTACCCAAGGGTTTGAAGCTCCCTCACGTGCTTCCATACCGAGACCCTCGAAACGCCCAGATCCCCGGCTATCCTGTCCCCGGACACAGTGCCCCCTTCCCTCAGCAGGGACAGTATCCCCCTCTTCACGGGACTGTCCTTTATCAGCCCCCTCATGACGATCAAATTTCGTTAACTAAAATGTTTTAAAGATTAACGGAAGTGCCCGAGTGGTGGTCAGATGAGAGCGCGCGACGTGGCATTTGCAGGTCTCTTTGCTGCCCTAACGGCGGTGGGAGCACAGGTCAGCGTACCAATAGGGCCCGTTCCCATAACCCTCCAGGTGCTCCTTGTTCTTCTGAGTGGATTGGTGCTGGGGGCAAGGCTCGGCTTTCTGAGCCAGCTCGTCTACGTTGTCATGGGGGCGGTTGGACTCCCGGTGTTCGCCAACTTTCACGGCGGGTTCGCGGTGCTCTACGGGCCAACGGGGGGATACATAGCCGCATTCCCCATAGCGGCCTTTATAGCAGGATACATATCCGAAAAGACGAATGGAAAAACCGGCATGATTGGAGGCTCACTGATTGGGGTCGCGGTTGTCTATCTCCTCGGCTGGCTGAGGCTCGGCCTCTTCCTCGGAGGGGACTTCCACAGGGCACTCCTCATCGGGGTGCTGCCGTTTGTTCCGCTGGACATCGGAAAGGCTGCCCTGGCAGCTCTGATAGCCACCAGGGTGAAAAAAGCGGTGAATTTGGAATGACGGGCGATCAACCCGCCATCGCCTCTTCCAAAACTTTTATCGCCTGCTTCTGAGTCAGCGAGGCAGTTCTCAAGTCGGGCAGTATGTGGAGCCTCCACAGGTTCCCCAGCACAGGCCCGTATTCGGTTGCGTTTTCATAGTGCGCCGCGGCGGTAGCGTTGTATTCCTGGGCTGCCTCCAGCGTCCCGTTGTCAACGCCCGCGGCCACGGCATCCCCGTAGAGTGTATTGTAGGCCTCAAGCGAACTCTCGTAGTGTCTGTAGTAGTAGAAGTTCAGCATCACAAAGCTCACGCGTCTGGTGCTCTGTACAGGAGTTACCGGAGCACTCTGCAAATAACCCAGGTTGCTCTTTATCGTTTTCTTATAGAACGCCTCCCATTCGGAGCCCTTTCTTGCGACGCTGTACTCGATGGTCAGCCCCGTGACAAAGACCCTGCCGTCTCCGAGGGTGTACACCGCGGTGCTCGGCCTGGTGTTCTCGGGGGTTCCGGTGGGCGCCTGGACAGTGATTACCTCCGCGTTCGCGGGGAGGCCAACGAAGTAGCCATGGCTTGCGTAGCTGCTGGTGAGCGTTGTGTTGTTGGCGAGTACATAGTCGTGGCTTGAGTAGCCCTTCGTTATCTCCACACCACCGGGAAGCGGCGTAGTCCACACTCCCCCGCCCCAGCCCCAGTTGGCGGCGTGGATTTCGAGAACCTTTCCGGCCTTCACGTATTCCTCCAGCTTACCCATCTGAGGGCCCATCTCGTTGTAGAACCCCTGTCCCTGGTCGCTCACGATGACAATCATGTCGTACGCACCTATGAGGTCCCGGGCAGTTTTGTTCTGGAGCTCAGTGCTCGTCATGACGTCGTAGGGTATGCTCATGTTTGCGAGTGTTTTTTCGACGGTGGGCGAGCCCCAGGCATCAGAATTTTTCAAAATCAGCACGTTGTAATCCGTTAGGGGCCTCGCGGAAACCGGCGGCCCCAGAACGGCCACCAAACTGAACAGCATGAGCAGCGATAACGCCGCGCTTAGAATTTTTTTCATATAAATCTCTCCTTTTTTGTTTCAAAGCGAGCAGAAGAACTTTCGGGACTCCCACCCTAACCCATTGTAGACCTTACACTATTTAAGTCTTCTTACATAATTTTGAAGGATTTCCAATCAAATTTGTCCTTCCCGCGTGAGGGCCTCGGCCGCGAACCTAACGTCGAAGGAGTTCCTTACCTTAAAGAAGCTCAGCGTCACCTTGGGGTTTCTCTTCGCCAGCTCCTCAATGGACAGGGGTTCGTAGTCAAGGAACTCGGTTATCCTGCTCAGGCTCCTGTAGCCCTCTGCCAGGGCCGCGTTTATCGCATCTTCCAGTGCGTCGGGTTCGTAAACCGCATGGGCAACCTCTGCCGTCCCGTCTTTCCAGATAGGTATCAGAGCCTCCGGCTCGTTCTCGTAGAAGAGTCCGGTCATGTAGTTCACAAGGAAGGGCATTATCAAAGGCATGTTGCCCTCAGCCAGGAAGAACGGCTCTCCCTGGAGGGCTTTCAGAAGGGCCTCCATTCTGCTCCTCGCAGCAACGGGAAGGGGATTTGAGACATGGAGGGAATAGGTTCTGAGCTTGTCCTTTCTGACCACCGTGATGGCCTCGTCTATCCTCTTGCTCGTGAGGAGCCTCCTCTCCGTGAGCCTCACGACCGGCTCATCCGCAACTGGCAGGGTGTAGTTCTCCCACCGCTTCTCCGGAAACGCCAATATGTACGCCCTCATGGGCCGAACTAGGGCGGGCCGTTTAAAAACCTTTTTCCAACCTCCTGTCATCTATACGAATTTTCCTCCAAAAATCTTAAATTATGCCAGTTCTTTGTCATTTTGGTGGGATAAATGATACCAAGAACAATGAGCACTCAGCATCCTGACAACGTATTCATTCCCTTTTTCGCGGGCAGTCCGACGATGGGCGGCGAGGACGAGGTCGTCGAGGCTTTCTACGCCTTCAGCGTCTTGGGGATAGACGAGCAGATGTGGGACTTCGAGGGCAAGGAGGTTGACGAGTTCGTCGTTAAGAAGCTATTCGAGCGCTATGGCTATTTCTTCAAGCGCAAAAAGCTCGGGGAAGAACTCAGACTGACGCCGCGCGTTCCGAACCCCAGCGTCGAGAGGGCCGAGGCGAAGCTCCTCCTTGAGACCCTGGAGGCCATACCCCGCTCGGCGGACTACGCGAGGCTGTTCTACGGGGAAGAGCTTCCGCCGATATTTGAGGTCATCCTTCCGATGACAACCTCCTCCCAGGAACTAAACAGGGTTTACGAGCTATACAGGCACTACATATCCGGAAAGCAGTACAAGAGGGTTCACGACATCAAGCTCCACGAGTGGATAGGGGAGTTCTATCCCCCGGAGATAGGCGTCATCCCGCTCTTCGAGAGCAGGGAGGCGATACTGGGCGCGGCAGACATCGTGCGGGAGTATCTCATCGGAAAGGAGGTCGAAAGCCAGCGCGTCTTCCTTGCCAGGAGCGACCCCGCGATGAACTACGGCCTCATAAGTGCGGTGCTCTACGACAAGCTGGCGCTCTTTGAACTGCAGAGACTTGAGGAAGAACTCGGAATTCCAATCTATCCCATAATCGGCGTCGGCGGTGCGCCGTTCAGGGGGCACTTCACCCCCGAGAACGTCGAGGGGGTTCTGGCCGAATACCCGAGCGTCCAGACATTCACGATACAGAGCTCGTTCAAGTACGACAGGACGCCAAAGGACGTTATAAGGGCCGTTGAGCGGATCAGGGAGTCGAAGAGGGGGGAAGCCCAGCCCGTTCCGGAGGAGGCGTTTGAGATCCTCAAGAAGTACGAGGCCAGATACTCGGAGGAGCTCAGGGCACTGGCTCCATTCATCAGGGAGGTCGCAAAGTTCGTCCCATCGAGGAGACGGAGGAAGCTCCACATCGGCCTATTCGGCTACTCTCGCGAGGTGAACGGCTCGGCGCTGCCGAGGGCGATAAAGTTCACAGCCTCGCTCTACTCCCTCGGAATTCCCCCGGAGCTCCTCGGTCTGAGTGCGCTGAGCGAGAAGGAGCTCGAATTCCTCGGCGACTACTACCTGGGCCTTTATAGGGACATCGAGTTCGCCTTCCAGTACTTCAACCCCGAGGCTGCCGGGAGGTTCCCATTCCTGAAACCCCTCGCGGAGATGGCGAAAGAGTACGAGCGGGACGAGAGGCACGGGGAGATAACAACGAAAATCCTTAAAGGAGAGCTCAACGAGACACTTGTCGTGGAGGCCGCTGGTATAAGATGCTTCCTTGGGTGATGGCCATGCTCGCGGAAGTTGCCTTTGGCTTCCTCTTCACGGTCGCGTGGGCGCTATCCTATGCCCTCATCATCAGACAGAGGAGCACGGTAAAGGCAGTGCTCGGCGTCGTCCTCCTCTACGGGGCCATGCTCGCTTTCACGCCCCTCCGCTTCAGGGGGAGCCTCCTAGGCTGGTTTCTCGGTATAGTTCCCGGTTTCTTTGCCGGCATGTGGCTCGTCCAGAGATACGGCCCGGAAAAACCTACAGAGGAGTCGGCGGTGGCGGTTCTCCTCTTCGGGCCGCTGGTTTTGGCGGCCCTTTTGATTATCGTTCTGATGCTCTGAGTGCTTTTCGTACTCCTCAATGTGGTGCCCTCAAACTCTTTTTTAGGATCCTCACCGAGGAGGAAGAGCAGTTCACCCGAGTTGATCTCCTTAGCCTCGATTTTCACAGGACACCCCACTATGGCCTTCATCCACTTTGCTCCACTTTATTTCGGGGTGCTTTTTCATCCTCCAGTAGAGTCAGGTGGGACAGAGAGGATTATGTTCGGCATGCCAGTACTGCACGGAATTATGTGAGTTCACGTATTTAATGGTGGCAGGAGCTGGGAGAAGAAAAGAGAATACTTTAAATACTCAAGAGCAACTTTTTCATTATATTCAATATAAAGTTCCACTGTTCGTTTGGCTATTTCCAAACGTTTTTTGCTATTTTCCCATGCTTTAAATGATTGCTGAATCAATTGAGAAATTTTTTGTTGAACTTGTGGGCATACTTTTGGAATGACAATCCTATTAAGCGAATCATAAGGAATCGCTGTTAATATTGTCCCTTGAGCTTCTCTTACTAAGTATATTTTTGATAATACCTTTAGCAAGACCAATAATGTTTCTTTGTTTATTTCCTTTTCCTTGAAAACAAAAAATCCGGTAGATGCAACTAAATTGTTCTTATCAAAGTGTATCAATGCAATTTTATCTATGGAGCCCTCCACAGAAGACATAATTACATATCCTTTTTTTACTTCCATTCTCGCTCTACTGGGCAAGTCTTCGCCTGAGATTTGCTTTGTTTGTTTTACTACACCCAAATTGGGATTAATATCAGCAAGTTCAATGTAGTCGTAGGTTCCCCCTTTATTCACTTTTATTTTTTTCTTTGAAATTTCAACTAAATGTGGTAGATATCCCCAACCGTTTTTGTAATTCTTTATCACATCTTCAATCTCATCATATTTTGGATCCCAGTACTCTGCATCCATTCTGTCTTTTTTTGTAACATCTGAAAGCATCCTTATTGAAATGTTTTCTTCTTCCTCAAAGTCTTTTCCATCAATCTTTATCTTCTTTGTCTTTGGCTTCCAATTTTTAAGGCTTAATTCGTTTAATAAAATATGTTCAGCCTGTCTATAAAGTTGCTCTGCCCTTTTTCTCTCTTCATAAGCTGTTATAACAAGTTTCTCTATGAACTTTTGGAAAGTATTAGAGGGAACAGGAATTTTTAAAGATTTAAGCTCTTCCGCATTTATGTTAGCTTGATTAACAGCTCTTCTCATAACCCTTCTCAATGATATCCTTCCATATTTTGTGTTAAGATATACAGTTATATAAAAGTTTGTAAAGTAATTCTTTGCTCTAACTATTATTAGATACGATGCAAAAGTGTGATCTCCATCCAGTAAGTAAATTCCCGTCCTACCCACGAATTCCTCTGAGTTTACTCGATTAAATAAGATATCGCCTTTTTCTAATTTAAACTTTTGGAATGTCTTTGAATCTATTTCCACATATTTACAATTTGAGTCATCTGCCAAGATGCCTATTATATCGTCCATTTTAAGGATTTTATAACCTACTTTCTCTTCGTTCATGGCTAATGAAAGTCCATATTGAACTTTAGAAACTAAATCACCAATACGACACCACTTTTTCTTTGTAATTATCTTCTCATTTTTCAAATAAAATGGATCGTAATATTCAGCATCAATTCTCAATTCTCCTTCCAATTCCGAGATATTAACTATTGAGTATTCTATATTATAGTATCTTCCCTGATGTTTTGCTGTTTTCATTTTCTCACACCTCTTTCTTGTAAAATTCTAATGTTTTCTTCGGTCAAATGTTTGAGAGCTAGGTATGAGTATTCAAATAGTGATTGCCAGTCTTCATCCATAGGATCAATAATAAAATGAAAAAGTATATTTCTCAATTTATATGCAAAGTCTAGAAACCATTTTGTCAGTTCCTCATCGAAGTATTGGGGTTTATTAGGTATTTCGAGGGTACTTTGGTTTATATCGTCTATTGCATTATGGGGTCTACGTGGGAAAATATTTTTGATGTCTAATTCTTCATAGAGCTTTCTCTCGATATCTCTTAAACATTCATCATTGAGAAAATTAATTCTTCTTTGTTTCCCTCTTTCACTGAGACGTTTGTTGCTGTTGATTATATGTTCTATTTTTTTTCTTACAGTTGACAAAACTTCCTCTATAAATTTTCCCTTTTCTTCAAAAATTCTGCTATTTTTAACTTTTTCTGAAAGAGAAAATCCAGTCTCTATACTATCAGCTCCGAAATAATCCCTAAACTTTCGACGGTCATCCGTTAGTATGATTTTAAGATGTCTCTCTCGACTATTCAGATGAGCCTTCAATGAAAGTTTCGTTGTTTTACCTCTGTAAACATATAGAAATTCCTGATAATAATTATCATTGTAGGTGTAAAAAATTTCAAAATAATCCCTCAAAAAAGGACTTGAATTTAATGTCTCATTCTTTGCTTTTAAGTATGCATTTAATACATTCCTAACAAAATCTTCATCTATTTTTACAAGAATCTCGTTAAAAAGTTGTTCTTTGTATTTCTCTAGGATATCACGATCTCCTCTACGTTCCCGTGTATCATTAGAATCCAGAACAAGCTCTTGAAGAGATGCAAGAAAAGTAAACCACGTCTTAATAAACATAGTAATATAATCTGTTTCTATTAGTGATAACCAACTTATGTATTTTTTTCTTGTTGTATCTTGTGAAGGCATTTATTCCACCTCCACATCATCTAAGAAATCAAATGCTTCATCCCCCTCATCTTCTAATCTCTTTTTTCCCCACTTAATGAAAGCATCTGCTATGTCAAACAAATCAGTTTGGTAGACAGGATTTCCTTTTTCATCGAACACTGGATCACCATTTTCATCTGTTACAAATATGTAATTGCCAGAGTTGTCCTTGAACGGTATCTTTGAAACCGCAAAGAATATGGGATAATCCTTGATCTTTGGATTCCCACCTTCGTCAAGTTCTTCTTCTTTCCATTTCCTCAAGAGTAGAAGTGATGTTTTTGTTCCTGTGTGTGGCTTAAACGAATTCCCATGAAGCCCAATGACTGCTAGTATCCTTGCCTTTTTCATGATGAATTCCCGAATGTACCTATCTTTTGCGTTATTGAGCACCCCCTGCGGCAACACAATTGCTAACCTACCACCAGGTTTTACCATGTCTAAAGCCCGTTCAATAAACAGGACATGCCTGTCTATCTTAGAACCGGGTTTCCTTTTGCTTTCTGGGACGATATCATAAAGAGCCTTTAACCATTCTTCTTTTATATCTCCTGCAAAGGGTGGGTTAGTCATCAGAATATCAAAGTTAAGTTCCTTAAAGCGTTCATCTCTGACAAGGTCTTCTTCCCTTAAATCAGCTTTTAACTTTTCGCTCCACCGTATAAATTCCAAGGAGTTTTCTTTGTATATATGTGATCTACCATCCCCTGCAATTAGCATAATGGCCCTTGAAATCTTAGTGGCTTTCTCTTCAAAATCTATCCCCCACAGGTACGTCCTGGCATATTCTTCTCTCGCCTTTTTGTTCGCAATGTTATATTTGTCCCACACATACTGCATGGAATGGACGAGAAAACCTGCACTACCACAGGCAGGATCAATTATGTACTCCTGTCTGTGTGGGTTTAACATCCTAACTGTTGCATCTATTATTACTCTTGGTGTAAAATACTGCCCTTTTTTTGATTTTGAAACTTCTGGTACGAGATATTCAAAAGCCTCATCTATTACTCTTAAATCCGCCCCAAAAAGTTTCACTTCCTGCATTTCTGCAACACATACGCTTAAATGCTCTGGTGTTAACTTTATTTTCTCGGTTTTTTCGAATATTCCTTTCCATTTCTGCTTTGCTCCTTCAAAAAGTTCAGAGATCACTTTGTACGTTGTTTTTGGATCCTTATATTTTCTAAATTTCAGCTCTCTGTTTTTTCTGTAATACTCCGCCTCTATCTCATCAAATAGCTTTGCGTAGATTAGTTTGAAGATTTCATTGAAACTGTCAACACCAGAGTTTGCCAAAACTAGCTCTTCAAGAAGCTCAATAATTTCTCTTAGAGACTTTTTCTTTTTTCGGGCTTTTTTTTCCAACTCGTCAAGAGTCCATTTTCTGTTTAGTACAATATCAGCCACTTCAATTGCAGGATTGCTAGTATCTTTGACTTCCAAATACTCTTCATAAGTGGGTATATCTGGCAAGTTATCATCGAATTCTTTCGGATAGGGGCGATAAAGAATCGTCATTTCTTTCCCGTTGATTGCAACTCCCAGTGGGGAACCTTCTGCATTTAAATAGCTTTTCAACTGTGATATATTCAACCTTTCGTGAGGGGCCTTTACTTCGATTATAATCCAAGGCGTTATATTATCTTGCTGATATACCACAATATCCGCCCTTTTCTTTTCTCTGCCAAAGCTCACTTTTTCTTCGATTTTTATCAGATTCAGAGGATAATTATAGTTATCAGTTAATTCAAACAAAAACAATTGCCGTACTATCTCCTCGGCCTTTTTTGATTCTTCTTTTCATCTAGGATCAGTCTCTCTTTTCCACTGGCATCGTGACTTTTTATATACCATTTACCCTCTCCTTTTTCATAAATCTTAAGTTTTTCCAGATGAGTTATTAGCAGAGGTAGCTCTGCTTTTGCATTTGGGATAATCCGGTTTATAATATCCATCCTCCCGCTCATGCTCCCATCTCCCCGAATAGCCTGTTGTCTATGTTTCTTAAATGTTTCTGCTTTGGAGAGTAATGCATTATCGTTCTCATCGTTCCCCCCTAGGTTTTATTTTTGTGTCGTGAGTTGATGTAGTAAAGATGAGATTAAAATTAAATTTAAGAAAAATTTTTTAAGAATCAGCTCTTCAGCCACCTCTCCATCCACTCAGCAATCAGCTCAAGCCTCTTAACCCTGTGCTTCGGCTTTCCGCCTCTGCTGAGGTCGTGGTTCTCGCCCGGGAAGAGCGCCAGCTCAACGGTCTTGCCGAGGTATTTGAGCGCCGTGTAGAACTGAAGGGCCTCGGGCAACCAGCAGCGGTAGTCCTCCATCGAGTGGATTATGAGGAGTGGAGTTTCCACGTTCGGCGCGTACTTCAGCGGGCTCTTCTCCCAGTAGCCGTCGGTGTTGCTCCACGGGTCGCCGCCTATCTGGTCGGGCGCGAAGAAGTAGCCTATATCTGTGGTTCCGAAGAAGCTCACCCAGTTGGAGATTGAGCGCTGGGTTACCGCCGCTTTAAAGCGCTTCGTGTGGCCGACTATCCAGTTGGTCATGAAGCCACCGTAGGAGCCGCCGGTGACGCCGAGCCTCTCCCCATCGATGAAGTCGAAGCGCTTCAGTGCTTCATCAACGACCTCCATGAGGTCCTGATAATCCCTCTTCCCGTAGTGCTCCCTTATATCGGCGAACTCCTCACCGTAGCCGTCGCTGCCGCGTGGGTTGGAGAATATCACGACGAAGCCCTTAGCCGTCAAAACGTGGAACTCGTGCATGAATGAGTAGCCGTAGGCCGTCTTAGGCCCGCCGTGAATCTCAAGAACCGCGGGATACTTTTTCCCAGGCTCGAAGTTCAGGGGCTTCATAATCCAGGCGTCAATTTCTACTCCATCGCTGGCCTTGACCTTGAAGTGCTCCGGTTTGGAGAGGGTGTACTCCTTTATCCAGCCGTTGAAGTCCGTGAGCTTTTTCTCCTTGCCATCGCGGAGGACGTAGAGCTCCGTCGGAGTGACCGCGTCCTGGGCGGTGAAGGCTATGTAGTCGCCGATTGCGAAGCTCTCAACGCTTCTATCTCCTCCGATGACGCGTTCTATCTTCCCCTCAAGATTCACCCTGAAGAGGTTGGCCCTCGGGCCGTCGGTTGCGACATAGTAAACCCAGCCATCCTTGAAAACCAGTTCTGCCCTCTGACTTCCCCTGACGTCACAGTTCAGGGAGTTGTATGCAGCCCTGTCGAGTTCCGTGGTGAGCTTCCTCATCTCGCCCGTCTCGGGGTTGTAGTGGTAGATGTGAGTATTCGTCGGAATCCCGCGCTCGCGGGTGTTGGCCTTGAGGATGAACGTGCCGTCGTCGAGGGGTATGAAGTCCTGAACGCTCCACTCCCCCGGAGTTAGGCGCTTTGCCTTCCTTCCCTCAAGGACGTAGAGGTCGCTCACCATCGGCTTTCTCTCGCGGTCCTCCTGGGCGATGAAGTAGAGCTTTCCTTCATGGAACCTGATCTGCGAGACGTCGAGGTTCTTCGGCGTTACGCGCCTCTTCCTGCCCGTCTCAAGATCAACGAGATAAACCACGCTCCTCTTTCCATAGACCCAGCCGACGCCGTTGAACCAGAAAGGAATCTCCCTGATTACGTGGACGTCGTCCTTCGGCTTCTTCTCAACGTCTATCGGCGTGACGACCGCTATGCTCTTCCCGTCCTCGGTGAAGCGGATGTTCTTGATTCCGTACTTGAACTTCGCTAAAAGCCTCGCCTCGCCGCCGTCGGTCGGAATAACGTACAGCTCGGCTTCCTTGCTCTCCTTGTCTCGCTTTGATGTGAAGGCTATCAGCTTCCCGTCCGGGGAGAAGCGCGGGTTGGAGTCCTTCTTTCCGGAGGTGAATGGTCTGACCTTTCTGCCGTCGTAGAGGTAGAGCCTTGAGAAGTAGTCGTCCTTCTCAACGCTTATCTCCGTTACCTGGAAAACGAGCCTTCTCCCGAAGGCGTCGATGTTACCAACGAGCTTGAACTTTCCGAGGTCTTTCTCGCTCAGGCCTTTCGCCATAGAAACCACCAAACTGATTCGGCCTTTTTCGTATAAAAGCTTAGCGTTTCGATGGCTGTCTCTCCGACGTGTTTGCAACTGCGAAAGGTATTTAAAGACATCAAGAACGATTGTCTCTATGAAACTCCTAATGAGAAAATACCTCGCGGTGCTCGTGATAGTCGGCGTGATTCTCCTGGCCGTCGCCCAGTGGTGGAGCTATCGTCAGGTCGGCGAGATTTTAGAGGACTACCCCGCTACATCCGTCGTTGCCGGTTACAGCCTAAACGTTAGTCCGCTTCTGCCCTCGCTGTACGTTCGCTCCATTGGGGATTCCATCGTGGGGTACTCCTACGAACCCTCAGATGGCACGTACGTTCTCCTCGTTAGGGGAAGGGCCGGGAAGCCCGACGAATACTACCGGTTGGAGCTTCAGTCGCTGAGGAACTCCTATCTGGATTACCTCAACCTCACGACTGGATACATTAAACTCTGGACCGAAACGGGAAACGAATCTGCCTTCAACTATGCAGTGGGCCTGCTTCGGAGAACCCTCGAAGCCAGGGCCGAGCTGGAGAATTTTAAACGTGGGGAGAACGTGACGGCGGTTTTAATGGAGCCTCCCTACCCGTACAGACTCCTCCATGGGGAGAACCCACTTCCCGGTGAGATAGTGGTCTCTCTGCTCCTCATAGTCGGTACCGTCCTGCTACTGTCCCGGCTGGACTTCCTGATTGAGGTGCTTTCGGATTTCAGGAACCTGGCGCTTCTTCTCTCCGTTATTATTGGGATTTCCTTCGTCTTCTATGGCCTCATTCAAGAGCGCCCCGACCCTTTCCTCAGTATCAAGTCGAACTGGGAGGATAAGCTGAATTTCTGTGGTGAGAGGGGGTACTATGTCCATCGCAATGCTGAGGCGGATTCCCTTTTGCTCGACGCCCTCAGCTCGGCGGAATATGCCAGGGTCTGGACGTGGGACGGGAAAAACGTGTACAGTGTGACCTTGGCGATGTCTCCTGAGCGAACTGAAGGGCTGATCAACAACCTGTCCCAGGTTACCACGGTGCTCCACATGTACTCGGTTCCTCCGTGGCCGGAACCACCGGAAATCAAGAAAGCTCTGGTGTGGCGGGTTCGAGAGGACCTGCTGGAGACGGGTGAACTGGACGAAGGAGCAGTTGATGCCATGATAAAAGCTTCCCTTGAGAATATTGAGCTGTCAATGGAGGAGTTCAGTTTTTGTGAAAACGTAACTATAGTGACGTTTGAGTTTGGGAGGGATAGGTGGTGAAAAACTCCTCAAAGGCAATATTCGCCCTGGCGGTCCTGCTGGTCCCGGTTCCCTTCGTGGACTACGGCATAGCGGAGTTCCTCCTCCGGGACGTGCCGGAGGTTCCGGGGATTGTGGCCACGCCCGTGACGTACGGTATCTACTTCCCCAAGACCTACGCCATCCTGGAGGCCGGGAGGAACGGGGAGATACTCTGGAGGGCCGGCGATACGCTCTACGTCAGAACCGGGGAAAATCTCAGCCTCCCCATTGTGTACGACCACAGCCCCGAAATTCAGGAGCTGATTGAGAACCGCTCCGCGGGGATTAGACGGATCCTCGAGACGGTGAGGGAGAAGAAGGGCAGCTGGAACGGGAGCGAGCTTTACCTTCAGCTCTCCAACGTTGTCTGGCTCAACGAGAGCGAGAGAAACGCGCTTTTCTCGGAACTAGAAAACCTCGGCGTCGTGTGGGTTGAAGGGGGTGAGTGCTGGAACGAGATGCGTCTGAGGTACCTGAAGGAGACCGAGACCCTGGAGAAGGAACTGCTCGAAAGGGGTTACATCGATGAGAGCGACTACATGGAGCTGAAGGGAGAGGGGGAGACCGGGAGAAAAAGGATACTCGAAATGAGGTTCCCCGCCGAGTACCAGGTTGAGGTGTACTTCCTTGGAGGGTGACCCGCTTTATATTCCCATGAACAGCCCTAACAGGTGCATGGCATATGAAGTCAGTTCCAAAAATCGTTTCAACGGTGCTTTCGACTGCCCTCATCTTTATAATCCTAATCTCTGCCGCCCAGTGGGTAGCGTACGAGAATGCCGAGGAGAAGGTTCTCTCGCTCCCCTGCAACCTCTCCACAACGCCCTACCTAACTGAGGTCGAGTCCTTCCTTCCGCCGGACGAGCTGATTGAGAGGGGAATAGGCCACCGCTACGGCGATGGGGAGCTTGAGGTTGTAGTGCCCGGAAAGCTCGGGGGAATGGACCCGTACTATGAGTATCTGCCCCGGCACCTTTCCTGGGAGCTGAACGATTCCATAGCTTATCTCAGGAGCTTTCTCGCGAACGGGAGCGATGGGGAAGTTAAGATGGCGTTTCAGGTCGTGGAGAGGAGCTACTTTATGTTCCGGTTCGAGGAAAGGCTCTGCCGGAAGAACCTGACCGCGGTGGTTTTCAGGCCATCCCCTCCCCTTAAGTGGCTTCTGTCCCTGAGTTCTGCCCTGAAGGAGCTCGGCGAGGACGAGGGACTCAGGGCGATGCTCTTTGGAACGGCCGTTGCCTTCATCATTGTCGGGATTTTCTGGCTCTGGCTCTTCCTCGTTGCAAAGATACCCCTCAAAGGGCCGCTCAAAATGGCGGCATCGCTCCTCCTGATGGTCATCCTCTTCGGCTCCGCTGTCCCAGCGCTGAAGCTCATCAACATCCATGGGGAAAACGGCGATCCGGCTCACAGGCTACCGAAGTGTGACGTTGCCTACGCTGAGAGCTGCCGCTCACTGCTCTTTCACGCGGCCCTAGATTACATGGGCGACAAGGGGCAGAAGGCCACCTGTGAGGTCCTCAACTACCTCAGCAACAGACTGAGCCAGGAGGAGATGGAAAAGCTTGTGGGTGCACTTTCCCCGGACTGCCCTGAGCTAGGTTTTTAAATCCCACTTCTCCCCTTTATCCGGGAGGGGTCGCTATGACCGTCAAGGTCCGCTTTGACAAGGAAGTGAGAGAGTACGCGAAAGGCGAGAAAGTTAAGGACTCGGTTCTCAAGCTCACCGAAACCGCTCTGGCTCAGGCGCTTGAGAAGTTCCACAGGAGAATGATAATCATAGAGGGGGACACGGTAAGAAAGGCAGAGCTGGCCGGAATACTGGCGGGGGCATCGGCCCGGGTTCTCGGGGATGTCCTCGATGAGCTTAAGGAAAAGCGCCTTCGCGATGAGAGCGAGGATGGGATAGAGGTTCTTTACGCTACGGACGCACTCGGCGAGGAAACCTTCGGGAGGAAGCGCTACGAGGCCTTCAGAAAGCACTTCGACGTTCTGGCCGGCTCGACCGCCGAAGTTAAGGCCGTAACGTTTAAACACACCCGCGACATCCTGGGCAGAACCTTCGACATCCTCGTTCTGGACATGAGCTACGACTACTCGCCGAACGACCTCGGAAGGATAATCGAGACCGTCCGCGGCGGCGGGCTCATCTTCATACTCGCCCACCCCTTCGAGAAGTGGAAGAAGATGTGGACTGGCTTCCACAAGAGCCTAGTCACGCCGCCCTACACCATAGACGACGTCAAGAAGCGATTCAACAGGAGGCTGATCAGGAAGTTCACGGAGCACGACGGCATCTACATCATCACCGAGAACGGCAAGCTCAAGAAGAAACCGAAGAGGAACAAGAGCCAGGCGAAGATTAAATCAAGGAAAGGCGTCCAGATTCCTAAAGAGACCCTCTTCCCGCGCGAGCTGTACGAGATGGCGCTCACCGAGGGGCAGGTCGAAGTCCTCAGGGCATTCGAGGGGCTGGTTGAGGAGGAGGGTATGCTCGTCCTCACCGCGGACAGGGGACGCGGAAAGAGCGTCTCCGTTGGAATAGCCGCGATAGGTCTCGCCCTAGCCCTCGGTAAGCGCACGCGCGTAGTCGTGACGGCCCCCGAGCCGGAGAACGTTCAGGCACTTTTCCGCTTCGCCAAGCGGGCACTGGAAAGGCTCGGCTTCAAGCCCCACGTTGTCGAAGAGCGCGGTTTGATAAAGGAACTCTACGCGAGGAAGATTGGTCTGAGGTATTACCCGCCGGCCGAGGGTTACAAGAAGACGGCCGACCTGTACATCCTCGACGAAGCGGCCGGAATCCACGTCCCCATACTCCACAAGTACCTCAGCAAGCCCCGCGTCGTTTACTCCTCCACGGTACACGGCTACGAGGGCGCCGGAAGGGGCTTCTCCGTCAAGTTCCTGAAGAAGGCGAGGGAGAAAAGGGAGTTTAGAGAGCTTCACATGGAGGAGCCCATCCGCTACGCGGAGAACGACCCCATCGAGAAGTGGCTCTTCGACGTTCTGCTCCTCGATGCCGAGCCGGTTGAGCTCACGGAGGAGGACTGCGAACTTATAAAGAACAAGGAGGTCTACTTCGAGGAGCCCGACCTCGACGACTGGTTTGAGAAGGACAGGGAGGACCTGCGGAACTTCGTCGGCATCTACATCCTCGCCCACTACCGCAACAGGCCGAGCGATGTTGCCCTGCTCGCGGATGCCCCTCACCACAGGGCGAGGGTGTTGAGGCTCAAGAACGGCAAGATAGTGACGGCAATCCAGATAGCGGAGGAGGGCAACATTCCAAAGAAGGTCATCGAGAAGATGGCGAAGGGCTACAAGCCGCGCGGCAACATAATCCCCGACATGATGGTCAAGCACCACATGGCGAAGGAGTTCGCGAAGCTGAAGGGCTACCGCATAGTGAGGATAGCGACGCACCCAGATGCGATGGACATGGGGCTTGGAAGCAAGGCGCTGGAACTCCTCGAAAAGGAAGCGAGGGAGCGGGGATTGGACTGGATTGGCTCGGGCTTCGGTGCCAGCGAGGAACTCGTCCGCTTCTGGGTCAGGAACGGCTTCGCAGTGGTTCACCTCAGCCCCGCCAGAAACCCTGTGAGCGGTGAGTTTACCGCCATAGTCCTCAAGCCGATAAGCGAAAGGGCGAAGAAGCTCATCCGCAGGGCCAACGACGAGTTCAGGATAAGGCTCACGGAATGGCTGAGTGATACCCACCGCGAGATTGAGCCTGAGATAGTCAGGTGGCTCTTTGAAACACCCTTCGGCGAAGCTGTGGATTACCCGATTCACCTCACGGAGGTTCAGAGAAAACGCCTCGATGCCTTCACGGGCAAGGTTCTGACCTACGACACCGTGGTTGACGCCGTTAAGCCCATCGTGAAGCTCTACTTCCTCGACGGCTGGATGAAGCCATACCTCGACGAGAGGCAGATAAAGCTGCTCATCTACCGCGTCCTGCAGGCACACAGCTGGGAGGAAACAGCAAGACTTATTGACAGAACCGAAACCTTCACCATGATAGAGGTGCGCGATATCATAAGGGGACTCTGGTACTACTACAAGAGGGTCATTTCATGATTCTAAACTAACTTTTTATAGTATTGGTGCGTAGTTCCCTCGGTATGTCATTGGTGTATCCATTCCAACGGTGACTCCTATGCCGGGCGGCAACTGGGAGAAGATAATTTCGATAACAAAGGATGGAATGAGGAGCATAGGAACGATGAGACGAAAGATAAGCAGGGGTAAGAGGATAGCACTTCTCATTGACGGTCCCAACATCCTAAGGAAAGAGTTCGGCGTCAAGCTTGAGGATATAGTCGAAGCCCTGGAGGGGCTGGGCGACCTCAGGGTCTCAAAGGTGATACTGAACCAGTACGCCCCCCAGGGGCTCATAGAGGCCGTGTCGAACCAGGGCTTTGAGGCCATCGTCGTCTCGGGTGAGACCGGTGTGAAGCTCGCCGTCGAGGCGATGAGGGAGATATACAACCCGAACATCGACGTGATTGCACTGGCCACCAGAAACGCGGAGTTCCTGCCCGTAATCCTCAAGGCCAAGGAGCGGGGCAAGGAAACCATCGTCATCGGAATCGAGCCGGGCTTCTCTGCGGCGCTGAAGCATGCCGCCGACTACACCATAATCCTCGAAGGCGGTGAGGAGAAATGAAGGAGCGCTTTTTCAGGGTTCTGAGGCGCGGGGAGAAGGAGGTCAAGGAGGTCAGCGAGGAGGCGCCCAAGCCGAAGAAGAAGAGGAGCATAGGCCTTATCATCGACGGTCCCAACATCCTGAGGAAAGAGTTCGGGATAAAGCTGGAGGACATCATAGACGCCCTCGAACGGATTGGAAAGCTCCGCGTTGCCAAGGTAGTTCTCAACCAGTACGCCCCCCAGGGGCTCATAGAGGCCGTCGTGAACCAGGGACTCGAACCGATAATAGTGGCCGGCGACACCGACGTGAGGATAGCCATCGAGGCAATGGAGCTCATCTACAACTCCGACGTCGAGGTGATAGCCCTGGCCACCAGGGACGCAGACTTCCTCCCTATAGTCAACGAGGCGAAGCGCAGGGGGAAGGAGACGATAGTCATCGGCGTCGAGCCCGGCTTCTCGGTCGCACTCCAGAACGCAGCAGACTACGTCATCAAGATGGAGGGCAAAGGTACTGACGTTCACGAGGCCAAATAGCTTTTAAGCTTTCTTTCCAGCCATATTCTGGTGGGAAAAAGTGATAGTTGAAATCATCCTCTTCGCGCTCGGCCTCATCCTGCTCATCAAGGGGAGCGACTATTTCGTTGAAGCAGCCTCGCGCGTTGCAAAGGGATTCGGCGTCAGCGAGTTCATCATAGCGCTCGTTCTGGCGAGCATAGCCACCACACTGCCGGAGGTCACGGTCTCGGCCATCTCATCCTACCAGGGGAAGCCCGACATAGCCCTCGGCAACGCGATTGGAAGCGCCCTCGCGAACATAGCCCTCATTCTCGGCGTTTCCGCCCTGCTTCGCCCTCTGAAGGTCGAGAAAACCGCCTGGAAGAACGCCCTCTTCATGATAGGCGTTACGGCCTACGCCGGCCTGCTCATGTACGACGGCACGATAAGCCGGATCGACGGCGCGAGCCTGATACTCATTTACTTCGGCTTCCTCTACTACCTCTACCGGAAGCACATGACCCTGGAAGAGCTTCCCGAAAGTGGGCGCGGGAACCCTAGGAGGGACGCCCTCATAATGTTCGGGAGCGGCATGCTCGTCGTGATCGGCGCCAAACTCGTGGTTGACAGCGCCGTAACTATAGCCCGGGCATTCGGAGTGCCGGAGGTCGTCATAGGCCTCACGATGGTCTCGATTGGAACTTCCCTGCCCGAGTTCACCAACTCCCTCATGGCGACCATCAAGAGGCTCCCGAACATCAGCGTGGGCAACATAATCGGCGCGAACATCCTCGACGTTCTCATGGTCATCGGCATAGCGGCCCTCATAAACCCGATTAGGGTGGACGCGACGATATACACCTTCACCCTGCCCCTGACGCTCCTCGTCATGGGCGTACTGACGGCCGTTCTCCGCCTCACCGGCAGGATAGACAGACTCACCGGCGGGGTGCTGCTGGCAATCTATTCGTACTTCATCTACGTTTACCTCACCGGCGGCGTTCACCTGCCGGGCGGCTGAGTTTCCTTTTCTCGATTCAATGCACAATTCTGGGGCGCAAAGCTTTTTAATTTGCCCTATTACCCCATTATGAAAACCAAAAACCCGTTCATGGAGGTGGAAGAATGAGGAAAATTACCACGCTGATGTTCATCCTTCTGCTCCTCGGTGCCATCGGGGCTTCAAAACCCGTCAAGGCCCAGGAGGAACTGACGGTTTACTCCTACAACAGCATAGAGTGGTGGATGAAGGAGATAGTTCCGATTTTTGAGGAGAAATACGGTGTCAAGGTGAACCTCGTCCTCATCGGTGACGCCGGCGAGGTTCTCAACAGGCTCATCCTTGAGAAGGACAACCCCCAGGCTGACGTCGTCGTGGGCATAGACAACAGCTACCTGGCGAAGGCCATAGACGCGGGTGTACTGGAGCCGTACAAGCCGGCCAACGCCGACGTGATTCCGGGCTGGATTGTTGAGAAGTTCGACCCGAGTTACCACCTCACGCCCTACGACTACGGCTTCATAGCAATCAACTACCGCAAGGACATGGTTCAGAACCCGCCGACCAGCCTCGAAGACCTCACCAAGCCGGAGTGGAAGGGCAAGCTGATAATCGAAGACCCGCGCACCAGTTCACCGGGAATGGCCTTCCTCCTCTGGACGATAGCCGTTTACGGCGACGACTGGCTCCATTACTGGGAGAAGCTGAAAAAGAACGACGTCCAGATAGTCGAAGGCTGGAGCGCGGCCTGGAACTCCTTCACTAAGGGTGAGTACCCGCTCGTCCTCAGCTACGCCACCTCGCCGGCCGCGACGGTTTACTACGACAACAACACCAACGTCGGCGCCGTAGCGTTCAAGGAGGGCAACTACCTCCAGATAGAGGGGGCGGGAATAGTCAAGGGCGCCAAAAACAAAGAGCTGGCCGAAAAGTTCATTGAGTTCCTCATCAGTGAAGAGGCCCAGGAGAAGCTCCCGCTCAACCAGTGGATGTACC
This sequence comes from Thermococcus sp. 21S7, assembly GCF_012027615.1. NCBI lineage: Archaea > Methanobacteriati > Methanobacteriota > Thermococci > Thermococcales > Thermococcaceae > Thermococcus > Thermococcus sp. 21S7. The sequence goes on from NZ_SNUT01000003.1 coordinate 243,369, forward strand.
CGGTAAACAAGAACGTCGGGACCCCCGAGGTTTTCAAGTACGCGGTGAAGATAGACAAACCGGTGACCGTTGACTCCAAGGAGGTCGGGAACAACTACGAGCTATGGCTCAAGCAGTGGACAGGGCTCATGGTCGAGGGCAAGAGCCCGGACGAGATACTGGGCAAAACCACCACATCCACTCCCAGCGAAAACGGCAAAACGTGCGGCCCGGGCGTTGTGGCTGCTCTGGCTTTGATACCTCTCATCTTCAGAAGAAAAGGGAAGTGAAAACCTTTTTACAATTTTCTTACCAGGAGGACGCTCCTGGCAGGCCGTTCTATCTCGACGTCAAATCCAAGGGCAAGTATCCTCTCCGTTATTTCCTTAGCCGCAGGGAACCCTCTGAACTCCTTGTTCAGGCTCTCGAAGAACTCAAGTGCCGGAACGAACTCGAAGCTGTCAATGAACGGGTCAACTATCGCCATCCTCCCGCCGGATTTCAGGACATCGAGGGCGTTTTTGAGAACCCTGCCCCTGTCCTTCGGCTCAACATACTCCAGGACGAAGCTCAGGATAACGGCGTCGTATTCGTTCACAGGCCGTATCAGCCTTGCATCCAGCTCCTTCAGCTCAACAGGCAGGTTCTTCGCCTCCACCCTGGCGCGCGCAATGTCGAGGAGCGCCGGGGAGTAGTCAACGCCCATGTAGAACCCGTTGTAGCCAACCTTCTCCCCAAAGTACGCGGGGGATACGGATCCACAGCCAATGTCAAGTACACTCATGCCCTTTTTGATTCCAAGAAGGCTTGCTGTGACGTCCCTATACGCCCTGGAGAACTTGGTGTTCATCCTCATGTCCCAGAAATCTGCGTCCTTGTCGAAGTCCATGAGGACATGGGGGTGAACAGGAGTTATGAAGGCGTAGTCAACCATTCGATATATCTCCTCCTGGACAGAAACCCAGTCCGGCACGACCAGATCATACTTCCCCTGTGGAATTTTTATTGTGTACGAAAACCCGTCTAGGTAGAGAGCATAGTCCCGCTCTTCAATGATATTCAACCTTTTCAGGACGTTGATAAAGCTTAGAAGCAGCCTCCTGTTCGGGAGGTCGATTTCATCTATCAGCTCCTGGGGTGTCGGATTCTTGGTTAAGAACGAAAATACCCCATGTTTTGTGCCGAGAGCTATTATGTGGAGAAGAGAAGTCCGTATCATCATGTCCAGGTTCACATCTATTATCCTCGGATTGCGCATGTTGTTCATTGAAACCACCTCACAAGAACCTCCGATAGTAGTGGTAGTATTCTTTCAAGTAATCGACCACCTTTTTTCCATAGTCGGTCAGCCTGTAGTATTTGAAGCCGTTGCTTGACACTTCCTCGACCAATCCCAAATAGACCAGGGAACTTTCCCCATTGTATCTGTTGCCCAGCCCCACCAAGGCACCCCGAACGTTTGAAGGGTCAGAACCGACGACCCTAGCGATTTCGGAGAGGTACGTGGCGGAGGGATAGATTTCGTTCAGGTACATTAGAATTTTTTTCCTTAGTTCACTGCGGTGAAGGGAGCGAAGCACCTGCGGATCGACAATAATTGCGTTCATAACAACCCCCTCCCTCAGAGCGGTTTCCCCTGTTCTTTTATTGATTGTAATCCAATCATCGGGAGGTTTGACCCATCCATCCCCCTACAGCAGTATATGGTTGGATGGTATATAACATTTTCGCCGAATTTAGAGGTTTCTGCAATAATCCATGAGTCAATTTGTAGCAACTATAACAATCACGGATAGTATCCGCGATTTGTTGCATTAAATACAAGCCAGTGAAAAATCCACGAAGAGTGGCGATTTCCAATTTGGCCAAATATTTAAATATAACCGCGGCTTAGAGGAGATGTGGGGAGCTATAGCCAGGTGATTGTAATGTGGGAACTCCTAGTGGTGGCGGCAGTATCTATTGCGCTTGCATACTACGTCAAAGACGTTTCTGGCAAGCTCCTAGCAAGACATTTTGAGTTGAAGAACGAGATTGGAACCCTGGACGAAAGGCTCACACGAACCACGTCCGAAATCAACAAAAAGATAAGGCAAATCGAGAGTAACCTGGCTTCCAGCTCCCTCCAGTCCGAGACGAACTTGAGCAGAAGAATAGGCGAGATAGAGGAAAAGCTGAGGGCGATAGAGAAGAACCTGACCAACCTCAAAAATCTTGAAACGAAGGTGGAATACCGCTTTGGGGAGATTTCATCCACCCTCCGTGAACTTCAGAATAGGGTTGCCCAGGTGGACGATCAGCTGGAGGGCATCAAGGACGAAATAAAAGACGAGGTCAAAAGCGAGGTGCTGGAGGAACTCCAAGATGAAATCGAACACCTTGAGGAAACCATAGAAAGAAGAAAAAACGAGGAGCTTGAAGAGTTCCTAGAACTCATCAAGGCGGCGGTCACCCTCCAGCCGGAGAAGCTCCAGGAGGGACTTGCAGAGACAAAAAAGGCCCTCCTTTCAATGAGGGACATAGCCAAAGTTTACGTCCTGACCGGAAGCGGAACTGAGGAGTTCTACGAGGTGAAGGGTTCGCTCGTCGAACTGCTGAAAAACCTTCGGAAGCTTGCAGTTGTTTCCGTTCCGGAGGAATCAATATACTCCCTATTCAATGACGTTATAGTCAGCGTCAAAAGGCTTGATCTGCCGATGAAGGTATCCCACAACGGTAGGGAAAAGGAACTCAACCCGGAGAGGAGCTTTATCCAGATACACAAGCTCGTATACGCAACGATAGAGAAGCTTGAAGAAATATCCGAAATGATTCAAGAACCGATCCCAGTGACCCCGATTGAGAAGGAATTCTACGAAAAGCTCAGAATACAGTTTGAAGAGCTCCAAAAGCTAGAACAGCAGGTGAACGAGTTACTGCTGAGACTGTCACCTCCCAAGGGATCGGAGAAAGAAACAAAAGAACGCAGCATAGAGGAAATTCTGGAGGAACTCCTTTAGAACTCCTCCCCGAGAAGTTTGTCCAGGTCAAGCATTATGAGCAGTCTCTCGCCCTCGTTTATTTTGGCAATGCCCTTTATGTACCTTATATCCACCCTGCTCGTGAGAGTCTTTGGTGGCTGCTCAATCTGCTCATCGGTCAGCGTTATAACGTCAGAGACTGAATCCACGATTATTCCGACGATCTCATCCTTTACCTCTGCTATTATGATTTTTTTCCGGGACAGGTCATCATCCGGTTCATAGTAGCCGAGCAGCTTCTTCAGATTGACGACCGTTGTTATCTGCCCGCGAAGGTTTATGACCCCTTCAACGAAGTCAGGGGCGTTCGGAACCCTCGTTATCGGCATCATCTCCTTGATCTCCCGTACTTTAGATATGTCCAGGCAGAACTCTTCGCTTCCGACCATAAACGCAACAACCTGCACTTCACTCATGGAATCACCCCCTTCATGCGGTTGAGGATGGAGACAGACCTGTCAAGTAGTTCGTTGATTTCAGTTAAAGTGTTTTCTATCTCGTCAAGGCCTCTCGAAAACTCCAGCATGGAATCAGACATCTCAGAGAGCCTGTCCTGAAGGGCCCTCTGAACTGAGTAGACCCTATCCATGGTGTCCATTATCATCTGTACAGATTGAGCCTGTCCATCGATGCTGTCGGAGAGATCCTTTATCATGCCCGCGGTCTCGTTAGCCCTTCTGGCTATGTCGTCAAAGGCCGCTATCAGCTCCTGAACGGCCTCCCGTATCTCGGAGGTAACTGAGAATTCCCTTTCAATCGAATTGACTACCGTGTCTATGCTCCGCTGCATGTTGACTATTAGAGAGGAGATTTGTTCCGTTGATTTCTTGGCCTGATCAGCCAGTTCCCTTATGTTCTCTGCAACTACAGCAAAACCCCTTCCGTACTCCCCACTCCTGGCGGCTTCTATAGAGGCGTTTAATGCCAAAAGGTTCGTCTGGTCTGCAATCGATGAGATAACCCCTACTATCTCACCTATCCGCTTTGACTGCTCAACGAGTGTGGAAATCGCCTGCTCCATTTCCCGGTTTACTTCGGTTATATTTGCAACGTTCAGGGCAACATTGTCCGATATCTCTTTGCCCTTCTCCGCCATGGTGGCGGTCTCCAGGGCGTACTCCTTGAGCGCCTGCGCCTGGGTGTTCATCTCCTCTATACCCGCGGTCAGCGTCTCGATGTAGTCCCCGAGCTCAGCCGTGGTGGAGCGTTCCTCTTCAAAATTCCCCAGAAGTTCGTTCGCATCGAAGGGGACCGTCATGGTTGGAACGCTAGACACCAATTCCTTAGTCCTGGAGAGAAGCTCCAGGGAGTCTTCCAGCGAGGGGAGAAGTTCAGACCGCATTCTATCCCATGCGGGGCTTCCCTCCGCTTTGGGTATTTTCAGCATTTCTTCCAGCCGGAGGAACCGAATCCGGAGTTCTTCATCAAAATCTTCCAGATTTGGGGAGACTCCCTCCATGAGGGAATCCAAAGCCTGAGAACACTTCAAGATTACGGTCTTCAGTTCCCTGTCCGAGAGCAAACTCACGGCGAGGGATAACATAAGACCGAGTAGGAATCCAGCGAGGGGGCTAAAGTAGACGGTTCCAAGAACGGCCAGCAGGGGCACTCCCAATCCGAGTATCCACATGACTGACGCCTTCACCACCCTCATCCCCAACGTCCTTTATTTGTTTATGCTGGATAAAAGATTTTCGTCTGTAGGTAATAACCATTAATACGAGTTACAATAATAATCAAAGGAATCGTAACGGCCTACCTATGCACCTACACAACCATCTACACACAAAGATTTTTTATTTCAAATTCGATAAAGAATTTGTAAACTTTCCAAGGGACAGTGTTCCGATTACAAAATTTCCAGCAGGGGGGAGAGAATGAACAAGACCCTTGACCCGGGGTATTTGGGGATCAAGCAGGAGCTGTTCAGGCATCTGAAAGTTAACAAGGATGCCTACAAAGACTCATACCTAATCCGAAGGATAAGGGCCAGAATGAGAAAACTGGGTATATCAGACTACGCTGAATATTATCGGATTATCCGGACGAACAAAAAGGAACTGGATGAGCTCCTGCTTACGGTAGCCATTAACGTGACGGAGTTTTTCAGGGATCCCGTGGTATGGAAAACGTTCGAGAGAAAGGTTCTCCCGGAACTCATCGAGACAAAGAAAAACCAGAGGATGTCCACCATAAGGATTTGGAGTGCCGCGTGCTCCACTGGGCAGGAACCTTACTCAATAGCCATGACCCTCCACGAAACGCTTGGGGACAGGCTGGGGGGATTCAGAGTGAGCATACTGGCGACGGACATAGACCGCGAGGCACTGGCGGTTGCTATGAGGGGAGAGTACCCCGCGGAGGTTGTGGAAAAGCAGATACCCCGCCACATGGTGGCCAAGTACTTTGTGAAGGTGGGGGATGAGAGGTACCGCGTGTCACCCAGAATCCGGAACCTCATAAAGTTTCAGCAGTTCAACCTCTTCAGCACCAGATACCCTCGGGGATTCGATGTAATCTTCATCCGGAACGTGCTTATCTACATAAAGCGGGAGGCCCAGGAGGAGATATTTAAAAAGTTGTACGACTCCCTCGAAGATCACGGGTATCTCATCCTCGGAAAAACCGAGACGATACTCGGGGATTCCACCCGACTCTTCAAGTTATACGACCTCGTGGCTAGAATCTATAAAAAGAATCTGGAGGTGAAAGGATATGGCAAAGGTTTTGGTGGTAGATGACGCCGCCTTCATGAGAATGCTGCTGAAAAAGATACTCACCCAGGGCGGCCATCAGGTCGTCGGGGAGGCCAGCAACGGCAAGGAGGCCGTGGAGAAGTACCAGCAGGTCAAACCGGACGTGGTCACCATGGACATAGTTATGCCAGAAATGGACGGGATAACTGCTGTCCAGGAAATAAAGAAAATCGACCCCAACGCCAAGATCATCATGATAACAGCGGTGGGTCAGGAAGGGAAGGTCATGGAAGCACTCAAGGCAGGGGCCTCCGGCTACATCGTGAAGCCATTCCAGGCTCCCAAGGTACTTGAGGAGATAAACAGAGTGCTATCGAGTTAGGGTGGGCTACGATGGCAGCCGGCTCGCCGCTGAGAAAGAAAATCAGGGTGATGGTGGTAGACGACTCCGCGTTCATGAGAAAGATCATTAGGGACATTGTAAACTCCGATTCCGAGCTTGAGGTATGCTGCGAAGCCCGTGATGGCATCGAAGCCATAAACCTTGCCAAAATTCACAAGCCGGATGTAATAACCTTGGACATAGAAATGCCTAGAATGAACGGTCTCGATGCATTGAGAGTTATAATGAAACAGAACCCCACTCCCGTCATCATGGTGAGCGCCCTCACCCGAGAGGGCGCGGAGGCTACGATAAAAGCCCTCGAATATGGTGCAATAGACTTCATACCCAAACCAAGCTCTTCAATATCTTTGAACATGAGGGAGATGCGGGAGGAAATCATTTCGAAGATAAAGGAGGCCGCAAAGGTTCCACGGAGGTTCCTCGAACTCAGAAGAACCCGGCTGTTGAGGATTCAAAAAAGCAAGAGAAAAAGACCCGGCATAACGGCAAAAACGGTCGTTGCTATGGCTTCCTCGACGGGCGGGCCCCAGTCTCTCCTCAAGGTGTTCCCGAAGTTCCCGGAGAACCTGAGGGCCGCGGTGCTCCTCGTCCAGCACATGCCCCCGGGCTTCACAAAGTCGTTTGCGAAGAGGCTGGACAGTGTGAGCAAAATCGACGTAAAGGAAGCCGAGGATGGGGAGGAAATCCTCGAAAACATGGCCTACGTGGCGCCCGGAGACTACCACATGGAGGTCAGGATTCAGAAGGGAAAGCCCGTCATCGTCCTGAACAAGAAGCCGAAAATCCATGGCGTCAGACCCGCCGCTGATCCAATGATGACAACGGCGGCGGATGTCTTCGGGAGGAAGACGGTGGGGGTTGTCATGACCGGTATGGGACGGGACGGTGCTGAAGGCATCGTCAGGATAAAGAAAAAGGGCGGGATAACCATCGCCCAGGACAAAGAAACGTCCATAATATTCGGCATGCCCAAAGCGGCCATTGAAACCGGGATGGTTGACCACGTGGTGCCACTGGATAAAATCGCAGATACCGTGGTTATGGCCGTTAACAAAATCAATCGGGGTGGGACGTATGGAGGATCTCTCCCAATATCTAGATGAGTTCCTCGCCGACGCGAGAGACAGAATCGACAGCCTGAGCAACGCCATCCTTACGCTGGAAAAAATAGTCAAGGAAGGTGGGAGTGAAGAAGAGAAAAAAGCCATGATAGACCAGATTTTCAGGGACGCCCATACACTGAAGGGAACCGCCGCGACCATGGGGTTCATGAAACTGAGCGAAGTGGCACACAAAATGGAAAACCTCTTCGACCTAGTCAGGTCTGGCAAGGTTGAACCCACCCCGGATCTGATAGATGTTCTTCTTGAGTTCTTGGACGTTATAGAGGGAATGGTGGACAGTATTGAAGAGAATGGAAATGAGGGAGATTTCGACATAGAGGGCCTGTTCTCCAAGGCACAAAGATTCTTCGAAAGGATTGAGGGAGAAGACACGAAAAAAACCAGAAGTACAGGGAGTGCCAAAGAAGGGGAAGAGGCAAGGGCTCCCCAGCCTGGCCAGGATAGGGATAAAAAATGGCCGGTTTACAGGGTTCTCGCGAAGTTCCATAAGGATGCGCAGTTGAGGGGGGTCAGAGCGTTTTTGATACTTTCCGACTTGGAAGAGCTTGGAGAGGTCCTTGAGACGAAACCCGATAGGAAAACGATTGAGGAAGGAAAAGCTGACGTTGACGTTTTGGAGTTCGTTGTCGCAACCCCCGAGGATCCCGAAAGGATAAAAACCGTGGTGTCAAGGCATCCCGAGATCAAAGAGGTCGTTGTTGAGTCCGGTGAGATTAAACCCCCCGAAGAGGGTGAGAATGAATACACTGTCACCGTTTACCTGCAGAAAGACGCCCCCCTGAAGGGAGTCCGCTCGTTTTTGATTATACAGGACCTTCAAAAGATTGGCACCCTAAAGAAGACGACTCCCGATGTTGACTCCATACAGAACGGGGAACTCATTGATGGGTACTACTTCCAGGCAGTTATCGCGACCAACGTCTCCCCAGAGGATATTGTAAAGTTAATACAGAAGCATCCCGATGTTGAGGGCGTGGACGTAAGAAAGGGAGAAAAGCCAAAAAGCGATCTTAAAGAAACCCAAGAAGCCCCCAAAGGCAGTGCTGGAAGCAAAAAGCCCTCAAAGAAAGTAAAACCGTCAGTGGCCACCCCCAAGGTCAAGATTTCCAAAATCATTAAGGTCGACGTTGCAAACCTGGACAGACTGATGAACCTCGTCGGCGAGCTCGTCATCACCAAGGGAAGGCTGGAACAGATAGCGGAGAGACTCGGCGATAGGGAGCTTTTGGAGACCCTCTCAACCCTCTCAAGGCTCCTCACCGAGCTCCAGGATGAAATTATGGAGATGCGCCTTACTCCAGTGGCGGAGGTCTTCAACAAGTTCCCGAGGATGGTCAGAGAACTGGCGAGAAAGATGGGCAAGGAGGTCGAGTTCGTCGTCGAGGGCGCCGACATCGAGGTTGACAGAACGATACTGGACAAGCTGGGGGATGTCCTCGTTCATCTGCTCAGAAACGCCATTGACCACGGCATAGAGCCACCCGAGGAGCGTGAAAAACTCGGCAAACCCAAGGCGGGAAGACTTGAACTCATAGCAAGGCGTGAGAGAAGCCATGTTGAGATAATAGTGCGGGACGATGGAAGGGGAATAGACCCAGAAAAAGTCAAGAAAAAGGCCATTGAGAGGGGGCTCATAACTCCCGAACAGGCTGCGGAGATGAGCAATGAAGAAGCCATAAACCTCATATTCCTGCCCGGTTTCAGCACAAAGGAACAGGTCACCGACGTGTCAGGCAGAGGAGTAGGAATGGACGTCGTTAAGGATGTTGTGAAGAGCCTGAACGGAAGCGTGTCGGTTCACAGCGAGATTGGAAAGGGAACCACCTTCGTACTCAAGCTACCCGTTAGCATGGCGATAATCCAGGCGCTTTTGATAGAGGTTCAGGGGGAGGTCTACGCCGTACCCATCAACAACATCTTGGAGAGCATCGAGATACGGAGGGAGAACCTAAAGAGCATAGGTGGAAAGGAGGTCATCGTTCTCCGCGGTGAGATAATCCCCGTCATAATGCTACACGAACTCTTCAACCTGCCCGTCCCCGGCAAGGAGGAGTTCCCTGCCCTTGTGGTCGACCTCGGTGCCCAGAAGGTTGCCATAGGCGTTGACGAACTCCTTCACAAGAAGGACATAGTCATAAAGAGCCTCGGCAAGATGCTTTCACACATCAGCGGATTCGCCGGTGCCACTATACTGGGGGACGGCAGCGTCGTTTTAATCATCGAAATCAATGGACTCCTTGGTGGTGGTACCGGTGGAATCTGAACAGAAAATTGGGGAGTACGTAAAGGAGATGGACGAGTTCACGAAGAGCGCCCTAGTGGAGACGTTCAATATAGGAGCATCCAAAGCTGCCGACGCTCTGAGCGAGATGACCGGACTGACGGTCAATATAACCGTCCCGGAGATAGACATAGTGGCCATAAAACTCGTGCCCGAAAGAGTCGGAGAGGACGTCAAAGTTGCGGTGTACATATCGCTGGGAAAGGGGTTTGAGGGACATGCGTTCTTCTTCCTGGATCTGGAGGACGCCCTCAAAATCTTCGACCTCATGATGGGGATGCCCCCGGGTTCGACCAAAGAATTCGACGACATGGTGCGGTCTGCGGTCATGGAGGCCGGCAACATATTGATTTCCGCCTTTGCGAACGCGTTAAGTGAGTTCTTGAATGCCGAGATAGAGCAGACCCCTCCCGAGCTGGCCATAGACTTCACCTCCGCAATCCTTGATTTTGCGCTTGCGGACATAGGACAGTACTGCGACTACACGGTCCTCCTGAGGACGAGAATAACAATAAACGACGTGGAGTTTAAGGAGCATTTTATGATAATTCCGCATCCTTCGTCCATGAAGAGACTCGTGGACACGCTAATGGGGGGATTGTTATGAGTGGGCACAAAAGCTGGTCTTCGGAGTGGTATCAGGACATATTTCGGGAGGCCTCCAATATAGCCATGAGTCATGCCCTGACGGCCCTCTCCAACATGATTGGAGAGATTGAAATGGAGCCCCCTGCGGTGGAGGTCATCGCCCGGGCGAACTTCCTGCACACCCTCGCCAAGAACGGAATCAAGAACAGCTTTGTCGTGATGTTCGACATAACCGAGGGTCTCAGCGGCGTTGCCATCCTCCAGTTCCCTCAGAGAAGTGTTAAGGCGCTCGTATCGATGCTGGTGGGTATGGACCCCGGAGACGAACTGGACGAGATGGGAAAATCTGCGGTAATGGAAATCGGGAACATCATGATATCGGTTTATACGGACATCCTGGCAAAGCTTATAGGGGAACCAGTATCACTGAGCCCTCCGAAGCCTGCGGAAAGTCTGTACGATGTGGAAAAAGAGCTGTCCAGGCAGGATCTGCGGGATGTTGATGAGGTGATAATGTTCAAAACCAGGTTCTACCAGAAGGACACCGATGTCGAGAGTCTGTTCTACCTGGTCCCAACAACGGAAGCTTTTGACACCCTAGTGAGCAAACTTGAGGCTCAGATAGAAAACGTTGAGGTTCAGCCGATTCAGGAACCGTCGGATAGCGGGGAAAAGGGAAGCTAAGAGGTTGGAGTCTATGGAGGAAATAAAGGTGGGGATAGGGGACTACGCAGCCAAGAGGAGAACCGGCCTAATCAGCACATACGGGTTAGGTAGCTGTGTAGGTATAACCCTCTACGACCCCGTGGCCAAGGTTGGCGGGCTACTCCACGCTCTGCTTCCCGAGGCATCCTACTACGGAAACCGGGGAAACCCCGCGAAGTACGTGGACACCGGGCTCCAACTGCTGATTAAAGATATCAGAAAGCTCGGCGGAAACCCTAGGAGGCTTGAGGCAAAGCTATTCGGAGGTGCCCATATGTTCACCAACGTGACGAGCGAAAAGCTGCAGATAGGTCAGAGAAACGTTGAGGTTGCAAAGAGGGAGCTCAAAAAACTGGGCATCCGGCTGAAAGCGGAGGATACGGGGGGAAAGGGAGGGAGGACGATATACCTCGACGTGTCGAATGGGAAGGTTAGGATGAGGAAGGTCTCAGGCGGACAGGTTGTCGAAAAGATATACTAACAGCCCACGAAACGCCGGGGGGGTTATGGTGGAGTTTAAGAAAAAGGTAATAGGCATCGTGGTTGTGGCGCTCTTGGTGGTAACCGCAATAGCCGGAGGAATGATGCTGTATACAGGCAACAATACAGCCAAACTAATTGGGACAAAGATGGCTCCCGTCGTTGAGAAGCAGGCCCAGGAAACGGTGATGGCATACGCTACAGCCATAGCCACTGAGTTCCAGGGATTCTTCCACACCGTGGAGTCCCTCGGTAGTGCCACGAAAGGCTCCGTCGAGCTGTCCCTGAAACAGCTTCAGCTGGAGGGAATAGACTTTGGGGATCCAGGCTACGCCGACAAACTTCGGCCGCTCCTCATGGAGCACTTCGCGATAATAGCCAGTTCCGAGTCCACCCTCAGCACGGTGTATTTTGGCGATGCGAACGGCAACATGTTCATATACCCCAAGCAGGAAATCCCCCAGGGTTACGACCCGAGGGTCAGGCCGTGGTACCAAGAGGCGGTTAAGAACAACGGTCCGACGTGGAGCGAGCCGTACCAGGATGCGTCAACCGGAAAATGGGTCATCACGTATGCGGTTCCTGTTTACTACAACGGTAAGCTCGTCGGTGTCGTCGGATTGGACGTTTTCATCGACACTCTGACGAAGAGAATAGACGAAGTGACCATCGGGAACACCGGCTACGTGACCGTGGCAGGGCCCAATGGAATGACATACATGCATCCCAACCACGACTATATCATGAAACTCAACGTTTTCGACGAGCCGGCGCTCAAGCCGGTCGCCGACATCATAAGGAGCGGCAAAGACAAGGATGTTGTGACGTACACCTTCAACGGAGTCCAGGCGGTTGCGGCCGGCGTCAAGATACCCAGCACAGGGTGGTACGTCTTCGCAAAGGTCCCGGTCAGTGAGGTAAGTGCGGGGGTAATCAAGGTTATAAATGACACCAAGGAGACCACCGCCCGGTCCGCATTCCTACTCAGCATCCTCATCCTCGTCATCTCGGCGGCGCTCATCGGTGTCTCTTACAAGATGGTATCAGACTCACTCAAGCCGCTTGAGAAGCTCAGGAGTGTTGCACAGGCCCTGGCAGAGGGAAGATTAAGCGAGGTCAACAGACAGCTCAACCAAATCCACTACATTGAGGATGATGAGATTGGGGCGCTTATAAGGGCTTTTGAGGCTGTTGGGAAGGATCTCGTGGGAACGCTTAACGCTATCGGCGAAAAACTCGAACGCCTCGCAGAAGGAGACTTAAGCAACG